>JAIEPU010000063.1 GCA_019748235.1 bacterium
GCTCTTCGAGCACTTTACACCCAGTGGGACCCAATTATCTGCCGATCCGGTCCCCGTTTAAGCGCCGATCTCCATAAATGACCGGTTTGACAATCGAAGGATTGAAGCTCACCTTCATGAATGATTCCAAAAGTTCGATTATCTTTCGACCAAACGGCATTCGAAGGCGTATGCTCGAAAGTGAATTGTCTTAACGGATTGCCGTTCGCCGCATTAAACAAAATAACGTTCTTTGGCTTCCCTGCATCTGTTGCGAGCACCATGGTCCCATCCTCGGAAAATCGCGGTGGACAAGTCGGAAATCGCTCGAGGTACTGAGACCAAAGGATCTTGCCACCCTCAACAGAGCGTGCTCGAAGGTATCCATCATACGTCGATTCAAGAACGAAAGATCCATCAGGAGAGATCGCGGTGGTTCTGATGCCGACGGGATCCGAATGTGTCATTAACTCTTTTGACGATGCGACCTCGAATACCTTCACATGATCGGTATGGCTGACGGCGACTCTGCGATTGTCTTTACTGAACGAAATCCACTGAACCTTGATCCCGGTATCAAAGGTCGAGCCTAGTGGAGTCGTAGAGGTGTTCCAGATTCGCGCGGTCGAATCAACCGACCCTGAAAGCAGCCTCCCATCTCTCATGAATGATAAGGAATCAATGACGTCGGAGTGCCCCGAGAGAATGTTAATGGTGTCACCAAGGTCTCCCGCATCGGAGGCTATACGAATCTCGCTCCCCGACCTCGCTACAGCGACAATTTCCGGAGATTGAGTATTGACAGCAACTGCTCCGGCTCCGAAAGGATCATTCTGCCGATCGATAATTTTCCCGAGGCGATTATCTCGAAGATCCCAGGTCACGATTGAGGAATCTGTCCAAGTGCCGACCAATAACGGTCCTGGAGATTCCGCTGCCAAAAATCGACATAAGGCATCTCTGTCGTATGGATGGCCCAGTTCTTCGAACGGTGCCCACGCCCCTGGAACTTGTTCATTTCTTCTCCAGATGCGTACCTTTCGGTCGTTGGAGGAACTGACGAAATAATCTTGGAATGTCACAAACAGAACGGTGCGAACCCAATCGTCGTGAGCTTCCACTTCTTGAATTTTTTGACCAGCGATGGCGTCCCAAAAGATGACTTTCTTGTCCGCTGCTCCGCTCGCTAATGTTTTGCCATCTTTTGAGAAGCAGACTGAGCTAATCCAATCAGAATGTCCTCGAAGAGTATGTAACCTCCTCCTCTCGGAAATGTCCCATATTTCGATGTCGCGATCGGAGGTGCACGCTAAATGTTTTCCATCGGGATGGAAGTCGACCGAATCGACATCTCCCTTTGCGTCGGTCTGGAATTGGAAGAGGATCCTCCCTGAATCGGCCTCCCAAATTCGGACATTTCCGCCTTGATCGCCTGTGGCAATCAACGACGAATCAAGAGTCGCTGCCGCAGTTTTTACCGCACCTTGATGACCGGAAAGAATGTTTGCTCCGCGCTTCGGCAGATGATAAAGATGCCACCATTCAAACCCACGCAGATCCGGTTCGTTGGGCTGCGGCAGATATCTATTCAGAATTCTTTCCATCCCTTTTATTTGGGATCGTTGCCATAGCTGCCGAGCGATTCGCATATCGGATGCATAGGAGATCTCGCGCGTCTTTTGAAGCTGTGTATCGGCTAGTTTGCGGGCAGCTTCTTCGTGAGACAGTGATCGGGAAAGTCGCGCGTTATACCAAAGTGAAACTACTAATAGAGAAACAATCGCTAGGGAAGACGTAGTTAGTGCAATAGCCAACCCAGGGCGACGTTTTGCCCACTTGGTAAGTCGTTCGACGGAGGATATCGGGCGAGCTTCGATCGGTTCGCCCGCAAGATATCGTTTCAAATCGTCCGCCAGAGATTGTGCCGTGCGGTACCTTTTTTCGGGCTTCTTTTCGAGACACTTCGAACAGATGGTCTCTAGATCGATCGACGTATTTCTCCGAATGCGGCGGACGGACGTTGGCTCCTCTGTTTCAATCATTCTCAATGTTTGCAGATCGGTGGATCCTTGAAAGGGGGGCCGGCCCGTCAGCAATTCATAGAGAATCACTCCCAGCGAATAGATGTCACTCTCTGGTCCAATCTCGGCAGTTCTCCCCGATGCTTGTTCGGGAGACATGTATTTCACTGTCCCAAGTAATGCCCCTGATTGGGTGAGATCACCCCCTGATTCCAAAATCTTCGCCAAGCCAAAATCCATGAGCTTCGGTCGGGGTGAAACTTTATCGGTGTCGGGGATGAGAACGTTGCTCGGCTTGATATCGCGATGAAGCACGCCCCGCTGATGTGCATGCTCAATACCCTCAGCCAGTTGACGAACGAGTTCGGCGGCGAATCGAACCTCGCGGGGACCAGGATGACTCTTCAGCCACTCCGTGAGTGATTGGCCTGCAATGTATTTTGAAACGATGTAGGGAATCGGACCCGATGCATCGCTTTCTAGAACGGTGACGATATTCGGGTGATCCAATCGCGAGGCGGCCCGTGCCTCTTGAATGAAGCGTTCACTCAAATTGCTGCTGGGTAGTACTTCAAGTCTCGGAATCTTCAGCGCGACTTCGCACTCCACGCGAGGATCATAGGCAAGGTAAACAATGCCGAAGCCTCCCATTCCCAAGAGGCGTCGGATTTCGAATCGCCCAATGCGACTGGGATGGGGGGCATCAGGTGTTCGGGTTGTCCCAGAGAATACAGACTCTTTCGAATGTTCATCTCGAATCGAGCGAAGGATTTTCAATGTGGAGTACGCTCGTTCCAAGCGATCCTTGACCGTATGAGGGAGATCTTCTGGGAACGATGGAGCCGATTCGAGAGTTTGGTCGTCAAGGCTTTTTTGAAAGTCCACGATGAGATCGGCGACGAGGTTGTCAAATCGGTCAGCCGGATGATGATTCATCGTTTGGTCTCAATCGCTCGGATAAGGACTCGATTGCCCGTACCCATACTTTTCGAACGGACTCCGGCGATTTGTTCAGTTCTTCGCCGATCTTGCTGAACGTCCATCCTTCGATACTTCGAAGTTCAATAACCCGCTGCTGTTCCGCCGTCAGGTGTCGAAGTTCCTCTCGAAATCTTTCAATTTGTTCATTCGCTGCCGCGATGCTGCTCGGACTATCTTGTGAATGAGGAAGCTCGTTCACGCCAGAATCGAAGGCTACTTCTTTCAACACATTCCTCATGGCGGTTCCCTTGTACCGCTTCACGATGTCGAGGAAGTTGTGCAACAGAATCTGTTTTAGCCACGCCTTGAACTCCGCTTCCGTTGACCCTGTGAAGCGTGGAAAGTCCCGGATCGCTTGGGTGAACGTATCTTGGACGACATCCGATGGCGAAACCTTCGCCGCCAAGTCTGGTGAAATCTCAGCTCGTGCGACAGCAATCAAGAAGTCACGATAGCTCTCGAAGAGATTGCCGAATGCCGACATCCCGTCACGAGCCAGGATTAGCGAATGTTCGACCTCAGCGCCCCCGCGCAATCGGATACCACACTCGAAGTCCTCCGGGCGCAACCCCGGATGGATGCCTGACTTCTCTTGATCTTCGAATGAAGAATTGGGGGGAGCACTCGCCACGGCGTCGTCCACCTATTTCTTAAGGCGATCACAAGACAAGGAAACGGACAGGGGAACTTCCCTGTTAACGCAGATTCTTCAGAGGTTACAGTCTTTTTTCAGATACGAATTCGGACCATTTCACTTGGATGTAACAGAAAAAGGGCCATCCCACTAGCTTTTACTGACTTCCAGGGGAACATATCTCATTTTTTCAGTCCGAATTCTCGTTCCGATGTCGCCTATGGGGATAGCGAGTTCTCTTCACCCGTTCGTGTATGCGCGGCAAGTCATGTAAGGCGACGATATTGTCGCTGCGTATCTGATTGTCGCTCTGTTTGTTAAGGCCAGTACGCATCTTCAATCAGGGTGTGGCGCAGTCAAAAAACAGGTCTCAGAGGTCGATGCTCCAAGCCGCCACATCGTGCATCCGGCTAATGCCCTCGGCGGATACGCCCGAACTGCCGATGGCAAGCTTGCTCAGCGCGAAGTCGGGCTCGGATATGGAGCTACCTCCTCTGCTCGCAAAGGGCTCGACTTCGCGGCTGGGCTTCCTTCGTGCTGGAATCAACCGGTAATCAGCGGGCTGTAAGGGTTTGCTTTTGTCAATGGGTGAATGGCGAGGTAAGTCGAGAATCTCAATGATCGAATGGTCAGATGGGTGGGATGGCTCACCGTTCCGCCGAAACGGAATTTGTTTCGACGAGCTCTTGAGAAAATACGAGTCATATGGCTTTCTTTACCGCGCGAAACAGGAGCGATTATCGGCCGTTTGGGCTGAGTTAGAAAAGACTTGGCGGACTCTATTAGGTTCCGACTTGCCGCTATTCGTCTGCTTTCATCAAGACGGAAATTCCGGAGATGTGAATCAATGGTGCTCTGTCACTGCTTGGCGGTCATCTCTTGGTAATTGGTGCTGGCAGCATTTGGTGTGCCCCGATGATGATCAGTCCGTTCAGAGACTGCTTCGCGTGACACAGTATTATCCCGAATGTCTTCCTCCTGGGGCAATGCAGGCTGGTCACTCCTGGTTTCAGCCCAATGATGGGGCTATTGCGCGGGCTTTTCGAGAGGCCGCCGAAACGATTGGACCTCGATTTTCTTCATTGGTCCCGCGCGTCCTGCTCGATTCGCCCGATCCATCAACGATCGTCGCAACGAAGAAGGGATTGCGGGGCGACGTATCTACTGTCGATCAGGAAATGACGTCTGAGGTCAGCCGATTCGTGGCGAACGTGCTGGGGAAAATTTACTCCATCTCGGAGGAATTCGTTTCCGACCCGTTTTTAGATGGTCTCTGCAAAGAGTATGAAGTTGTTGGCCTCTCGCGTCATCGATCTCTTCTGGTCTACCGCAGCGTCCATGGTGATCTGCTAGGAGTGGCAGTCGTCCATACCGGCCCGATTGGAGTTAATTTTAGCCAACTAGAAAACCGTATCGATCTTATTGTGAGGGGAGGTCTCTCCCTTGATGAGAGAGTGCCAGTAGCAACTCAATTATTGGCCTCTGCTTATGAGGCGGCGGGCGGATCACTGGCCCGCAGGATCATGACTGACCAAGATACCGCGGCAGCGCTATCGATGCGTGGATGCTCGATCATCCGAGATTATCAACGATTTACGTGGCTGCATGCCGGGCCAGCATCTTCAGGCGTATACTAATTAATATAATTATATATTTAATTGCGCGTTCTGACCGTTCCTTTCAAATTCCTTCGATGACGCTTGGGTTTGCTGAATTGTCCCCTTCGCTCGCACATAAAGCGATTTGATCTTGAAGAGAGCTTCTTCATCCTTCTTCAACTGAGCGATCAAATCGATCGCGGAGACCGGATAGTGAACCTGCTTCGTCGATGATCCATCCTTGCTCTTTTCCTTCTCATCTGCCGAAACGACGAAAGGCGTGAAGAACGCGAGAGCGAGAAACCATTTGATCTCGATGAGCGACGACAGTCGATTCATGAACGGGCTCCGTGATATGACATATGTCAATTTCTGCTTCGCTCTACGAAGGTGTAGAGCGAATTGTTCTCTCGAACGATCAGAATCCACTCCGTCGCAACGAGGATTCGATCGATCCGGCGCTCGAAGCTCAGTTGAGTGGGAGGCCACAATGATGTTGTAACATTTTGACCACCAATGGCTTTGGAGCGGTAGGCGACAAGTTCGAAAGCGAAAGAGGACCGGCAGGCCAAGCTTCGTATACGATCTACTTGGCGACTGGCCTGGGTGACAGGCTGGTGGGGGCAAGGGATGATTTAACCCCGAGTTGGATGGGATGAACCATCCAGGAAGTTATGCCCTCGAAGGGAGAAGAGGGTCAGGAAAGGATTGAATGAGCACTGCTGCTAATCCATCGGAGCGAGATCGAGTCCTGGTGTTGGATTTCGGCTCGCAGTATGCCCAACTCATCGCTCGGCGGGTTCGCGAGCAGCAAGTGTACTGCGAGATCGTCCGGCACGACTTATCGATGGAAAGGATTCGAGAACTCGCGCCGAAGGGGATCATCCTTTCCGGCGGTCCAAGCAGTGTCTACGAAGCGGGGGCTCCAAAGTGCGATCCCCGAATCTTCGACCTGGGGATTCCGGTTCTCGGCATTTGTTATGGCATGCAGCTCGTTTGTCAGAGCCTAGGTGGTGAAGTTCGTTCCGCGCCGAGCCGTGAGTTCGGCAAGATGAAGCTCAATGTCGTTAAGTCTGATCCTTTCCTGTTTGGTGTTCCCGCGACGACCACCGTTTGGATGAGTCACGGCGATCAGGTTCGCTCCGTCAGTGCGGAATTCATCCCCCTGGCGGAAACGCCAACTTGTCCGATCGCGGCCATCAAACATCAGACCCGGCCGATCTATTGCCTGCAATTTCACCCCGAGGTGAATCACACCCCCGAGGGGCATACGATCCTTCGGAACTTCGTCATCGACATTTGTGGCTGTCGCGGTGACTGGCGAATGAGTTCGTTCCTCGAAAGCGAGATCGAACGTATTCGGAGCGTCGTTAAAGATCGGCGAGTCATCTGCGGATTGTCGGGGGGAGTCGATTCCTCCGTCACAGCCGCCCTTTGTTACCGTGCGATCGGTGATCGCTTGACATGCATTTTCGTCGATAACGGACTCCTTCGAAAAGGGGAGCGGGAAAGTGTCGAGCAGACGTTTCGCGATCACTTCAAAACGGATCTGCACGTTGTCGATGCGAGCAAGATATTCCTGGATCGACTCGCAGGGGTGGAAGACCCGCAGAAGAAGCGAGAGATCATTGGCCACACGTTTATCGACGTCTTTAAAGCGGAAGCGATCGGTATCAAGGATGCCCACTTCCTGGCGCAGGGAACTCTGTATCCCGACGTGATCGAGAGTGGATCTTCCGCGGATGGGCCGGCGGCGACGATCAAGTCGCACCACAATGTGGGAGGTCTTCCGGCCGAGCTCGGTTTCGAATTGGTGGAGCCCCTTCGCGATCTCTTCAAGGATGAGGTTCGGAAGCTGGGACATGAACTTGGGTTGCCCGACTCCCTCATCTGGCGTCATCCATTCCCCGGCCCTGGACTTTCGGTTCGTGTGCTCGGGGCGGTGTCGGCCGAGGGATTGGCCATCCTGCGCGAAGCGGACACGATCTTTCTCGAAGAGCTTGTCAAAGCGGGAAAGTACCGAGAGATCGCTCAGGCTTTCGCCGTCTTGTTGCCGGTCCGATCTGTCGGTGTGATGGGGGATGGTCGAACGTACGATTCTGTCATCGCGCTTCGGGCGGTGACCACGGTCGATTTTATGACGGCGGATTGGGCTGACCTCGATCGCGAGCTATTGCACCGGGTCTCGACTCGCATCATCAATGAGGTTCGGGGTGTCAATCGGGTCGTTTACGACATCAGCACGAAGCCGCCGGCAACCATCGAGTGGGAGTGAGAACGGCGGCTCGCGTCGTTTTCCCACGTGCGATCCAGTGCCGCTGCGAATCCCTTGTCGAAATGGATAATGCGGTCCCTGTTGCGAGTCCGGGAGCGTTAAAACCCTATTTCCCAGTGGGAATCGAATTGCAGTTCTAGATTTTGTCATGTGATCGCCGGGGAAGTCTGGTTACACTTAGATGTGGCGGCTTCGATGACCCGCGCCGCCTCAACTCGTTCGAATGGTTATGACGGCGCGTCGACCGATGAGCGAATTCGGACCAAATGATGCTGTGCGGCGATGGGATGGCCAATCGTGGTCATTTGAAGTCGCATCTCTCTTCGGAATCGCCGTCCGATTCCATGTTGCCCTTCTTGTTTTCCTTGCCGTCGTTGCACTCACTTGGTTGGGATGGCCCGGTGTCGTGCTGGCCGGTGCGATGCTCGTCGCGCTCTTGATTCATGAACTGGGACATGCCGCCACGTCGATTGGCGTCGGGGGGAAACTCGACGAGATCGTCCTCTGGCCCTTGGGTAGCCTGCGCGGTCCGAGACTTCAGCAACGACCGATCGAGTCGACGCTGGTTCTTCTTGGCGGGCCGGCGCTCAATCTGGTCGCTTGTCTGCTGCTCCTTCCCGCCTTGCACTGGTCGGGGGATCTCACGACCGCGATTTGGGATCCTTTTTCCATCGAGCCGTTCTGGAAGGGGACCTCCGAGGTCGGGAGTTATCTGGCGTTTCTGTTCAAGGCAAACTATTGGCTCGCCATTTTGAATCTGCTGCCGCTCTATCCTTTAGACGGTGGTCGGATGATTCGTGAGATGGTGAGTGTCCGGACAAGTCAATTTCAAGCGACGTTTATTGCGGTGATGATCGGAGGGGCAGGGGGGCTGGTGATGTTCAGCCTCGCCCTCTGGTATCACCTTGTCTGGGTCGCGTTGGTGGGAGCATTTGTCCTTTACACTTGCCTCAAACGTCACCGGGAGCTCGAACTCTTGGCGGATAGTCAGGAGAATGAGTTCGGGTATGACTTCTCGGAGGGTTACACCAGCCTCGAACGAAGCATGACCTCTTCACCGATGCACGCCCATCCCCCCTCCCTCGGTCAGACTTGGCGCCAATGGTTCGAGGAGAGAGAACGACGCAAGGGGGAGGTGATCGAAGCGGAGCTCGATCGGATCCTTGAGAAGATTCATACCAGCGGCATCGCCAGTCTCTCCCGGAACGAACGCAAAATCCTTTCCCAAGCAAGTCGACGCCGTCGATCGTAAATGGTTCGAAGTCCCTATCCTACAGCCCATCCACGAATTCAAATCGTCCATTGTTTCACCGTTGCCATACGATAGCCGAAGCGGACGGAAGATCTCTTTGAGGGTATGCTTGTGCGTATTCTGTTAACGAATGACGATGGAATTCTGGCTCCTGGTATCCGCGCCCTGCGAAACGAATTGAAGAAGCTCGGCGATGTGACCGTGGTTGCGCCGGCGTCCGAGCAGAGTGCGGTGGGACACAGCATCACGCTCATGAATCCTCTGCTCGTGCGCGAAGTTCATGAAGAGGGATCGTTGCTTGGCTATGCCGTCGAGGGGAAGCCTGCTGATTGCGTGAAGCTTGGCTTGGTAGAACTGCTGAAGGAATCTCCCGATCTCGTGGTGAGTGGCATCAATGCGGGTTCTAATGCGGGAATCAACGTTCTTTACAGCGGAACTGTGGCGGCGGCTATCGAAGCGGCATTCTTCAACGTTACTTCCATCGCGGTTTCACTGACTCTTCCCGAAGACACGCAATATGAGCGCGCCGCGACGATTGCCGGCAAAATCATTCGTCAGATTCTCAGTCACTCCCCCGCTGCGGGAGAACTCTTCAACGTCAATATTCCTGAGCTTTCTCAGGGAGAGCCGATCGGCGTTCGAGTCGCGCGGCAGGCACTCATTTGTTATCGCGAAAGCTACGAGGCCAGAACCGATCCACGCGGACGTAAGTATTATTGGCTTCACCCTGATCCTCTCCAGCACGATGACGACTTGAATGCGGATATGACCGCGCTCGCTCATCGGTACGTCACGGTGACGCCGCTTCGTTTCGATCTCACCGATCGCATGCGGCTCGAGCAAATGCGTGATTGGACCTGGACGTTGTCATGAGAGCATCGAAGTTACTGCTGATCGTCCGAGGATTCGTAGGTCTCTCACTGGCGATTCTTTTTTGGTGGTTCGTTGGTACTCATCTCACGATTCCGGCGTGGCAAGTCGCGGTTCTCCCCGCGGCGGTCGTCGGATATATGTCCGCCTATGGCGAGACACGATGGGGGACGATTTTGTACGCGACGGTCATCATGGGAGGCGTTTTTTCGGCGATCGCGGGGGAATGGCTTCATGTCTACGGTCGTTTGGTGGAAGCGCATGATCGATCGTTGAACATCAATATCGAGGAGTCGCTTCTCGCCGCCGTCGCGAAGCATCAAGCGGAGATGGAAAAGTCTGGTCCGACCGATTCGGCTCTCGAAGTGAAACCCCCGACGTCGAAAGGTTTGCCAAAAGTCGATCTGTTGTCCGCAGGTCAAATCGCCTTCGACCGAGCATTAAGGGAATGGCAAGGGCCCGTTTTGTCGATCGTGCTCAGCCTATTTGCCGCTGGTCAAGCCGCACGAATGACGATGCAGTGGAAACAATCACCTCGTCAAGAATGAACAATGACCACGGCGAGCGTGGTCATTGCGAAAGTTTTATCGTGTCGAGTGACGACTCTTAGCGGGTCGCTCCCCCCTCGGGAAGAATCGCGATGCCGATCACTTCCGCTTCCGGCTTCGACAAATCGACGAGCACCGGTTCCGGCGTCACCGCGGCCGATTCGTTGTGGCACATATCGGTGATCACCATCTTGAGGTAGACCTGGTAGGGGGTGCGAGGCGGCACATGCCAGCTGAATGCACCCGATGCCGGAAGGTCGGTCGCGATCTGCTCCCATGGACCTTCCGTCGATTCCGAGTAGTAGAGGCGAACCGGACGCTCGGTGAGATGGGCGTCGCGAGAGGCCCAGCGGATGAGCAACGCATCGTTCGATTCGGGATCCGGCACCGTTCGATAGAAATCCGCCTCGGGCGCGGTCGTGTCGACTTCGACTTGAATGGTCGGAGCTTCTCCTGATTGCGGAGGACGCTGACCATTGCCCGCCGGGCTCGTCACGACGATCTGCAGACCGTAGCGACCTTCTCCAGGAAGTTCGACTTCGAAGGGTGGGGTGCGATCGGCATCTTCACCGAGAAGCTGCCACTGCACTCCGTTGTCCTTCGTGTAATAGAGTTCCACTTTACCCACACCCGCGGGACCGACCCCGCGAACGGTATAGTCGACCGCAAAGTGATTGCTGCCAATCAACGGAATCCGCTGAGCAGGGGGGGCAGGAGCAGAGGGCTTCTTCGTCACGTGTTGCTGCATTTGACGAACGGGAACCGCCGTGCTCGTGACCATCTCAGCTGGCAATGACTGCTGAGCCATCGCGGTGGGCGTCGGCGGGACCTTATTTTGAGCTGTTGCCGTGGTCGGATTGGTGGGGACGGGAACCGCTGTGAAGACCGTTTGCGGTTCGGGCATCGACGGTGTCGTCGGTGAATACGAGGCCGGCTTAGCAGCCGTCGTGTAGTTCGAGGTCGGCTGTTGAGGCACGGCCTGTGTGACGGCAGGCGGAGTCGGTTGCGGCATCGGCATGGCTTGTGGAATCTGCTGAGGAGCCGACTGCTGCGACATATTTGGAGGAGGGGGGACCAGGAATCCAGCCTCAGGAGACGGGGGATTCGTTGTTGGAGTTGGAGACGGCGTCGGCATTCCGGCCGGAGTTTGTCCTCCCACGACTTCGATTTCCGCGGTCCCTTCGTTACCCGCACGATCCTTCAAGGTCGCGCGAAGAACGAAATTCTGATCAGGCCGGGCGGGCCAATCGACTGTCCCTTCAAGCATGGCTTCCGGGTAAAGTTCTTGCCATTTGCCGTCCCGCTTATCGCGAATCTCCATCCGGAGGCTTCCTAGCTCAACCGGATGATCATCCATGATTCGCCACTGGATCGAGGCTTTATCCTCGGTCCGAGTCGAAGGACGAAGTTGAATGACGGGAACCGCAGTGTCGACGATGACCTTTAGACCCGGAGGCTGCGACCGCATGTCGCTCGGCTCGACGTCTCCTTGTTCGTTGACATAGGAGAGGCCAAACCAGTACTCGCCATCAACACGGGCGCGGAACGTGAACGTCTTTTGTGATGGAGGAACGGTCGCCACCTTCGTCCAGTTCGCTCCCCGATCCGAGGAGACGAAAAGGCGAAGCTCTTGAATCACTTCGTTCTTTTCAGTGGCGACTTCGATCGGAATGCGGAAGACCCGCTGCTTGAGATAAGCCGTTTCTTCGTCCGGACTCTGAGCACGGGTGAACGGTGCCCATAAAACAGTCGCCCCCATCATGGTCCAGGCGGCCATTCTCATCCGAGACCAAAAGCGTCCGGCGTCTCGTTGAACTCGCATCCTTCGGGTTCCTTCCCACTACGAGCAAGGGGTTCAAACGGCCGATCCGACAGACCGACAACGCCCCCCGATCGCTTATCGTCCTCGTCCGGCCCTTCACTTGATCAAATATGAAAGACTCGGGAAATTCTTTCGAGTTGCCGACAACTCGTCTTTTCTCCAAAGCGCCCAACGAGACCATGATGACAAGCCATTGCGGGGCAAAAGCTAATGGCGAATGCGGAAGAGCATGGGTGTGGTGATCTGCGTAAACCAGGAAAGAGATTGGCGTCGCGCAAACTCTGACGAGAGAAGCGGTCGCGCAAACTCTAACATCGGTCTTTTCGCCGAGAACTCAGTGTCGGTAAGCGAGGTTGTTGCGGTCCGGATAACGAAAGTGACATTTCAGAGCAAGCCCAGTTATGGAGTGGGTCTGAGCCTTTTGACGCCTTCGATTTGAGTTTGGAGCATGGAGACTAAACCGGAGTGACAGGGTGATGTCACCGATTCGTCCCCTTCGGATATCGACGGGCTACGTCAGAATCTCGTTGATGACATGACCATGCACGTCCGTCAGGCGGCGATCGATGCCGTTATTTCGGAACGTGAGGCGCGTGTGATCGAGTCCGAGCAGTCGAAGAATAGTGGCGTGGATGTCGTAAACCTGTGTGGGATTGTTTCGATCGAGCGGCTTATAGCCGAACGGATCGCTTTCGCCGTGTGTGATCCCCCCCTTGATGCCTCCTCCGCAGAGCCAGTTCGTGAAAACAAAGGGGTTGTGATCTCGTCCCTTTCCTCCTTGAGAAGACGGCATGCGACCGAACTCCGTAGTCCAAAGGACGATTGTCTCGTCGAGCAGTCCTCGCTGCTCGAGATCTTTGATGAGTGCGGCCGCACCACGCGCCATGCCGGCCGCAAGCGGGCCATGATCGCGGCGAACGTCTTCGTGGGAGTCCCAATTGCGGCGTGGGAAGCCGTTATCGTTCCCCGACCAAATTTGGACGAAGCGAACACCTCGTTCGATCAGTCGACGTGCCACGAGACACTTGCGCGAGAAATGGATGGTCTCCTCCTCGGCATTGATCTCGCTCGTGAACGAGGAGGGGATGTGGTCGAGACCATACATTTTCAAAACATGCTCGGGTTCGCCGGCAATGTCTAACGCCTCGGGCGCGGCAAGCTGCATTCCCGCCGCCAACTCGTAACTTTGAATGCGCGCATCAAGCCGTTCGTCTGTCCGGCGTTCGGCATGCGATCGATCGAGCTCGACGAGTAAGTCGCGCCCCGTCCGTTCGCTGTCCGGCGTGATGAACGTCCCGCGTTCTCCGGGGAAGAGATCGACAATGGGATTCTTCGACCCTGGATAGATGACGGTTCCTTGGTGCTGTGCGGGTAGGAACGCGCTATCCCAATTTTTTGTCCCGTTGGACGCAAGGCCGCGATGATCGGGGAGTACCACGAAAGTCGGCAGGTTGTTGTTCATGCTGCCCAGGCCGTAACTCACCCAAGCCCCCATGCCAGGGAAGCCAGGGCGGTTAAAGCCGGTCGCTTGCAGCAGGGTCCCTTGACTATGCACGCCGGTCTTGCCGACCATGTTGTGGACGAAGGCGATCTTGTCAACGACATCGCCGAGAGGGGCGACGATGTCGCTGATCATCTTGCCCGATTGTCCGTAGGGCTTGAACTTCCAAATCGGAGCGAGCCAAGGGCCGAGGCCGTCCTGAAAAGTTTCGACCGCTTCGCCGAAGTTCGCGGGCTGGCCGTTCCGCTTTTCGAGTTCCGGCTTGTGGTCGTAAAGATCGAGATGACTCGCTCCGCCCGCCATGAAGAGATGAATGACTCGTTTCGCTTTCGGCGGGTAATCAAGTGTTCGAGATGTGGCCGCAAGCGATTTTTCTTCCGCAAGCAGCGACGCCAGCGCGATACCACCGAGGCCTCCCGCGCTCTGCCGCAGGAATTGGCGGCGAGATGGGTATGAGTTCGGCAGATGCTGATGCCATCGCGATCGATTCATGGTTCACAAATTGCTTGATTGATGATCATTCACACTCGGACTTTCTGAAGCTTAACGGATTTCGTTGATCCATTCCATGACTCGCAATACCGAGAACAGGAATTGAGCTTTTCAGTGCTCCCGATGAATTGAGTCCCAAACGGCCCGTGATTCAGTGCAAATTGATTGACACGGAAGTCGATATTCACCTATGATCTTTGTCTCTGCTTCGAAATACACCGTTTTGCCAACCTTTTGTTTGGTCATCTGCCTCGAACCTAATTATCTGAAGGACCTACCGTATGTTGCTTCGCTCCCTCTCGTTCGCTGCTATTCTTCTCGGAGTGTCGCTCGGTCACGCGGCACCGATCACGACCTATATGACGACTGATGCCTTCCCGGCTCCCAGCACGCTTCGACTGGCTCTTATGCTCGGAAATCCGCCCGCCACTGACACCCCCCTATGGGTGAGTGACCCCATTCCTGTTCACGGAACAGCGACCGTTGTTCACAATACTTTATCCTCAACTGTCGGAACATTGGATATCCCGGAGATGCTTCTCGATGTTGATGACATCTCGTCAGTAGCCGTAGATCTCGGACCATTGGGAACGGCGCTCGTATCGATCCAGAATGTAGTGATCGAACTTCAAAATATCTTTGCCTACACCATCGGAGGCGACTTCTCTATTTATCCCAGGAGTACCGGGAACGTTAATTCGTATTACCACATCGGACAAGGAATCGTCGACCTCTCGAATACAACCGGAATCGTGGCATCATTGGCACCGAATGGTTATCACCTCGACATTGCGACGCACCCGGTCACCATCTCGCTCTATTTTTTAAACAATCGAATCGATGGTACAACCGATACAGGACCAGGGGGGTTCATCGATCGACCTGAACTCAACGTCGGCGATCCGACATTCACCCTCGACACAGAAGTGGGCAAACCGTACTTGACCGTCCGGTTCATTCCAGAGCTTCACTTCGCGCCGGTGCCGGAAGCGGGGAGTGTCATGATGCTATCGGTCGGTGTGGTGGGGATGGCAGCCTGGGGACTCGCCAGACGGCGATCCTCCGTGGTAAAGTAATTGCACCCTTCGTTGCAGCCGTGACGATTAGTCGATGAAGACGAATTCGTTGAGGTTGAAAATCAATCGACAAGTATTCACAAGGCCGAACTTGTTCGCATGGGCGGACAGGTTCGCCTTTTCTTTTTCACTGGCCGAGCGACCGAGCGCTAATTCGAAAGCACGCTCGACTGCTTGGTCGGTGGACATCGTTTCCCGCTGCAGCCGACCCGCAAACGACTCGGCCATGACGAGCATCAGATTGTTGTTGAGAAGAGCTAAGGCTTGCAGGGGGGATATGGTCTCGTTCCTCTTTTCGACCAGCATCGATGGATCGGCGCAATCAAGCGTTGCCATCCAAGGTTGTTGCTGCGAGCGGACGAGGAAGCGATAGACGCTTCGGCGATAGAGCCGGTGATCGGTCGGGTCGGCCAAATGGTACTGATAGTGGGGAGAGTGCTCCGGTCGTTCAACGACGAAGTCCTGGAAGCTAGGGCCCCCCATCGAGAGATCCATTTCCCCACTGACGGAGAGAACCGCATCTCGAACAGCTTCTGCTTCAAGCCGGCGGCGCTGGCCGCGCCAAAGAAAACGATTCTCCTTGTCCACCTCCGCGCTTTTCGGATTTTCGTCAGCGGCGAGTTGATACGTCGCGCTCGTCACCAGCAGGCGATGCAGGTCTTTTAGTGACGATTCATTGTCACGCACTTCGAGAGCGAGATTGTCGAGCAATTCGGGATGCGAAGGCGTTTGACCCATTCGTCCAAAGTCGTTCGAAGTCGCTACCAGACCACGGCCGAAATGATACTGCCAAATCCGATTGACGATCGACCGCCATGTGAGCGGATTTCCCGAATCGACGATCCATTCGGCGAGAGCGGCGCGGCGTTCTCCTTCAGGGTGATTTGGTGGTAGGTCGAAGTGCTGGGCCATACCGGGGATTTCGGAGATGGCGCCGGGAGACATTTCAGGCCCCGGCTTCGTGACGTCACCTCTCGGCAAAAGAAAGATGGGACGAGGTTTTCCCCCCTGATGCCCCGTGCCTTGAAACGCGCCCCCTCCCGTATGAATGGTACCGGCATAGACGACGCTCTGTGGAGGTAGACTATCGAGCGAAAGCTTGGTTGCCGCCGATTGAACGTCGTTCGTCGCGAGTTTCGATAAAAGCTCGGAGGAGACGCGCGACGCGAGGAGTTCGGAACGTTCATTTCGTAACGAAGCGAGGGCCTCCGGCGAGACGCTCGTTTTGGGATAGAGGTCATCCACGAGATTCTTTATTGACCAACGTGGGGACGCTTCGATCGAGTCCTGTGCTTGAACAGGGCGACCCTTCGCGACATTCATCCCCTCGTTGTTTAATACCCGAAGTTCCGCCAGCGCGAAGATGAAGTCGTTTTGACGAGGAGCGAGTTTCGTAGCGGTAAAACGAACATATCTCGCCGAGATGTCCTTCACAGGGATGTCCTGCAAGGCAAGCTTCGGATTCGGGAAGTCGCTTTTTGTTTGATCAATGATTGAGTGGATCACGGATTCGAATTTCGGATCGTCCGATACATCGATTCGAAATCGCGGCGGGAATCCAAAGCCCGCTCCGATTCCGGCGAAATCATCGTGGCAAGCGACAAACTGAACACGCGATATCGAGACCGATTGTCCCAGGTCGATCGTCACGGATTTGGCAACATCGGGAGAGTTTTCAATCTGGCTGTGATAACCGAACTCGGGGGGAATCGATTCCTTCTGACTTTCTGCCTCGCGAATCTTCTTATCCAACTCCGCGAGTTTCGGTCCGGCAGAGTCGTGGATCATTTTTTCGATAACGGTGCGAGATGTCTCTAATTCTTGCCGCTTCGCCATTAACGCCGTTCGCTTGCGGGCGGTGGCTGGATCCGCATCATACGGCTTATTCGCTCGATCGACGGCGGCGAAGACCGCTTGCAATTTGTAGTAGTCTTCCTGTGAGATCGGGTCGAACTTGTGATTGTGACATTGAGCACAATGTACAGTCATGCTGCAGAAAGTATTGATCGTATTTGCGACCATGTCGTCACGATCGAGATGTCGAGCGATTTTTCCATCGATCTTCGACTCGGGAACTTCCTCGTGACCGATCAGATCCCAGGGACCCGCCGAAATAAAGCCGAGAGCGGTAACACCGTCCACCGTGCCTGGGTACAAGACATCCCCGGCGAGTTGTTCCTCGATGAACTGGCGATACGGCTTATCCTGGTTGAATGATCGGATGACGTAATCTCGATACGGCCACGCGTTCGGCCGAGGCTTATCCTTGTCGTAGCCGTGTGTTTCGCCGAAGTGGACGACATCAAGCCAATGTCTGGCCCAGCGCTCGCCGAATCGAGGGGACGCCAGCAGTTGATCGATCAAGCGATCATAGGCGTCGTCTCGCGTATCGTTGATGAAGTCGCTAACCTCTTCGGGAGAAGGGGGAAGGCCGATCAAGTCGAACGTGACTCGCCGGATAAGTGTTCGCCGGTCGACCGTTCCGGCTCGCTCGACTCCTTCTGCCTTCTGTTTGACCGCGATGAACGTATCGAGAAACGTATTCGCCCAATCTTGATCGGACGGCGAAGTGAGTGTCGGCGGGACTGTTCGGATGATGGGCTTCAGGGACCACCAGTCCGTATTGGAAACTTTGGGAGGAGAGAGGCGAAAACCCTCCGGCCATCGAGCGCCGGCGGCGATCCACTCTTTCAGAACCTTTTGATCTGATTCGCTGAGCGGATCCGCATCCTTCGGCATCTCCGCTCGGTTGTTATTGGGAGTGATCAACGAAACGAGATTGCTCTCTTCTGGCTTTCCTATCTCGATCGCTTGTCCACTTTCGCCTCCCTTGAGAAATTCCTCGCGCGTCTCGAGCGAGAATTCCCCTTTCCGGTCCGCTTCATTGTGGCAGCTGAGGCAATGCCGTTCGAGGATGGGAGCAATCTTCTGCTTGAAGTGTGCGGCCGACGAATCATCGGATCGAGCGATCGTCGAAGCGGCGAAAAGCGTGAAGAGCACAATCCAATTCCATCGCGCCATGCTCTTCATGATGATCAAGGATGGTGACAACGAGTAAGCGAGCCCTCTTCGTGCATCACATGGGTGTCGACGACAGAGTGCTTGCATCGTTGGCCTCGGATTGGATTACTCCAATTCTACGATCGTTTCCGTACGGGCGGAACGGGCAATGGCATCGACGACCTTTTGCGTGGCCAGTGACTCCTCGGTCCACTTCGGATCGAGTTTGCCCGAGAGAACGATCTTGGCGAAATCCTCGACCATGGCCGTTTGCTGCACGCAGTTTTTGATCGTGAACCGCTTCCCCTTCTTTCCAGATCCATCGTGCGAATAGTAGCTCGCCTCCTTATCGGAGAGGGGAAGGACAAAGTCCTCACAGACCAGGGTGTTCTTCGATCCCGCGATCTCGAACCACTGTCTCATGACGGTATCGAAACCGCAATCGAACGAGGCCATTTTCTCATCCGGATACCAAAGTGTCGCGGAGAGGTTGAAATCAACATCGTTGAAATAGCGTGCGGTCGCGAAGACTCGCTTCGGAAGTTGGCGATAGACGAAGTGAGTGATACGCACGCAGTACCAGCCGAGATCGCCGACCGAGCCTCCCCCAAGTTCGGGACGGACGCGAATGTTGTCTTTAGGAACCTTATCCCAACAGAAAGTGAATGCCGATGTGACGCGGCGCGTCTTGCCGAGAATGCCAGTGTCGAGTGTTTTTCGAAGGTGATGGGCACGAGCGTGATGAACCCAAAATACTCCGTCCATCAACTGCACGTTGTGTTGACGACAGGCATCTGCCATTTCCACGGCCTGCGCGTGATTCATCGCGAGTGGTTTTTCACACAGGACGTGCTTGCCGTGCTCCGCCGCTTTTATTGTCCATTCATGGTGCATGGAAGGGGGGAGAGCAATGTAAACGGCATCGATATCCGGATCGTCGAGCATTTCCTCGTAACTGCCAAAGGCGCGGGGGACTTTGTGCTTCTTCGCCCATGCCTTCGCTTTCGCGAGTTTACGGCTGGCGACCGCGGCCGGAGTGGCACCCTTGGCTTGATGCATGCCGCCGCATACTTTGGTGGCGATCATGGCGGTGCTGACGATTCCAAATCGAACTTCACGCGGCGCCTTGGCCATGACGATCCTCTGCGAATGGTGGTGTTAATGGGGACGATTGCAATCGTGAACGGAACCCCTCGAAAACGACGATTCCCTCCCCGCGGGAACGAAGAGGGAATCATAAACGCTCGAAGTCGATTCGGCTATTCTTCTACCGAGAACTTACGTTTTATCATCACCGTTTTCCGGCTCGGCGGGGAATTGAGGGGCCGGTCCCGGCATTTGTGAAAGCTGCATCACATACGCAATTAAGGATTTGATGGTCTTCGTGGAAACGACGACGTGCGTGTGGACGGTCGCAGAATCGGTCGTCACCGCCAAGCCGATAGGTGGTGACTTGGCTGCATCCGCATCAGGTTCTGGAAATTTGGAATCGGGAACAGTTGCAGAGACGATCTTGCCGATCATTCGGAAGAACTGAAACGGATCGATCAGCCCCGCCGCAATTGATTTCGCCGGGAGAAGCGCGATCGTTTCCTTGGCGGACGGATCATCACTGAGCAGTTCGTCGGAATCGAGCAGAAGGATAGGATTTTCCTTGGCTGACACCGCATAGCCAAGCCCTTCTTCAATTTGCTCGATCTGCGAGATGATCTTGGTTCCTCCATAGATGGCGCTGATCATACTCGCCGGATCAAGTCCAGCGGCATCTTCTTGGACTCCCAACTTGCCGAACATGGCTGACATATCCATGGCCACTTCTGTAACCTTGTGTTCGTCAACGACCTTCTCGACCGGCTTGATCTCGACCGATTTGCCGTAGAAGAGCTCCGTGATCTTTTGGCTCGACGTCAGTGTCGCCTTGTACTCCTTCATCAGCCGAGCAGGATCGGATGAAAAGAAGATACCCGCTCCTTCAAGGCCGTTCGGCCCGCCGACGCCGATCAGCATGTTCATTCGATCGGTGTAGTCGATGTAGTTCATCGCTTTTTTGATGGCGTCTAGGTCTTCCTTTTTCATGTTGGCGAACATGCTGCCGTAGAAGCCGTCGATGAAGTCACGCATCGGTTTGGCGGTGGATTTGATGTCGGACCCGCCAGCCATCAGGTAAGGAAGCACGGGAAGATCGGCAAAGAAATCCGAAGTCTTTGTCGTCGTTTTCGGGGTTACTTTCGCGAGATAACTTCCTTCCTCGAACTCGGTCGAAATCAAAAGCTTGGCGTGATCAGCGGAAAGATGGATCCCGCCGTAAAGTGATTTCGTCTGTTCGACCAGGCTCCTCGCGCTCTTGAAGATCCATTCGAAGTAGCCCTTCATCGACATGCCGGGAATGGTGTTGAGCGATTCCTCGCCGCCGGCTTGCTCGAAGCCCGCCTTCATGGCTTCTTCTGCGGCTGCCAATCCTTGAATGGCCACTTCACGCCATTCTTTCACGTTGACGACGAAGAATAGTTCCGTGTCCTTGATCGCCTTCTTCTGAGAATCATTCAAAACATCGCCCAGCGATTCTTTGATATCGTCGAAGACTTCCAAGCCTTCATCATCCTCGACCGTGAACTGAACGAAAGCAAATCCATCCTCAATGGCGACGAGAGCAGGGATTCCCATCAAGTTGACGAGGAACTCATCCTCGTCATCGGTTTTCTCCAGTGAATCGAGTTTCTTCGCTCCCTCTGGATCGGCGAGCTCGACGATCACTGTCATTCCGGTGACAGCGGGTTCAGTGATCACGAAGGCCGCCTGCTTGCCAAGTTTGGTTTGAATGCCAATCATCTCGAGCAAATTGTCGAAATCAATCGCATCGGGTGGGACGGGGACGTCCAGCTTTTCGACGAATGCGCGGAGATTCTTCTGTAGGGTCGGGATGTCCTTGACGATCACCGCGACTTTCGCGTTCGCAGGGATTTGTTCCAGGATGTCTTCCGCGCCCATCACTTGGGGGGCGCAAAGTAATAACGAACATAAGCAAATAATTGGGGCCGCAAAACGTCTCACGAGAGTGCTCCTTGCTGCGAGTGACGATTGGCTCAACGTGTTTTCGAAAAAATAAGATTTATGGAACCATTGCCACCCGCGTGACGCATGCCTCCACCCGCCGCTCTTCGTGCGCCCCTTCCGAGAGTGGTTGGTATTCACTCTTCGTCAGCGCGCAGATGAGTTCGACGGACAGCCCGCATTATTGAATCAATTGAAGAATACTTCAACGTGCAAGTGGCTCAAGAAGATGCCGCACGAAGTCGGTGATGGAGGTGGTATCACTGATGGAAGGGAGTTCCGCGACCCGCCTGACGAGCGCGCTTCCCACGATGACTCCGTCGGCCCACTCGGAGAGTTGCTTGACCTGGTCCGGCCCACTGACGCCGAATCCGATGCAGATCGGAACGCGTGAATGTTCGCGGATCGCTTTCACCCGTTCGATGAGATCGGGGGGGAGTGCTCTTCGTTCGCCCGTAATTCCCGCGACGGAGATGTAATAGATAAAACCGGTCGATGCGGCCGCGATCTTAGGCAGGCGGTCAGGCCTGGTGGTCGGAGCGACGAGCTGAATGAGCTTGAATTCGTTCTTTTCGCCCCACGCCCGTGCGGATTCAGATTCTTCCACGGGAAGATCCGGGATGATGACGCCGTCGAAACCTGCCTCCTTCGCGGATCGAAGAAAGTCGGTAGGATCTTTCCGATAGACTATCGCGTACGAAACCATGCCGACGAGTGGAAGGTCGGACGTCTTCCGAAATTCGCGGACCCCGTCGAAAATCGCCTGAACCGTGATTCCCCCATCGAGAGCGCGGTTGTACGCGGACTGAATGGTCGGACCGTCCGCCATCGGATCGCTGTAGGGGAAGCCGAGTTCCAAAATCGTCGGCACTCCCAGTTCCTTGGTCGTGCGATGGATGTCGCCGGCGATCTTCATTGTCGCGTTGATGTCGGGATCGCCCGCCGTCAGAAAGGGAACGAAAACCGTTCGCTTATCTTTTTTGGCCTGCTCGAAGAGTTGATCGATACGGTTCATGTTGGGTCGTTCTAAAAGAAAGAGACCGTTGATTCCCTTCATCCACCCTTTGGATGAAGCCGCGCCGGCGATCGCTACTCGATATTCTCTCCGAGTAGACGAGCGACTTCGAAGCAATCCTTATCTCCACGCCCCGACATGTTCAGGATGACGATCTCTTCTGGAGATCGTTCCTTCGCGATCTTGCAGGCGTGATAGATCGCGTGCGATGTTTCAAGCGCGGGGATGATTCCTTCCAGCCGGCTACAAAGGGTAAAGGCTTCGAGGGCCTGTTCATCTCCCGCCGAGAGATACTTCACGCGACCCATGTCGTGCCAATAACTGTGTTCGGGACCGATGCCGGGATAATCGAGTCCTGCCGAGACGGAATGGACAGGCGACGTTTGGCCGTCGTCGTCGGCGAGGACGTAAGTCATCATTCCGTGTAGCACTCCTTGCTTACCGAAGCTGATGGTGGCGGCATGATCTCCCAAGCTATTTCCTCGACCGCCGGCTTCGATGCCGACGAGCTCGACCTCTTTGTCTTCGAGGAAGGGATAAAAGATACCCGCGGCATTGCTTCCACCGCCGACGCAGGCGACGACGACGTTCGGAAGCTTTCCGGTTTCCTTCAGGCATTGAGCTCGTGCTTCAATGCCAATGATCGATTGGAAATCACGAACAATTTTGGGGAAAGGATGCGGGCCCATCACGCTTCCGATGATGTAGTGGGTGTTCTCGACGGATGCCATCCAATCACGCATCGCCTCGTTGATAGCATCCCGGAGTGTTTTCGATCCACTCTCGACGCTGACGACCCGCGCTCCCATCTGATGCATTTTGAAGACGTTGAGCTTCTGTCGGCGGATGTCCTCCGCCCCCATGTAGACATCACATTCCAGCCCAAAGAGGGCGGCGGCGGTGGCGGAGGCCACCCCATGCTGCCCCGCGCCAGTTTCGGCGATGATCCGGCGCTTCCCCATACGCCGACAAAGCAGCGCTTGCCCCAGCGTGTTGTTGATCTTGTGGGCACCGGTGTGGTTCAAATCTTCGCGCTTGAAGTAAATGCGGGCACCACCGACGTGATCGGTCAGTCGCCGTGCAAAATAGAGAGGGTTGGGCCGACCGACGTAAGTTCGAAAGTACTCGTTGAGTTCCTGGTGGAATTCCGGGTCGGCAATCGCTCGGTTATACTCCGCCTCGAGCTGGTCGAGGGCGAACATCAGGGTTTCTGGAACGTACCTGCCACCATACGGGCCGAATCGCCCCTTGCTATCTGGGACGACATTTCCACCGGCAGTCTGACTTGCCATGATCGATTCTCCCCAGGAAAGGGGGGCCCACCCCTGCAATAGTCGTAATGGCCTCATCCTAGAAGGGTTAAGGAGCAGGTCAAACGCTCCCCCTCCACCGGCCGCAAATCTCTTAATAACTCCCTTTTCCCGTTTCAATAGGCCGGGGTAGTGTGAGGGAAGACGAAGCAAATCGAAGAAGGTTCGGAGCGAACCTGTACAATTATTGGGTCGGCTGCACTTTGGCGTCAGGGAACGAGCGGCCAAGGGAGATCTGAGGAATGGAAATGACACTCATGCGAAATCACTTCTCGCAAGGCGCGGGGTTAACGGCTTTTTTCATCGGTTTGATACTCTCCTCGGGATGCAGCAATTCGAGCTTGGAGGGCCCCCAGAAAGTCGAAAGCTGGAAACTTCGGTCGCTTGCCAACGGCCAAGTCGTGGACATTGCCGACTTCAAGGGGAAGACTGTCTTTTTAAACCTCTGGGCAACCTGGTGCCCTCCCTGCGTTCAAGAAATGCCCAGCATCGAGCGATTGGCCGCTAAATTCGAGGGGAATCCGAACGTCGCCTTCGTTCTCGTTTCACTTGATCAAGACGAGGATAAGATCCAGGAGTTTATCGAGAAGAAGAACTTCCGTGTTCCGATTTACACGCCAGCGTCACCGGGGGCCCCGATTCCGCCACTATTCATGGAGCGCAACAGCATCCCGGCGACATTCATCCTGAACACCAACGGAGAGATCGAGAAGAAACATTTTGAGTCTTACGACTGGGATCGGAAGTCGGTGGTCGATCTCATCCAAACGCTCAGCGGGTCGAGCAAGGGATAATTTGATTCGCGAGGAGATGTTCATCGACGAAGTAGGATGTGACTTGTTCGTCGCGTGGATCGATGATGGGTTAACCAGCAGACGAGGAGGCCGGTCGTCATGGATTCGGTGAAGCTTGCTCAAGGGGATTGGGCCTTCACTCCGCAAATGAAGAACCTCGTGATCGGCCTTGCGCTTCTCACGCTGGCGGTCGGGATTAGCGTGGCGATCGTCATTTGGATCCGAAAGAAATTGCAATCAGGAAATGAGCAAGTTTCGCCGAACGATTTGCTTTCCGAGTTTCGGGAGTTGAGAGCACGGGGGCTCATGACCGAAGCGGAATTCAACCGGGTCCGGGGCCTTCTAGGAAATAAACTTCGGCAGGAGGCGGGGCAGTTGCCGGTCGATCTCTCTTCGCTTCCCCCCGTCGAAGATGAACCGGTGGAGATTGAATCGACGGAAAGTGAGTACGAATGGGAAGAGGTCGATCTCCACCCGTTCGACGCAGAAAAGAAGGATGCGAAAGAAGCCCATTGACCAGACTTGGTTCGCCTCCTGCGAATCGGACATTTGGGCCAAAAGGATTCGTTCCCCTAGAAAAATACTCGAATGGTGAGTGGTTCGGCATAACGAAAATGGGCTCGACCTCGACAAAAGGAATGATTCGATGCAGATACTTTTGGCCAATCCGCGAGGATTCTGTGCGGGGGTGAACATGGCCATCGAGAGCCTTGCCAAAGCGATCGAGCTTTTCGGAACGCCGATCTACGTCTATCACGAAATCGTCCATAACCGCTACGTCGTCGATGAGTTTCGAAACAAGGGAGCGATCTTCGTCGACTCTCTTGACGAAGTTCCGCATGGTGCCACGCTCCTTTACAGTGCGCACGGCGTTTCGCCCGAGATTCGGCGGATTTCAAAAGAGCGGAATCTTCGTACCATTGATGCCACTTGTCCCCTCGTCACCAAGGTTCATTTGGAAGCGATCAAGTTTGCCAAGGAAAACTATCGAATCGTTCTTGTCGGCCATGAGGGGCACGACGAAGTGATCGGTACGATGGGCGAAGCTCCCGATCGGATCGATTTGGTGGAGTCGGTCGAGGACGTTGAGAATCTGACGATTCCCTCCGACGCAAAGATCGCCTACCTGACGCAGACGACCCTCAGTCTTGATGACGCCAGCCGAATCATCGGCGCGCTCAAGCAAAAATATCCGAACATCGAGGGTCCGAAGAAGGAAGACATTTGCTACGCCACCACGAATCGTCAAGAGGCGGTTCGCGAATTGAGCCCGGAAGCAGACGTCGTTATCGTGCTCGGAAGTCAGAATAGTTCGAATAGCCAACGGCTCCGTGAGCTCGCGGAAACACGTGGGAAGAGGGCGTACCTGGTCGATGGTGCGTCTGATATCAAGCAGGAGTGGTTCAAGCCCACGGATAAGGTTGTCGTTACCGCCGGGGCGAGTGCGCCCGAAGTGGTCGTGAACGAGTGCATCAATTACTTGAAGGATCACTTCGGAGCTTCAGTCGAGAACCGGATCGTTCGCGAGGAGCATGTGAATTTCCCACTCCCCCGCGAACTTCGCGTCATCTCGCGCGACAGTTTGACGACTGCTCCGAACTAAGGACTGCTTGGAGCGTCGAAAGAAGAAATTGCACATTCTCTGTTCGAGGAAATAGATGGCGACTCTCGCGGATGTCAGATGCACGGTGCCGGAAGCTTTGGAAGATCTCAAAGCCGGCAAGATGATCGTGCTCGTCGATGATGAATTCCGCGAGAACGAGGGAGACCTCGTCTGCGCCGCGGAGAGCGCGACTCCCGAGATCATCAATTTCATGATTCGCCACGGACGAGGACTCGTCTGTTTGGCGATGACCCCTGACCTGTGCGATCGCCTCGACCTTTTCCCTCAAGTCGAACGAAACACAGCCGCGCTTGGAACAGCATTTACCGTGACGGTCGATGCTCGCGAAGGAATCACGACCGGTGTCTCCGCGGCCGACCGGGCGCGCACCATTGCCGTCTGTGTCGATGAGAAATCGAATCCTGACGATCTGCTTCGTCCCGGCCACCTTTTTCCGCTTCGGGCTCAACCGGGTGGAACGCTCGTTCGTGCGGGGCAAACCGAGGGGAGTGTCGATCTTTGCCGATTGGCGGGAATGAAGCCCGCGGGCGTCATTTGCGAGATCATTCGCGACGACGGCGAGATGGCGCGCGTGCCCGATCTCGTCGAGTTCTGCGCCAAGTGGCAGTTCAAGATGCTCACGATTGAGGACATCATCAAATATCGTCGCTCGAAAGAAATCCTCATCAAGCGCGAGATCGAAGTTGATTTGCCGACCCGTTTTGGTGAAGACTGCACCATCGTGGCCTACAGCTCCGCCGTCGATCCCGAGCCGCATTTGGCACTCACCTTTGGTGGAATCGGTCGAACGGTCGATGGAAAGATCGCGATCCACGATGAGCCCGTTCTGGTGCGCGTGCACAGCGAGTGCTTGACCGGCGATGTTTTCGGAAGCCTTCTTTGCGATTGTGGTCCGCAACTTCATCATGCTCTCGATCAGATCAGTCGCGCGGGAAAAGGCGTTCTTCTCTACATGCGGCAAGAGGGACGTGGCATCGGTCTGCTCAATAAACTTCGCACCTACAAACTCCAGCAGGAAGAAGGGCTCGATACGATCGAGGCGAATCAAAAGCTCGGTTTCGCGGGAGATCAGCGCCATTACGGCATCGGTGCGCAAATACTTTTTGATCTTGGCGTACGTAAGCTTCGTTTGCTCACAAACAATCCGAAGAAGCGGGCAGGTATCGATGGATTTGGACTACACATCGTCGAGCAAGTCCCGATCGAAGTTCCTTCGAATCCGCACAACGAGCGTTACATTGAAACGAAGAAGAAGCGGATGGGACACGGCGCGGAGTAGTGCACCTCTTTGATTATTTCCTTCTCGCACGATCGCGGCCTGAGGTTCTCACGCTCTCAATCGCTTCCGCGGCCCACTTCAAGACGTCATCAGGTGAATTGAAGTATTCTATGTGCCAATGATCGCACTCATGCATGTGACACTTCTTGGACCGTCAATCATTTGATTCTGAGTCTCATTACCAATCAATCGGTCTAACTCCGTGATTTTTCACGATGCAACGCGGCTCCTTCTCGCGTTTGAAATCGTAATTCCATCTAGCTGTCGTCCTTGTCATCCAATCCGATTGCTATGACCGTCAAGAGCGCTACACTGCCAACGCTGGATTCAAAGGATGTCGAATGCGACTGGCTCAACGACTGAGGCTTCCTGAAATCATGGATGATCCGGGGCTCGACCCTCGTGAGCATGCGAAGGCGCTCCGCGGATTAGCACGCCTGAACCTTCTGAGCCGTAGCGTGAGTGCCACTTGGCAACAGCTAAAGCAAATGATTCCCGCCACTGAATCGTGTTCCTTGACACTTCTCGATCTTGCGACCGGCGGTGGTGATCTTCCCATTTCACTCGCAAAGAAGGCAAAGGCATGCGGTATTGATCTTCAAGTGGCCGGATGTGACATCAGCCCGGTGGCTGTTGAATTCGCCCAACAGTCGGCTGTCAAACAAAACGTCAATGCCCGTTTCTTTATTCACGACGCGTTGCATGACTCGTTTCATGAAGAGTTTGACTTTGTTACTGCCAATTTGTTTTTTCATCACCTTTCCGATGATGAGGCGATCACTCTTCTGCGAAAAATGAGATCAATCGCTCGGAAAGGAATTCTGATCAACGATCTGAGCCGCGCGTATGGTTGGTATGGGCTGGTTTGGTTGGGCTCGAGAATCGTCACGACGAGTTATGTCGTTCATGTGGATGGACCTCGTTCAATCGCATCCGCATACACCCCTCGTGAATTTGCCTCGATCGCGCGACGGGCAGGCTTGGAGGGAGGCAACGTCCACATTCGATGGCCCGCTCGTTTCCTTTTCACCTGGACGCATTCATGAATTTGCAGGGGACGACCATATCAGATGCTGCGTCCCGCGATTGGGATGTTGCTGTCGTGGGGGCGGGGCCCGCAGGAGGAGTGGCCGCTTTGGAAGCGGCGGCGGCCGGTCGATCTGTTCTATTGATCGAGAAGAAAGTCTTTCCTCGTTACAAGGTCTGCGGATGTTGCTTGAACCGACGCGTGATTGAAAATTTGCGCGAGATCGGGTTGGGAGATATGCTCATCACGGCAGGCGCGACTCCCATCGAACGTTTCGTCGTTCGTCATGGATCCAAGGCCGCAAGCATCGAAATGGACGGCGGCGTCTCCCTCTCTCGATCCCGATTTGATGCGGGACTCGTGCTAGCGGCAATTCAAAGGGGCGTGACATTTATTTCACAAACGACGGCGACCCTCGGCGATGTGGATAGCGAGTTTCGTTCTCTCAACATCACTGCGAAGGGAGAGAAGTCGACGATTCGAGCGCGCGTCGTCATCGCGGCCGATGGTTTGGGAGGACGACTACTTTCGGAACATGAATCAGAGTGGATCTCCGAGAACTCACTGATTGGTGCCGGAGCACAATTGCCAGACGGTGCCTGCGACGTTCCTGATCGAACCATCGTCATGGCGATGGGGAAAAGTGGATACATCGGACTTGTTCGAGTTGAAGATAAAGCGATCAATTTAGCCGCGGCCTTACATCCGAACACAGTGAAGAATTCTGGAGGCCTCGCGCTTGCTGTACAAGACATTCTTTCTGAGTGTGACCTCGCCTTACAAACGGATATCGACTCGCAGATATGGAAGGGAACTTCCCCACTGACTCGGCGCAGTGCCCATTTGGGATGCGAAAGAGTTTTCGTCGTGGGAGATGCGGCGGGCTATATCGAACCATTCACGGGGCAGGGCATTTCGTGGGCCATCGAGTCGGCCCGCAGGATTCAGCCATTCATCACTGAAACAGTGACAAAAGATTGGCGGTCAACGCTCATTCCTCGATGGGAACAGACCTACACGCGAGCCATCTCCAAACACCAGCGTCTTTGCCGGCAACTTTCGTGGGGCATCCGTTCCCCCTTTCTCATGCAAAGCGGAATAAGAGTGATCAATGTATTTCCCACCATCGCCGCGCCGTTTACCCGCCGACTCGGATGGTAAAGTGAGGATTGGAGCTTTCGATGTCAGCGACCATTCTTGGGATAGGAACGGCTGTTCCTGAAAACTTTGTCGATCAGGGGACCGCCGTTGAAATGGTGCTCGACTTGGTGAACAGCGACACCACCTCTGGATGGCACCTTCAACAGGTCTATATGAATGCGGGGATTTCGAAGAGGCATAGCGTCCTTTTGGAAGGGGAGGGTGGACACTCGACGACGCAGACATTTTTTTCTCGATTGGACCCGTCGCTGGATCTGAGCGGACGTCACGGACCTACAACGGGCGCTCGTATGGATCGCTATATTCAGGAGGCTGTTCCTCTAGCGGTTCAATCCTGTCAACGGGCGATAGAGAATGCCGGCATTGACAGAAGCTCCATCGACCATTTGGTCACGGTGACATGCACCGGATTCGTCGCCCCCGGTGTCGATTGCTTTCTCATGGATGAGCTTGGTCTTCGGCGGGATCTTTCACGAACACAAGTTGGATTCATGGGATGTCATGGCGCGTTCAATGGGTTACGCGTCGGAAGAGCACTCTCCCTTTCTGACCCTGGATCCACGGTGCTTCTTTGCTCTGTTGAATTGTGCAGCATTCACTTCGACTACGGTTGGGAAGTCGATCGCGTTCTCGGAAACTCGCTATTCTCCGATGGTTCGGGCGCGGCGATCGTGCGTCGTTCGGCGGAGAATGATGATCGAAATTGGAAACTCGTGGCACAAGGTTCTTTCGTTGTTCCGGATTCGAAAAACGCAATCACTTGGAAGGTGGGAGATTGCGGGTTTGAGATGACTCTTTCGCGGCGAGTTCCATCGATGATCCTAAGAAACCTCAAGCCGTGGCTTTCGAAATGGCTCTCTGGCAATGGCCTGCGGATTGAAGATGTCGCAACGTGGGCCGTCCACCCTGGGGGGCCAAGCATTCTGGCATCCGTCGAGAAGGCGCTCGAACTACCGGAGAGCGCTCTCGATGTTTCGCGCGGCGTATTGGATGACTATGGCAATATGTCGTCAGCAACAATATTCTTTGTGCTCGATCGTCTGAAAGAAGCTGGGGCGAATCGTCCCTGCGTTGCTCTTGGATTCGGACCCGGGCTGACGGTCGAAGCGATGCTGCTGCGATGACAAAACTGTTCGCCCGTCAACTTTCATCCATTACTTACGAGCGAGGAAGCACCCGTATCGCATGGCTCCCTCACGATAAGCCTTCAAAATGGTTTCGAAATCCTTGATGAATTGATTCATATCTTGCCCAGCGATCGGAGCGAGATAACGAACGCCTGTTTTATTCACCCGTCGTTTGCAAATTTCCCATGTTTGCAGAACGCGGTGAGTAAGATCTTCAAACTTCACATTGGTCAGCCCGGCGTCGCTGAACCAGGACTGATACTCGCTTGCCGTTCCAAGCGAAGGGCAAAGAAATCCCTCGCACACCTGCTTGACTAACTCTTCGGACTGCGGCGTACGTGGTTGTTCCGCGGCGAGCCATGCGCAAATGGTCAGTTTTCCGCCCGGCTTCAACCACTGACTCGCTCTTTTGAAGAATCCAGGCTTGTCGAAGAGATGCTCCGTGCATTCGATGCTCCAGAGCACGTCGAACGAATCGATGGGAAATGAAGCTTCCTCCGCATCTTGTCGAAGGAATCGTGTTCGTTTGCCCGCTCCCTTCCACCATGAAGAGGTACGAGCCCAGGCCGCTTGAACAGGACTCAAGGTGATGCCTGTCACTTGGTATCCATACGTCTTGGCCAGATGAATGGATGAACCACCCATCCCACATCCGATGTCAAGCACCTCCATCCCTGGTTTCAATTCGGCGAGTGTCGCCAGATGATTCGTCAATGTCAGTTGAGCTTCGCGTGGATTGTCTTCTTCCGTTGACTCCCAAAGTCCATGATGGATATGCGGCCCCCAAAGGAGCCGGTAAAAGGTCGTCGCCAGATCGTAATGAAGCTGAATGGATCGTTTACTCACGTCCGCCATTGTCGTAATTTTCGTGGTCATCCTTCGATTCCTCCTTGTCATTCCCGCACACATAATCAGCGAATCGCTGACGTTAGTTGCCGGAAGTCTTCCCCTAATCCATCTCCACACGAATAGTCGTACTACAAAAGGGCACTTTTCATCCCCCTCATCGAGGTTACAAGACCTTAACACTTAGCAATTGAGATCGATTCTCCTCGCAAAAACACTGCATTTCGGGTTGAGCAGACTTCGGAGAGGAGTATCAGCAAGTCTCGCTTCGAAGAAATACAGCCTCGATGAAAGAGAAGGGAATCACCATGAGGTATCTGAAGCATGTTTTGTGTGCCCATGCAGTCATGATCGGGAGCGCTTTCACGTGTTACGCGGAGACGTTCCATGTCGACACCAAAACAAGCCGAGTCTATGCCCGAGTCGACGCTGTTCGCATCGGTCACAACCATGGAATCGAAGGGAAGCTTAAAGAGAGTCAAGTCAACTTGGGCGGAGCGGGGGAGTTGATCATCGACATGACGACATTCTCAGCTGATACGCCTGTCGCACGTTCCGCTGTCGGACTCGACGGAACGGTGTCTGGATCAGATAGAAAGCAAACGACAGAGAACATGCATTCGGCTGATGTTCTCGATGTCGCTCGATTCCCTCGATCTGTGTTCGAGATCCGTTCGATCACCCCACCGAAGGGAAAGTCAGAAGGGGAAGCGGGTCACTATACGGTCTCAGGGACATTCACGCTGCACGGAACAAAGCGGCCACTCACTTTTGTTGCAAAGATTGAACCCGCCTCTGGGCGAAGTGACGGTGGGCTCCGAATGAGAGGGATGTTCACCGTGAAGCAAACGGATTACGGGATGACCCCGTACTCAGCACTCGCTGGGCTAGCCAAGGTATCCAATGAGGTGACGATCTGGGGAGACATTGTTCTCGTCCCCGGGGCTGGACCCGTCGCAAGTAATCAAAGGAACGGCGCCGGGCGTTAGTCGTGTGATGGGGAGATGAGGAATGTTGCATTCAGTCCGAGTAGATGACCGACTTACGCTGCATTCCACTTCGACTCCATGTATGGAAGCGCGAAAGATCACCAAGTTAGTGGGCCGGAAAGGAATCGAAGTCATTCGAGGAATCGATTTGTCGCTGTATCCAGGTGAATTGGCCGTGCTGATGGGGCCTAGTGGTTCCGGCAAATCGACACTTCTGAACATCCTCGGGCTTCTCGATCAACCGACGGAGGGAGAGTTATTCATTCAAGGACGTGGCGTCGAAAGGATGTCGGATCGAGATCGGTCACGGATCCGCGGGCGTGAGATCGGATTTGTATTTCAGGCCTTTCACCTCATTCCCAGCTTGACGGTCATTCAGAACGTGCTCGTCCCAAGTGATCTCGCTCACCTATCGCGAAAGGCGTCAGTCCCGCGCGCTCATCACCTATTGGAGCGAGTTGGACTTGCCCACCGAATCGCGCACTTTCCAAGCGAACTTTCTGGGGGAGAAATGCAGCGGGTGGCCATTGCACGCTCTTTGATCAATGAGCCGTCCATTCTACTCTGCGATGAACCGACCGGGAGTCTCGATAGTCGTTCCGGCGAGCAGATTATGACGCTGATTCACTCTCTCACGAAAGAGGGTGGCCGAGCCGTGCTCATGGTCACGCATGATCCTCGATGGGGAGACATGGCGGATAAACATTTTGAGATGTGTGACGGTCGAATCGAATCTCTCCCGATGAGGCGATGCAATCATGATTCGACTCTTCACGCAGCTTAGCGCGAATTATCTCATTCGGCATTTCATGCAGACCATGCTCATGATCCTCGGGATTGCTCTCGGGGTCGCTACCTTTTGCATGTCGTCAGTGATTGAGAATTCTCTCGATCGTGCCTTAGAACACAGTCGGGATCCGTTGTTCGGTTCCGCGGACATTTATGTGTCGAACGGCGATACGGGAGTTCCGAAACAGCTTGTCGGTTCACTGAAACGAGTGCCGGGGGTGAAGTCGATCAAAGCTCGCATCATCAAGCGGGGTACCGTTCCCGAACTGAATGGTATGAATGTGCTCTTACTTGGGATCGATCACGACGAGGACCGAGATTGGGATCTCCCCGGCGTTACCGTTAAACAGTTCTCGACAAAAAATTGGGTCTGGTCACGAACTTTCGGCAAGCAAGATGTATTGATCGGCCATCATCTCGATCAGAGCCTTCAATCTCTCCGTCATGGATTTCGATTCGCTGTAGATGGCCGGCGCACCATCGTCGCCGCTCAGGGAACGATCGAAGCATCTGGGGCATCCTCACCCCTTGCGGGAAACGTCATCGTCATGTCGATGGAGGATACGCATCGTCTATTGGGAACCAGTCAGCATGTCACTCGCTTGGATATCGTCGTTGATTCGAATTCGTCTCGGCAATCAGTTCTCAACGCGATTCGATTGAAGACGGACGGCCTTCTAAATGTCAACCTGGCCGAGCACCAAGCCCGCCCGAACGGAGATGTGATGCAAACGGTCAAAACAGGGTTGTCTCTCGGAGGAATGGCGACACTTCCACTCGGGGTATTTCTGGTAGCCAGCATGACTGCGGTCTCGATCACCTCACGGCAGAAAGATATCGGCATACTCCGGACAATGGGCGCTACGTGCAGACAGATTCAGATGTGCTATTTCGGCGAGGCGACGGTCATCGGTTTAATCGCAAGCATCATCGGCATTCCGATTGGCTTCGGGATTTCGATCCTGGCGATCGGTCCGATTCAGCAAGCCCTCTCCGAGGCGATTATCCCGATAGAAATGAAAGCGGTCCAATTGAACGGCGGCAACATCGTCGGCGCTTTACTAGTAGGGATTGGAGCGACCTTAATTGGGGCGGCCTTACCCATCTTTCACGGAACATCTCTTAGCCCGATTGAGGCCATTAAGCATCCTTATGAAAACAAGTCGGCAGAAGTTCCATGGCAACGACAATCAATGGTCGCAATGATCCTCGCCATCGGCGGACTCATTTTTTTCTCCTATCGCGATGCACTTCCAGATCGCTGGGGAAGTTACACCTGCCTCATGCTCATCGCCATAGCAATCGTCTACATCGCCCCGGTCGTCGCCCTGCAAATCCTTCGCTGGTTGCAGAGACGAATCCGACAGGTTTCCTGGTCACTGGCCTTGGATGGCATTTTGGGATCGCCGGGCAGAGCACGATTCGTGATGACTGCCGTGGCATTGTCGGTGGCGGTCGTCGTCCAATTAGCAGGTACCATTCATAGCAACGAACGCGGAGTGACACGCTGGGTCGATCGCTCCATCGCGGGTGATCTATTCGTGACATCAGGAGGTCCTCTCACTGCCAGCGGGCAGTCTCGTCCCATGTCAAAGGATCTCATCGGAGAGATAGCAAGAATTCTGCCTAAGGCCGACATTGTTCCCATGCGTTTTCGGTTCGTTGAGATTCTGAGGAAGAATCATGCGGACCGTGTGCTCGTTTTGGCTCTCGATTCAAAACGCTACGTAACTGCTAACAAAGGCAGAACTCCGTTACTTCCCGATCTCGATTCATTCCGAGAGCTATCGTCTCGTGGAACGATGATCGTTTCAGAGAATTATGCCGAACTTCAGAACCTCCATTTGGGCGAGACGCAGCTCATTCCGGGGTCAACTGGAGCGATTCCATTGCGGTGCGTTGGAATCGTACCCGACTATTCCTGTGCCTCCGGAACCATCATGGTTGATGAGAGTGCACATCCCGAGTTTGCGGATAAGAGTGCGGATGTCCTTGATGTCTACCTTGGTGACGATCAATCGCTAGACTCGTGTCGACAACAGTTAGTTGACGAGTCTTTTACTACGCGAGAAGACCTGACCATTCTGACTCGAACGGAGCTGCGCCGCCACATTCTATCGATGGTCCGAAATCTCTATGGCTTGGCGTACGCTCAAGAGGCAGTCGTCGCGGTGGTTGCCATCGTGGGAATTGCGGCATCTCTCATCGTAAGCACGATGCAACGCCAGCGCGAACTCGGATTCCTTCGAGCCCAAGGGGCGACACGTGGCCAGATCATTTTGCTCGTTTTAGTGGAAGCGATCGTGATGTCGTTTTCCGGAGCGATCATCGGCGTTCTTCTGGGGTTGAGCCTCGATTGGTATACGCTGGATGTGATCTTGTCGGAGGAAACCGGTTTTCCACTCGCCTTTGAATCACCCTTCTTCGAAATTCTGCTCGCCTGTTTTGTGAGTGTCATCGCTGCTTTAGTAGCAGGAATTGGACCCGCTCGGCATGCCGCTTGGCAACCTATAAGCATCGTCACCGCAACTGAGTGACCTGAGGATGATCCCATGAGTGTCTTTTGGATCCTTTTTGGCCTCGTCGCTCAAATGATGTTTGGCGCGACAGTCATCATGCTATTCGTGTTCCTTTGGGGGATCGATATATCGACTCCATTCGTCTCACGCTACAGCCGAATGAGTGACTGGATGCTGTGGGACCTCATTCTACTATCGCAGTTCGCGATACCACACAGCGTCCTGCTGCATCCAACAACCAAAAGAAGGCTTGCGAAACGAATCCCTGGAGCGATGTACGGTGTGTTCTTTTGTGCTGCGACCTGTATCAGTCTCTGGGTGACCGTATTGCTTTGGAAATCGAGCACGTTTTACGTGTGGAACTTGAGGGGGACGATGGATCGATTCGTTCATGCGATGCTGATCGCCTCTTGGATCGCATTGTTCTACAGCATTAGCTTAACCGGATTCGGCTATCAGACAGGTTGGACGACCTGGTGGGCATGGTTTCGAAATCGAAAGATTGCGCCCCGCGGATTCGTCTCTCATGGCGCCTATCGATACTTGCGACATCCGATCTACCTGAGCTTTATGGGCCTCATCTGGTTCAATCCGCAGATGAGCGCGGATCGATTTGTCCTTGCCGTCGTTTGGACGATGTACATCTTTGTCGGAAGTGAGCTAAAGGATCGTAGGCTCGAATTCTATCTTGGTGATGTTTATCGGCGATATCGACACCAGGTCCCAGCTTATCCGTGGAACAGTTCCCCTGTGGCCATGCTCAGAGTCGGTCACCACCTGACCGCTTTTCTTCGAACAATGTTCCAACGCAAGAGCACCGCATGAAGCAAACTATCGCGCGGCATCGAGTCTCTTCAGCAATTCAGCCGGCTCTTTCCAGTCAGGAGATAGTTTCGCGGCTCGCTCGGCATTGGTCCGAGCGGAAGCAGTATCTCCCTCGCCCAGATCAATCAGTGCTAGATGAAAATAGACTCTTGAAGGATTCGCACCCAATTCCTTTGCGGCAATGATATCCCGCCGCGCCTCTAAAAACTTCCTTTCTTTGAGGGAGAGAATACCACGATTGAGGAGGGCGATTGCTAATTTGGGTTCCAGGACAAGGGCACGATCAAAATCAATGCGGGCGTCTTGAAATTGATTTAGGGCGACCCACGCATTCCCCCGATGAAAGTAGCCGACGGCGGAATCAGGCCGCAAGGCGATGGCAACGGTGAAGGCTTGCGCGCTCTCGGCCGGATGATTCAAATGTTCGTTACAAATGCCAAGATAGAACCAGGACCAGAAGTCATTTGGCTTCTGTCGGGAAGCCAACTCAAACTCTTTAGCGGCGTCCTCATACCTTCCTGAGGTAAGGAGCCATCGTCCGCGAATGATTTTTTCCCACTCCGTGGTGCCATCAGAGATCGTTGCATCAGTCGTCAAGGACGGCGATGAGAGGAAATGCTCGCGTGCGGTTCTCAAACTTGATTGCGGCCCGGTGATCTGTTCCACACGATTCAAAATGCTTAGTCCGCGCTCTTTGGAAGACTGAGGATCGGGTTCGCTCTTCGCGGAAAAGTCGGACCACAACAAGGCGAGATCGAGTAAGGCCGTCTTGGTCGACGGGGGCAGATTCGAAAATTCTCGACCATCCAGAAAGTTCGTCCAGCCTCGCTCGCAAAGAAGGGCAAGATCCTTCGATTGTTCAGGGGTGATAAAGGGGTCGCTGTAGAGATATTGATCTTGTCAACGAATTCATCGAGATCATGTTCTTTCGACACCCGAAGTATGCGGACACCCTCTTTTTCAATCTCGCGCCGAAGTGTTGCTCCCCCAAATGATCGAGATGCTACCGTGGCTGCTTTCCGAATTGTTTCCAGCGCGGATTTAAAGTCCCCTTTGTCCGCTAACTGACGACTACTTTCACGCAGAGAACGAGCTTGCTCAAAGTTTTGCACTTGCTGATTCCAATAAACGACTCCCATCCCCAAAACACCCAATAATAACAATGCCGCGAGCGTTGCCACCGCTCGCCCCTGGGGACGACGTCGTCGCCATTTCGTCCATCGCTCGCGGATACTTCGATTGCGAACCCCTTTCAACGGGAGCTGAGAAATGTGTCGTCTCAGGTCGTCCCCAAACTCGCTGGCTGTCCGGTATCGCCTCGCCGGATCATGGGTAAGGGCTCGCTTTAGAATGTCGTTCAATCCAGGCGACAATTGATTGCTATGCTTCCATCGAAGCTCACCGTCATTAAAGTCCTTGATCGGATCGATGATCTTTAGACATTCCGCCAAGGTAAGCCCGAGCGAATAGATATCGGAGGATGTTCCGACGGAGACGATACTCTTCCCAGTTGCTCGAATGGATTCGAAAGCCTTTCGTTGCTCGGGAGACATGTATGCCGCGGTTCCCCCGAAATTCTCGACCTTATCGCCGGGAGAAATGGGGTAACGAGCCAAATGAAAATCGAGAAGCATCGGCTGAGCATCCTTCGTGAGAAGGATATTCGACGGCTTGATGTCGAAATGCACCAATCCCTGATCATGGGCATATTGCAGCGCTTCGGCCAAGCAAACGCCGATCCAGCAGATCGAGTCGGTAAAGCTTGCGCGACGAAGGAATCGAAGAGATGGTGTTTCTCGAACACCCTCTCGATCCTCTGGCAAGGCTAAGGCGCTCAGAGTATTGAGTAACGAATTGCCCGTTTTTTCGCTGAAGGGCAAATCTCGAAGTTGATGATTGATTCGGTCGATCGACGATCCACCGAGATAAGGCATGCAGAGAAGGCGTAGGTGATTCGTTGGATAATCACGGACGGAGAACAGCGGCACGATGAACGTGTGTTGAAGACGTGCCATATTCAAGTGCTCGCCGCCGATTCGGGGAGTCGCTTTAATTACGACCATACGACCGGCGAGATCCCTGTCCCGCGCGAGATAGACTCGGCCGGCGGCTCCTGTTCCAATTTCAGAGACCAACGTGAATTCGCCTAAGGATTCGCCGATCTCGGGCCATTGAGGAGAGCCCGACATCGACTTCATCAGATCATGCCCCGCGAGAAGTACTTCGATCTCGCCGGCATAAATCGGAAAGCGCTGCCGAAGGGAAGCAATGTCTAATTCTTCTCCCGATTCGATGCGGAGACAGATTTCCTCGTAAATGATTCGAAGAGCGGCATTGGGATGGCTTTTGAGTTCCGGATGCTGCTCCAGAACGTCTTCCGCGGAACTTTGCTGCCCCGTCCCCCAGTGATTGGCCATATGCCGGGCCACATCGGAAGCAAGTTGTTGCAGGGGGTTCGTGGGCGTCTCTGATTCGTGATCGGCGAGATGTTTTCGAATCTGCTGAGAAATGATGATCGAATGCTGGGAAGGAGTGAACATTTTATTGCCCGTCGTCGAACGGTTTAGTCGAGAGTCGTTCGCCGATTACCTAGCCGACGAGCGAGGTCATAGAGAATACGACGAATGCTGCTGGGATGAAGTTGCGTGCTCTCCGCTATCTCCTTGAGCGACATTCCATCCCGTTTTTTCTCGACGATCACTCGGTGCTGCGGTGGGCATAAATCGAGCAATTGATCCCAAAGATCGTTTGCTTGTGCCCACTCGCTGGGAGTCGGAGAGGCTTGAGCCGGCACTTGGCCGAACCGATCATGGGAAATCTGAGTCTGAAAGCGAGATTGAGCGTTCGCTTGCCGGGCTCGATCAATCAATCGATTTCGCGCGGCGAGGATGAGAAACGCACGAAGCTCCGCCGAAGAATTGAATTGCCAACTTCCGGCCCTGAAACCGACCACGAGGTCAGCCCAGATTGATTGAAGGATATCCTCCGCGTCGAATCGTGCCTGCAAGTCTCGAGAGATTTGCCGACGAATGACCATGCGGAGGAGAGGTTCGCATCGCTGGAACACTTCCTCGGTCGCGTTGTCATCCCCTTGAGCGAGGCTTTCGAGAAGATCGTCCAAAGAATTCTCCTCGCTCATTGCATCGCTTACTTAATAAATACGTCGTCAATTAAACCAGGGCTCAATTCAAGCCATGCGCGCTTATCGTCTTTCGACGCAACGCTTCGTCGATAGATGATTGCCGTTGCCGCGACTCCTCCCGCCATGAGCCATGAGAAAGAATTCTGTTCACTGAAAACATTGCTCGATGGGGTTACTAATGCCTGAGCATCTTCCCACACTTGCTCCCACTCTTCTGTCGACGGAACGATATCGCTTGATTCCAAACTGCTCAACGAATCGATCAACCATTGAGGCACTGTTAACCAACTCTGACTTGCTGGCACACGCGCGACCTCAAGGGCAACGACGCTCGGAGGAGCATCCGCCATCACATCAGGATGTTGATGGACAGGAGGGGATTCAGAATCACCCGACGTCGGTTCCTCTTGGTCCGCGTGAATTTCGGAACCAACCGATTGAGGACGGGCTGCATGAGCCGCCGATGGGGCGTCACTCATCAGAACTGGGAACGCGAGGCCCGCTGATTCCTTGGTGGAAGTCGAGTCAACGGGTGCTGTGGTCCGACTCCCGTTCGATGTCTGCACGAATGAAACAGCTAACAGGTTTCCAGCTTTATCGCTGTTCAATCCAACGCTGGAACTCGCGGAACTCGTCGCAAGCGAACCATTTACCGCAGTCGATCCCGTCCCACTGTTGCTTGACTGCGGAGTCACAGACGGCGTACTGGTCACCACATGATCTTCCACAGAGTCTGAGGGAGCAGCCGTCGTTGAGATGGTGGAGGAGGAGGGGGGAGCAATAACGACTGGGACGGTAACGGGCGTCTCTGAAGTGTTTCCGCTGGTGACTGTCGGCACGGGTGTATTGGCAGGGATCGCGGGCGACTCAGCAATCACCGTTTCTATTCGAGACGGGACCACTGGAGTGATCGCCGGCGATAGAGTGTCGCTTACGGGAGCGGGCGTATTCGTTTGGGTTTCATTTACTGGAATAATCGGCGAAGGAGAATTGACGATCGGTGTCGGCGTCTCCTCTTCGCCGCTTGAACTTAACGACTCATCGCTCGTCGCATTTGAGTCCGAGGTATCTTCACCGTTGGAAGAGGGGACGGTGACAAAATCGCTCGCGTCATCCTCTTTAAGGTCGATATCGGGCTCGGAATCTTCTTCCGAGTCGTCGTCCATGGAAACAGTATCCGCATCGCTTGATGAATTCGCCTCATCATGCTCCGGCTCATGATTATCTGAACCAGGGCCCGAGTATTCTGAGTGATGATCTTCGTCGTCATCGTCGTCATTTTCGATGTCGCGATCCGAGGAATCGTACTCTTCCTCGTCATCACGGTCCGATCCAGAATTCGAGCCGCTATTGCCACCCGAGCCAGAATTCGAACCAACGGTCTCTAGTGAATCGTCGTCTTCGAGCTCCTTTTCGGCATCGTCGTCCGATTCTCGCTCATCCTCCGAGTCATCGTGGTCGCGAGACGAGTGCTCATCATCTTCCGCGTCATCTGACGGATGTGATGAGTTGTTCAAATTCAGTAAAGACTCATCATCGTCGGAGTGGCCATCCTCGCGATCGGAGTTTTCTTCATCAGATGAGAGGTCACTCTCTTCGTGGTCCTCTTCATCGTCTTCGTGCGATCCCGAGCCCGAATGATCGGCATCGCTTTCCTTTGAGCCGGAATTGGAATGATTGTCTAACTCGTCTGAACTATCTCGGTCCGACTCTTCGTCCTCATCCTTTGAATCAGTGCTCGATCCGCTCTGGTGATCTTCGTCAGATTTGATGTCAGAATGGGATTCACCCGATTCATTTTCGTCGTCAACTTTTTCTCGGCCTTCATCCTCTTCATCGGATGAAAGCGTCGATTGTCCGTCTGAAGATTCACCTTCTGGATCAAATACAGAGACTTCGGCGTTCAACGAAGTTGAGGCATCGTCGGATGGGATTGAGGCGGAGTCGGTCTCATCGGAGGTGGAGTCGTCTTCACCGTGACGTTGTTTCGCGAGATCTGATGCGACCTTCGCCGATCCGAAATCATCCTTCCATTCGGGCAGAATGCTTATGGCGTTCGTATTTGTGATCGACTCGTTGGTGGAATGAGAACTTCCTTTGCCCGAGTCCGATTTCGATTCGAGCGAAGACACCTCGGCGGCTTTATTGTCTTCTCGATGGTGAGGTTCCACATGGTCGAAGAGATCCAGCGAGCCAAAGCCATGCGAAAGCAAAGTGCGGCTCAGCAAACGCTCGAAGCTAAAGCGAAACGAACGAGACATGATGTGGGCGTCCCCGAAATGGACGAGTCAGACATGCCGGGCAAGCATGGTCTACTCAGTAACGAGCACAGTATATGGTCTCTTCGGCGAGCCTCCTACATCAGTAGAGCAAAATCACCGGGAATTCCCCGGTTCCGCAAGGCACCTCGAGTCATATGAGATTCAATCTCAAGCATGAAGCTGTTGAGACTCGATTTCACCGAGCTTGATGATGGCGGGTTGCTTCTTCGGTGTAGTCGAGGTTTTCAGGGATTCTGCAATGAATATCTCTATTCCATTCGTCTAAAACTTGGATCGACGACATCTCAAAAACTTTTCTTTCGAATCTTCAAAGATCGACGCGCGCTTTTGCCGCGCTCATCCGTTCTAACGGTGCGGTTCAACATCAACTGTATCGTTCGTGATGAATGCAAGGACACCATTCCGATCTCTGACATAAGGCGTGGAAACGAGCCCCTAGTCAATGAGACTCAGGCGCTCGTGCCTCTTTGGATCAGGCGGCGGAGGCCTGTAGAGGAGGTGGTGACGGCGGGCGTTGATCGATTTTTCGATGGGCGTCCCGTCGTCACCCACTCTTATCCACTTGCGATGTTGAACGATTACTTCCACTCTCTTCCTACCTAACTCGCATTGCGTTACTGCTGATTCCATGTATGCGCTCGCGTCCTCAACATTCGAAAAACTCTGAATTTCGCGCGCGCTTCATTCGGCGCATTTCGTTGTCCCTTTGTCGCACCGATTGTGCGAACTGATTTGTAATGGATATTAGTATCTTGATTCGATCGATCGGGTTCGAGCGCGACATGGCGGGATGTCGCGATGCTCGTCAGAAGAGACGGGCCCTCCCATCTTCAATTCAACGAAGGAATCACCATGAGCCACAGGATGATGACTTGGTCGGACGCCATTCGAAAAGGCCATGCGCGATTGAGGAAGCAGGTCATCTCTCGACCAGTATTTGGTTGGCGTCCCTCGCTGGAGTCCCTCGAAAGCAGACTTGTCCTGGCCGCTGATACGGCCATCGCTGGAACGATCTTTAACGACATCAATGGAAATGGGACAAAGGATGCCGAAGAGGATGGGCTCTCCGGTTGGACCGTCTTTCTCGACGACAATCTCAACGGCGTTCTCGACGGAGCCGAGCGATCTACTGTTACCAATCAAGATGGTGACTATCTCATCTCTGGGATCACCGCCGGAAATCATCGCGTTCGCGAGATTGTTCAACCCGGATGGACTCCGACCGCACCTGAATATGTCGATCTGAATGTGCGCTCCGGGCAGGAGGGGAGAGCGCGGTTCTACAACCAGTTTACCGGTGTGCCGGAATTTGGGGATATCGCGGGGACCGTTTGGAATGACTTGAATGGCGACGGCGTTCGCGATTACGACCCCGATACCGGCGCTTACACAGATCCGGGCGTTGCGGGGATCACTCTCTTCCTCGATCTCAACGGGAATGGGCAACTGAACGGAGGAGAACAAACCGCCGTCACCGATGCAAACGGTGAGTATCTGTTCGCGAACGTCACCGTGGACACCTATCTCGTTCAAGTTGTACTGCCGAACGGGTGGGAGCCCGCGCGACAGGCGAGCGATGTTCAAACGGTCGATGTCTTCTCTGGTTTCACTAGCCAAGCCGACTTCGGTATCGACCAAGCTCAGAACATTACTGTTCAGGGAACGCTATGGAGCGACATTAACGGCGATGGAGTTCGTGACACCGACCCTGAGTCAGGCGCATTCACTGACCCTGCTCTTGCGGGATGGACTGTCTTCCTCGACGACGATGAAAACGGGGTCTTTTCGACCGGCGACCCGTTCGCCGTGACTGACGCTAGTGGTTTTTACACGATTGGCGGCGCGCCTCACGGCAACGTTAATGCCATGGTGGTTGCTCCCTCCAATTGGACTCCCACTTCTCCGTTCAATGGCGTGTGGAGCCTCGATCTCCTTAATGGACAAACCGTCACGGGAATTGATTTTGGTTATCACGAGCGACAGCCCGCCGTCATCGCGGGGACCCTCTGGAACGATCTCGATGGTGACAGCATTCGCGCGACCGATCCGATCACCGGTGAATTTACCGAACCCCCAATGGCCGGCATCACCGTCTATCTCGATCTCAATAATGATGGCAGCCTCACGGTCGATGAACCCGTCACCACGACGAACGCCCTCGGACAATACTCCTTTGGGAACTTGGCGGAAGGTGAATACACGGTTGGGGAGATTCTTCCTTCGGGATGGGAAGCCGCTCCCGGATATGCCACATCCCAAATCGTCTTCGCGTACCTCGATACCACCACGCAGGCTGATTTCGGCAACTTCGTCACCCAGCCGGTGACGATTACGGGGGTCATCTTCGCCGACGTCAACAGTGACGGAATTCGAAATGTCAATCCTTCGACCGGAAGTTACTCCGAGCCTGGATTAGCGGGCTGGACGGTATTCGTTGATAGCAACAACGATGGTCTTCTTTCAGCAGGCGAGGTATCGGCGATTAGTGATGCCACCGGCACCTACGCCATTACGAATGCACATCACGGATCCGTAACCATCCGGCAAGTTTCTCAATCGAACTGGAACTCGACCGCGCCGATCAGCGGAACCTATTCAGTGACACTCCTCAACGGTCAGACGTTGACTGGAATCGACTTTGGGAATCATCCTCGTCAAGATTCGATCATTCGTGGAACGATCTATGCTGATTCCAACAAGGATGGTTCGCGTCAAAGTGGTGAGCGAGGTTTGTCAGGAATCACCGTGTTCTTGGATTTGAACAACAACGGAACCCTGGATGCTGACGAGCCGACGACGATCACTTCGACCGACTTGTTCTACACTCCCACCATTGATGAGACGGGTACCTATAGTTTTACCCATCTAGCGCCCGGAACCTATCAAGTTCGAGAGATCGTTCCCGCGGATCAGCTTCCGACACCGGAGTCTCAATCGACCCATCTCATCACGCTGACCTTTGGCGAAGAGCGAACAGGAGTCGATTCAGGGAACATCTATCGCCCGAGCGAGATCCATGGCCGCAAATTTGAAGACAGCAATGGGAATCACCTCCTCGATGCGGGCGAACTTGGTATCGCGGGGCAGACGATCTATATCGACCTGAATCGTAACAACGTCCTTGATTCGGACGAGCCGACCACCGTCACCGGCGAAGATGGTTCGTACACCTTTCAGAATGTGACACCAGACGCTTATGTCATTCGTCAGGTCGACTCGAGTGAATACATTCAGTCCTACCCCAACACGACCGACGGGATTCTCTGGCCCACCGGAGTCAGCCATGCAGCTTCCGGAAATGTGACGCCTCAAGAGATTACTCTTTCGCTGGCAAAGGACCAAAGTCAGCACGAAACCGTGAGCTTGACGCTTCCTGGCTCGGGGGGCATCACGAACATGGTCGATGTCTTCCTCTTGTTCGATGACACCGGCAGCTTCACAAATAACAGTCCGATCGTCCGGGCTGCATTCCCGCAAATCATCGCTTCGCTCCAGTCGTCCCTTCCAGGAATCGACTTTGGATTCGGGGTGGGTCGATTTGAAGAGTATGGAAACTTTGCGGATGAGTATGCGGTGGGGCGACCCTTCATCTTGAATCAACCGATCGTCGCCTCGAGTGTCTCCGGCTTCCAGACCTCGATCCAAGCGGCCCTTGATCGAATGGCCCCTGGGTATGGTGGAGATACACCCGAGACATTGATCGAAGCCCTCTATCAGACGGTCACCGGTGCTGGTTTCGACGGCAACAATAACGGTACGACCTCTGATAGCGGCGCGGCAGGACTTGATTCAACTCAGATCAATCCGGGCAACAGTGGCGACGTTCCTTCATTTTCGTCGTTCACTACAGATCCCACCCATTCGGTACTGGCGCCTTCGGGCAATATTGGTGGTGTCGGCTTCCGGGCCGGCGCATTGCCCATTATCCTCGTCGCGACGGATACTGGTTTCGCGTTTCAGCCTTACGGAGAAACATCGATCACCGGCGTGGGTGGCCTGACACTCCCAATCTCTCAATTGACGGAAGCGTCGCGCTCGACGACCCCGTTCAACGCGGGGGCGGGAATTCAGCAGACGATCACGGGGCTCAATGCGCTGGGAGCGTTGGTCATTGGACTCGGCGTGAATACAGAGGCGAATCTTGATCCGAGGCAAGACCTCGAGGCGATCGCCAAGTTGACGGGAGCGGTCAATAATTCGACCACCACGATTGCCAATGGAACGGCGGATGCCATCGCTCCAGGTGATCCGCTCTACTTCCTAATCAATTCGGGATTCGGCTCGACCGTGGCCAATGGCGTGGTGAATGCCATTCAGAATGCCGCGACAAACGTAGCGATGAACATTACTCTTCGCGCATCCGACCCAACGGTGAAAATCATCAACCATACGGGGACCGTTAACAATGTCGGTGCCGGACAAACGGCGACGTTCGACGTGGAATTTGTCGGAGACGGCAGGCCTCACCGCTTCGATTTGCAATTCGTGCGTGAGGGGACCAATGTGGTCCTCGGATCGATCCCGGTCGTCATTGGTACTCCAATTGCCGGCTCTGGCTACGATTATGAGGATGTCGAAGTAGGGGAAATCGAAACCGAAGTCGACTTCGGCAGCCAGCGACGTGTTCTGCATACCGTAGCCTCTGGTCCCTCGAGCACTTATCGAGGAGATGATTTCGCTCTCGTCTTGAACTCGACCGGTCCTTCTGTCGGCAGTAGCGATACGGTCGAGTACTCGATCGACTGGAACGGCGATGGAAGTGACATCCAGACGATCAGCGGCCTACCAGGGACGACCGTCACTCACAGTTTCAATGTCTCTGGGCCAGTCACGATCAAAGTGTCGGCCAGTCATCCCTCCGATGGCATTACCTCGCTCGCATTCGTGAACGTGAATGTGATCTCCACCGAGCTATCCGCCGACTCGACGAATCCCTCGTTGACAAACCTTGCCTGGCGGGGAACAACCGGAGCAGACCACGTCCAGTTCACTCAGGTCGATGCGACGACGATTCAACTAACGACTCTTCAAGAGAATGGAGCCGCAGTCAATAGGACTCAGACTTTCTCCGGAGTCACTGGTCGCGTGATCGCCCTGGGGCTTGCCGGGGCGGACACGATTGATGCATCGCAGCTCACTCTCACGAGCGCAACCATCGACGGCGGCGTGGATGCTGATTCCATCTTCGGCGGAGCGGCCGACGACCTTCTCTCCGGGGGCTTCGGCAATAACTTCATCAACGCCGGTGAAGGAAACAACACCGTCTATGGCAATGGGGCGGGCGATGGAGCGGAAGGTGTTACATACTCGAACAACACTATCTTGGCTGGCGACGGCAATAACACGATCTACGGGAATCTCGGCGGCGATTCGAAAGGACGGGGCGGCAATAACTCCATCACCGTCGGTGACGGGGCCAACACGATCTTCGGCAACTTTGGCGGTGACGGCGGCGAAGGAGGTGACAACGTCATCGTCGCGGGAGATGGTGGAAACACCGTCTACGGTAATTTTGGTGGTGACGGGGGCGAAGGGGGTGACAACGTCATCAAGACCGGTTCCGGCAACGACACCATCATTGGCAACTTCAACGGCAATGCGAGCGCCAATGAAACCGGTGGGCACAATGTCATTGCTGCCGGCGGTGGTGCCGACATCGTTTATTCCTCCGGTATGTCGCCGGGAAGCCAAAAGAGCGCGGGTTCGATCCTGATCGCTGGATTGACGAATCTCGATGCCGTCGGCCTCATCGCAATCCGGAACGAGTGGGCTTCAACAGCAACCACGTATGCTGAGAAGATCGCCAACATCGCCGGCACGGGGACTCCCACACGAAAGAATGGAGATTACTTCCTCCAAGTCGGAACGACCGTCCTCAACGATTCGGCGGTCGATCAACTCTTCGGCGAGACGGGAACATCACAAGATTGGTTCTTTGAAGATCCCTTGCTCGACACGTTAGCCCAGGTCGATGCTGGTGAAGAGGTTGATTCACTCGTCTAGCTGCTCGACATTTTGCCCCAAGGATCTTGCGGAAAGAAGCGAACGGCGCGATTCTATCGGGAATCGCGCTCCCACCTTGGTTTTCGAATTGAGACTTCCTCACTCATCCTGGTCGTTGTGTGTGACATTGAGATGTCGGCTGATCAGTAACGTCCGGAGAGTTGAGATGTCTGGTAATTCGAATGTGCACGATCCCCAGGAAGACCTTCCCACCTTCAAGTTCGCGCTAGAGAAATCAGAGGGGAAGGTGAGCGGCAACAGTTTCGGCAAGGAAGCGACGGTCAGACAGCTTCCGATTTCCGTGGGGATTGCCGGCGTTTCGATGCAGCTTGAACCGGGCGTGATGCGGGAACTTCACTGGCATGCCACCGCGGCTGAATGGGCATACGTTTTGAAGGGTCGTGTTCGAACGACTGTCATCGATCCCCATGGATGCGCGGAGACGAATGATTTCCAGCCGGGGGACATTTGGTATTTTCCACGCGGCCATGGTCACATGATCGAATGCCTCGGGAACGAGCCGACCCACTTTATCCTTATCTTTGACAACGGTTACTTTTCCGAGTTCGGCACCTTTAGCATTACCGATTGGTTTGCCAACACACCGAAGGAAATTCTCGCGAAGAATCTCGGCATCCCGGTTTCGCAACTCGAAGGCTTGCCCGATCACGAAGTCTATTTCGCGAAGGGAGAACTTCCTCCAGAGCCCCCTTCCACGCCGATTCAAGGCTGGAGACTTCCGCCGCTGACGCACAAATACGAAATGATGAAGCAGCCCCCCCTTCGCGAGTTCAAGGGAGGGCGCGAATGGCGCGTCGATTCCACTTCGTTCCCGATTTCAACAACGATGACCGGGGTGATTCTGGATCTGGAGCCGGGCGCTATTCGAGAATTGCATTGGCATCCGACTTCGGACGAGTGGCAATACCTCATCGAAGGGAAGACCAGCGTGACATTGTTCGGCTCCGGTGGACGCTACCGAATCGAAACACTGGAGCAGGGGGACGTGGCTTACATCCCTCAAGGCTATGGACATTCGATCGAGAATATCGGTGACACGCCTTGCCGCGTGCTCATCGCGTTCAATACCGGCATCTATGCGACGATCGATCTCTCTCAATGGCTGGGCGGCAATCCGCTCGACGTTTTGGCGACGAATTTCAGCAAGCCAGCGGACCTATTTAAGAATCTTCCAAAGGAAGACGTCTTTATCGCCAGC
>JAIEPU010000165.1 GCA_019748235.1 bacterium
GGTAGCAGTAATACCGACATCATTCTCCGTACATAGAATCTTCCTTCTCCTGGTCAGACCGTCCTCGGCTACGAGCTCATTCAAACGGGAGGTGGAAAAGGAGCGAATCAAGCCGTCGCCGCCGCACGCGCTGGTAGTCGGGTTGTCTTCATCGGTGCGGTTGGAGACGACGCATTTGGAGTTGCCCGCCGGTCAGAACTTGATTTGGAGGGGATAAATCTTCACTGCCTGAAAGTGATTCCCTCACGAACGAGTGGTGTCGCCCTCATTATGGTCGATGATCGAGGAGAGAATCTCATCGGTGTCGCACCCGGTACCAACGGAGAGATTACTCCTGATGACATCCAAACGCTCCCGGAGGCGATGATTCAACGAGGGGACATCTTCGTCAGCCAACTTGAAACACCTCTCCCGACAGTTCATGCCGCGTTGTTAAAGGCGAGAGAAGCGGGTGCGTTGACCATTCTCAACCCAGCTCCGCCGCAGTCCATCGTTGCGACAACGGATTGGTTGTCGTTGATCGATATTCTCGTCGTGAATGAACATGAGTTAGCCGACATCGCAGGAACACCTTTCACCAGGGCGGACGAGGCACTCCCACTTATCAAGCAGTTGCACGATTCCGGTGCGAAAGCGCTGATCGTGACGCTTGGTGCCGAGGGTTACCTCATCTCCACGTCAGAAGGATTAAAGACTTTTCCCGCCTTCCGTGTTAACGCGCTCGATACAGTCGCCGCGGGGGACACATTTGTCGGTGCGCTCGCCTCTCGACTCGCCGAGCGGAATTCGCTCGAAGCCTCGGCCGAATGGGCGAGCGCTGCGGCAGCTCTTGCCGTCACAAAACAGGGCGCCCAGCCTGCGATTCCTAAGCGGAGTGAGGTCGATTTATTCCTCGCTCGTTACCGCAATATGCCTCGCCACTCCTAATCGCCACCCGTGCTCCACACTTTCGCTATTCGACAATAACTCGTCACCAACTCTCGGATTGATTCCCTGACACTGGCAATGCGAAAGCGAAACCCCTAAACTCGCCTCGTACGCAAACGTTGTCGGATTCCATTCTCTTTACCGCGAGAGCTGATTCATGACGCAAGTGATCGATCCCACGCAACCCCGCCGATTGGGACCTATCGAATGGCTGATCATCATCATTGCGTCGATTGGCTTCATGTTCGACATCTACGAGTTGCTCATGCTCCCCTTGATTGCGGGGCCCGCGCTCAATGAGCTTGTCGGCGCGAAACCAGGATCTCCCGAGTTCAAATTCTGGGTGAGTCTGCTCTTTTACGTTCCCGCCTTCGTCGGTGGATCGTTTGGCTTGGTGGGTGGTTACCTGACCGACTTATTGGGCCGACGACGAGTCCTCACGTGGAGCATTCTCATCTATGCGTTTTCGGCGCTTGCCGCCGGGTTCAGCACCAACATCGTGATGCTCCTCATTCTTCGCTGCACCACATTTGCGGGCTTCTGCATTGAATTTGTTGCTGCTGTCGCTTGGCTCGCGGAACTGTTTCCCCATCCGATTCAACGTGAGCGCATTCTGGGTTACACGCAGGCATTCTCATCACTCGGCGGTTTGGCCGTCGCGATGGCCAACGAGCAGATCGCCACGTTCGCGACGTCTCTCCCTCCGATCTTCGACGGTCACTCTCCCTGGCGTTACACCTTGATTTCGGGCGTCATCCCCGCCATTCCGCTGATCATCATTCGGCCGTTCCTTCCGGAGTCCCCGACCTGGAAGAAGAAGCGGGACGAGGGAACGCTCAAGCGGCCGAGTATTAAGGAGCTATTCCAGCCCGCGTTGGCTCGCACCACGATCATCACCACGTTGATGTTCGCATGCTCCTACGGAGCCGCATTTGGAGCGATTCAGCAATTCCCTGAAATCGTGAAGGGACTCCCCGGCATCAAAGAATTACCGACGGGTGCGCCCCCCAAGCCTCCCGCGAAGCCCGCCGGAGGAGAAAAGACCACGCCTCCCGCTAGTGAGAAGCCGGCAACTCCACCCGCAGCCGCTGAAAATGCTCCGTCGAAAACGGCTCCCGAAGCTGCGAAGAGTGAAGCCCCCGGCAAGCCAAAGAGCACGCAGCAGAAGGAAGCGGCCCGCGCTCAGCAGTGGCAGGAATGGGGTGGATTATTGGGACGGGTCGCGCTTGCGTTCCTCGCCGTTCGGATCGTGAGCCGACGACTTCTCATTCGTCTCTTCCAGATCCCTGGGCTGATCGCGTTCCCCATCATCTTCGGCGTCCTCGCTGTACAAGATCTCACACTCGCCAAGTGGGGCATAGCGGTGGCGGGCTTCTTGACCGTCGCGCAGTTCAGCTTCTGGGGGAACTATTTGCCGCGCGTCTATCCGGTTCACCTGCGAGGAACGGGGCAAAGCTTCGCGGCGAACGTGGGAGGTCGTATGCTCGGCGTCTTAGCCGCCCCCATCGCGTTGTCGCTCTCAGGATTCATGTCTGGGCCCCCTACCACGCAGCTCGCGATGGCGGCCGCTGTGGTAGGAACGTCGGTTTATTTCCTCGGGCTCATTCTCAGCTTCTTCATGCCCGAGCCGTCGGAGACAGGCATCAACGAATAGGCGATACATCGTCTTCAATTATGGGAGGGACGTGGTGGCAGCCACCCCATCGCGAGCGATCCGGCTTCTCATTGGATTCGTGATCGTCGCATCCTGCCTTGGTTGTGATCAGGTCACGAAGCACATCGCTACTGAGTCGCTTCGCAATGCCCCCCCTCGCTCGTATTTGGCGAATACCGTTCACTTGGAATACGCCCTCAACCCTGGTGGCTTTCTGAGTCTGGGAAGAGATCTGCCGGACGAAATTCGTCAGTGGCTTTTCATCGCGTTCAGTGGTGGGACGATGGCCGTCGTCCTGGCGATTCTACTCTTCAAGCGTCACCTATCCTGGCCCCTCTTCATCGCCCTTTCCTTCTGCTTCGCGGGAGGAGTCGGCAATTTAATCGATCGCGTGAGCAACAACGGCCTTGTGACTGATTTCATCGTACTCGGCTATGGGCCGCTGCATACCGGGATATTCAATGTCGCGGATGTGGCCGTCACCTTCGGCGGGCTTGCCGCTGTCTTCTTTTGGCAACGAGAAAAACCTAATCCCACCCCATCACCGCTCGAATCAGCAAACTAGCGCGCGGTCTCTCGAAGAATCAAAAATAGGACTCGCCTCAGCGAGCGAACTATTCATGATGATGAAGAGCCAATTTCAATTCAGACAGGAGTCGGAGTTATGATCAAGCGCATCCTACTGGGTATCGTCGCGGTCGTCGCCATCTTTGTCGTCGTGGTGCTTTTGCAACCGTCCCATTTCGTGGTGGAACGTTCGACCACGATCAATGCCCCTGCCGAACGCGTATTCGCACATGTGAATGACTTCCACAAGTGGGAGGAATGGTCTCCCTGGGCCAAACTCGATCCGAATTCGAAGACGATCTTCGAGGGAGCGCCCCAGGGGGAAGGAGCCGTCTTCCGTTGGGTCGGCAATGAAAAGGTCGGCGAAGGAAAGATGACCATCCTCGAGAGCAAGCCCAATGAACTCATCAAGATCAAGCTTGAGTTCTTCAAGCCGATGGCCGGGGTATGCGACGACGTCTTCACCTTTAAGCCGGAGGGAGACAAAACCGTCGTCGATTGGAAGATGAGTGGCGAGAACGATTTCATCGGCCGTGCGATGTGCCTCTTCATGGACATGGACAAGATGGTGGGAGGGGACTTTGAGAAAGGCCTTGCCTCGATGAAAGAAATCGTCGAAGCCAAGAAGTCCGGTGCTCCTGAGGAAGCAGCCCTCGAAAAGGAAGAGAAGGCGGAAGCTGCCGCGAGCACCACCGACTCCGCGAAAGAGGAAAAAGCGGAGCCCGCGAACGATGAGAACGCCAAGGAAGTAGAGACCGCTCCCGCGAAGGAAACATCGGCCGAGCCGAAGTAGTTCCCTTCCTCATCGCAAAACGGGAGAGTCTCGAACTCAGTTATCGACGGCGACTGATCAAAAGTTCGAGACTCTTTAAATCGTGCTCCTTGATGCTTGACATCCCTTCTTCATTTCTGTTTTTCGCCCTGGAACAAAGGGCTAATCGCTGACGCGAAAGGCGATTAAATCGATAACGAACTCCAATGATTCTCACCCGTTTCAAATTAGGCAAAATGTGATGTTAGGCAGTATTTTTCGGTTGTAACGGATGTAGTGGGTAAAGCGGAGAATCTCGGGAATTTCAGGTTTCTTGACTAGCGCGAAATGCCAGCTAGGCTCAATAAAGTGAATGTGTGGATTGTTCCGGTTGAATGACCGACCTCTCGAATAAGCATCGGGGAATGCAATGAAGAATTTCGCTCTTGTCGCTGCGGTTGCCACCGCTGCTGTTTTCGGTTGGGCCAACAATGCCCAGGCTCAGATTGTGGTGCCGACGACGTCGTTCTTCGTCGCGCCGACCGTATCAACATGGTCACCCGTCGTGTCGGCTCCCGTCACGACCAGTTTCTTCGTGCCGGCCGCAGTGCCCACGACGAGCTTCTTCGTCGCACCGACGCCGACCGTCGTCGCCGCACCAACCACCAGTTTCTTCGTGCCGGCGACCGTTCCCACGACGAGCTTCTTCGTCGCTCCGACGCCGACCGTCGTAGCACCGACGACCAGCTTCTTTGTCCCAGCCACAGTGCCGACGACCAGCTTCTTCGTTCCTCCCGTCCAGCGAAGCTTCTTCGTCGCACCGACGACTTCGTTCTACTGGTAATGAATGACGACGCACCGACCATGTCGGTGCAGAAATGAATCACGCAAACCGCGAGAGCTTCAGCTTCCATTTCGGACTGAAGCTCTTCGTTATTTTTCCGGTGTCAGCACGACTCATCGATTGAAATGTCATCTCGTGCTTCTCTGATAGTGCTCGCTTCAACATGAACTCGAAGTGTTGAGTACAATCAAACAGCAGTTCAAGCGTGGATATGATCGATCATTTTGGAGCAATGCCATGAAGGGTTGGATATGTGATGAATCGAGACCGATTCCGCATCTCAAGCAACGAGAAGTCCCAACTCCGACTGCAGGCCCGGGCGAAATCGTCATCAGAGTCTTAGCGGCGGGCGTCACGCCCAGTGAACTTCAGTGGTTTCCCACGACGCACACCTCAAACGGCGATCCGAGACGGGACGCCATTCCGGGCCATGAATTCTCTGGAGTCGTCGCCGAGGTCGGACCCGGCGCTGAGGCGATCGCTGGTGAAGAAGTCTTTGGAATGAGTGATTGGTTTCTTGATGGCGCGACCGCTGAGTTCTGCATCACCCGTCCTCATTTCATCGTGACGAAGCCCCCTACCATTTCACATGCTGACGCATCCGCCGCCCCGATCGGCGCTCTCACCGCTTGGCAAGGACTCTTTGATCGAGCTTATCTCGAGCCGAACGAAACAGTTCTTATTCACGGTGGCTCAGGAGGTGTCGGTATTTTCGCCATTCAATTGGCGAAGCGCCAAGGAGCCCGCGTGATCACGACGGCATCGGCGAAGAATCGCGAGATCCTGCATTCGCTCGGCGCGGACCAAGTCATCGACTACCATACCGAGCGATTCGAGGATCTTTGCCGTGATGTCGATGTCGTCTTTGACGGCGTGGGAGGCGATACCCTCCGGCGTTCTTGGGATGTTCTAACACCAAATGGAAGGCTGGTTACGATCGCCGCCTCGAGTGAGTATGCCACGAACGATCGAATGAAGAATGCGTTCTTCATCGTCGAGCCGAATCAAAATCAGCTCACCCAGATCGCGGGGTTGCTCGAAACCAGAGAGCTCCGGTCCGTCGTAGATACGGTCGCGTCGTTCCATGAAGCAGATCTCGCCTACAGTGGACAACTCCCCTCGCGAAAGGGGCTGGGCAAGGTGGTGATCGACATGACGATCTGATCTGATTCAACGAACCTGCCGTTGATCAATACATGTCTTTTCCATGGCGACGGCAATCGCGCGCGTGTCGTCCGTTCCCTGTCCGCGAAGTTCTTTGGCAACATTGAGCCGACGCGCGACCGGATGATTTTGATTCAGTTTGAACTTCCCTTCGATCGACATGATTTCGATCTCAAACCCCACGATAAGTGACAGCAGCTTTTTCACATAGTTCGCGGAGCGATCAAGCTTCCAAGGCTGAGGCATCGCGCGCTCGTAAACCTCGGTCGATCGAGCGACGATATCGAGCATTCGCTCCTCGTCCTCCATGATCGACACCCGCCCCGTCACGTGAACCGCCATGTAATTCCAGGTCGGCACCATGTTCTCCGCCTGATACCACGTCGGCGAGATATACGCGTGCGGCCCGCTGAACACCGCGAGCGTGTTCGCCGTTGTCATCTCCTTCCACTGCGGATTGACTCTCGCAAAATGCCCGACCAGCGTCCCCTTCTCCGTCGCGGTTCGATCCAAGAGGAATGGCACGTGCGTCGCGAACGGCCCTCCTGCGACCTGCGAAATCAACAGTCCGAAGCTGTTCGCCTCGATAAAGTCATGCAGCGTGGACAGGTCTTGCTCTTCGAACGCCGTCGGGATGTACATGAAAGGAATGGCCTTCTCTTGATCTGACTGTTTGGGGCAACGACACTAATTATCCAAAGAGGTTCGTGTTTCATAATACTCAATATCGAAACGTCAATGGATTTGAGAACTCTCACGCGCCTGGAATAACAATTGAACATTTTCGACGCCATCAAGCAAAAGATCGCGACACTTCCCGATGTCAGATACACCGAATCCCCCGGATCCATCACGATCCAACCGATGGATGACTCGGGTTTTGAGGTCGTTCTTGTTTCATCGGATGACGGCTATCGTGTTTATTTTGATGGTTGGCACGAAGAATTCACCACCGACGAGGAGGCTCTGAAATGCGTCGCATTTGGCCTATCGGGTCGTTGTAGGCTCCGAGTAACGCTTTTCGGCCGAACACCGGTTCGATGGCAATTGGAATTCTTTGAAAACAATCATTGGCAATACGACAGCGAAGTCGGACTATTCTTTATCCCCTTCTGGCGCAGACGAAGTGTCATTTATCGGCAAAATCATTTCCAATAGATGCAATCAAAATTGTCCACGCCCGCTCGGCTTACCGTGCACCATCACAAACTCCCCTTCTTTTCCCTCTCCTCTTGACATGCAACCAAATAGTTGCATTAATGAAGTCGTGGAAGCGGACATGGATAAGGTGTTCAAAGCTCTTGCCGACAAGACTCGGCGAAGGCTGCTCGATCGGCTGCACGCGCAAAACGGGCAGACGTTGGGGGAGCTATGCGAACAGATGAAGATGACGCGGCAAGCCGTGACGAAACATCTTCATCTGCTCGAAGAGGCCAATCTCATCGCGGTGAAATGGCAGGGACGCGAGAAGCTCCACTTTCTCAATCCTGTCCCGATCGTTGACATCGCCGATCGATGGATCAACAAGTATGAGCAGGGTCGGCTCCGTGCGCTGTCGGACCTGAAAAAGAAGTTGGAAGGAGACGCTGATGGCGGACGTTGAAATGACGACCGAAAGCACGGTCTATGTCACTTACATCGCGAGCACACGCGAGAAGATCTGGGCCGCCCTGACATCGAGTGAATTCACTCGCCAATTCTTCTTCGGCCGCGCGGTGGAATCCGACTGGAAACAAGGCTCGTCGTGGAAACTGACTCGACCAGAAGGAGGAACAGACGTTTTCGGCGAGGTTCGAATCGCGGACCCGCCGAACAAACTCGTCCTGTCATGGAATGTCGACGGGCCGCCGGAATTCAAAAACCTTCCTGAATGCATCGTCACGTATGAACTCGAGCCCGTCGGCAGCGATGTCGTTCGGCTTACCATGACCGAAGCCCACCCGACCCCCATTCCGAAGCACTTGCTCGAAGGAGGTCGTCGCGGCTGGCCAATGATTCTCTCCGGCCTCAAATCGCTCGTCGAGACCGGCAAACCATTACCGATGCCTGTTCCCCAACCGCCGAAGGAGAAGCCGTGAGCAAAAGTCAATTCGTGTATGTCACCTATATTCGGACCACCCCGGAGAAGCTCTGGGATGCGCTCATCAACCCCGAGTTCACGCGGCAGTATTGGGGTGAAACGTGGCAAGAGTCCGATTGGAAAGTCGGCTCCCCCTGGAAGCTGATGATTCCTGATGGTCGTGTGGCGGATACCGGCAAGGTCGTTGAGTTCGACAAGCCTCGTCGATTGGCGGTGACGTGGAAGAACGAATTCCGGCCTGACCTCGCGAAGGAAGGGACGTCGCAATGCACGTATGAACTGGAGCAGATGGGGGACACCGTAAAGCTAACGGTGACGCATGAGATCAACGTCTCCCCGTCGACCTTCATCGCGAAGGTCTCGCAAGGATGGCCCGCGATTCTGGCGAGCCTAAAGAGTCTGCTCGAAACGGGGGAGCCGCTCGAGATGACTCGGAAATGGCCGAAGGATGCGGAGAAGGTCAGCGAGTAACAAGAATCTCCTCAGGCCGGGCGATCGGCGCTCGGCCTGAGTCGCTCCGCATTACTCATCCATGTTCTCTCTTCCCGCCGCTGTCCGAATCCATTCTTCGAGCTGACTTCGCTCCGTATTCGTTTGCTCGTTCCGTGGTTTCTCCGGCTGGCCGCGGGACGTCGGCTGCTCGCCGGGCGCGGCACCTAAATCGTAGGTCGGATGTCCTTCGTTCCCGTCATCGTCCCACGCATCGTACTCTTTGTTCGTTCCTTCATCTCGCCGCACCGGAGGGGTTCGATTCGCATTCTCCGGAAGTTGAGCCCCCTCCTCCGCCGGCTGTCCGCCCACTACTCCTTGCGGAAAGACTTGTTTCCCCTCCGCATCCCGATGCTGATCGATCTGATCATTTCGCACGACCATGACTCGCTCCTTTACGCCCAATCCGATCTCTCCCCAGCCAGCTTGGTTTCCCAAAAGCCAACCCGCGAGCGCTGAGAGGAGAGATTCGTTTCAATGGAGAAAGTGGAGCGAATGGTGGACCGAAAGGTTCGAATCATTCGACTTCAAACACTCAACGTAGCTGCAATCCATTCTCTGGATCACATCCGGAAACTGACCATCCCAACGTCAGTCCAGCAGGCAATCTGCTCTCTCTTCTAAAGAAGAGTCGCCTTCATTGGCCTTAAGACTCTACATCTATCATTTTTGACATTAGCAAACTCAACCATAATCTAATAATTGGCTACTGTGCTTCATCGCCAGGTGATTCACCAAGTAAGCCTTCGTCTTCCTTCTTAAAATAGCACTCCGAAGCCTTCTCCGTAATCTCAAATTGACGTCTGCCCTCGTCAGTCTGAGATCGAATAACCAAACCGCGATCTGCCAGAAACTTCCCACGCCGACCAATGAGTTGCCAAGAGCAATCCAATTCTTCAGCAATCTCGCCAGCAAACAACGGCCTACCTTCAATATTCAGTGTTTGGAGAATCTCCAATTCGGTTCGCGGCAACAACAAATCTTCATTAACTTGCTGAAGCAAGGGCGCGTACTTCTTCGAAAGATTAATCATCTCGCATCTACCTATGCCGCACTTGGGACATTTCATACCATACAACTTGAGTGACTCAAGGTTTTCGAAATCAAAAGTAGACGCGCATTTATTACATTTGATCTCCTGGTTCATTCTGATATATTGATTAATGATCGCAGAATAATCAAACACTCGCTCAACAAAATATAACCTCTGCTCACGCTTCGCGACCGGGCGACCAAATGCAATAGTCTATTTCTGACACAACCCATAATTCAAGGCGTATACAGATACCCTTCGCCCGTCACGGTCACTCATCTCATAGTATTTCGTCACAAAAAAATTTAATTCAATGGTAGCAAGCAAACCATCAAATACAATTGGCAAATGAAAATGGCTCGTTGGTGGACGCCCTTCCAGATCACGAAAAACGCTGGACTCTCTGTACTCCCGAAGCCCCTTGGCTCTCTCAATTATTGCCTCAAGTAGCTCCTTTAGACTATAAATCGAAGACCTTTCACTAAAGCTTTGATGAACATATTTATTAATCGTAAAAAACGGCTCAATCTTTTCTTCGTAATATCGTCGAGAAGACAGTCTAATCGCCGTAACGTTAAATATATTTCCATGAATCAATTGAGTTTCGTAAACATAATACAATAGATAACCAAGTGCTCGCGGATTCCCCATAGAGGCGAAGAACAGCGTTCGCCATAGGTCATCGGATTTACCCTGAAAAAAATCTTCTAAAGATAAGTTACAAAAATGCGACAATCGATGTTCAACCAATCGCCTAGTGAAGTCGATTGTTTTTGCCTCCATATCCGAAATATCAGTTGCACCAAGCCGGAACAAATCCAAGTATATTTCGTCAATTTTTGAATTATCAATCTGACCGAAGTAAACCCGCCCCGGATACGCCGCAATTTTGAACTTGACCAATTCATCAGACCAATTATTCAATGGAGCAAGAAGTGCATCCACAACAAAACGCATGGCCCATTCCGGCAATTCTGAATAATCATCGATAAATACATAAAGACGCTTGATTCCGAATTCGCTGAGCAAATCTTTTAATCTACTAATATAATCCTTCACATTAAACACCCGCATTAAAATATCTGCATAATTCAGCGATTCACCAGCGTCAATCGACCTCTCCACTGATGATTCTAAATTTGCCGTTAATTTCGGTGCAACATTATATTCAGCCCCAATGCTGGCTGACCGCTTATCAGTAACTTTCGACTCTCTTGTATCTTTTAAGTCAACAACCTGCACACCCATCGCACTAGTGAAATTGGTCTCCTCAGCATCCTGAATCAGTAAATCGAGACCCTCGAACAACTCTTCGAATGATCTAGTAAATTTTTCTTTGATTCTTTCCCACAAGGATCCTTGTAATCGTTTTGCTAACTCGGATCGGATCTCTTTAACAACTGAAACTAAGAATGCGCGGTGAAGCAGAAGTTTCGAAAAAGATTCGATTGGTAGCGCGGACTCGTTCTTTGCGAGTATCTGAGTTAAGGCCGGGTCCACTTGTGAGGATTCAAAAAGAGTTTTTATATCGAGATAAGCAGATGTATCTGTCTTGCTCTTTCTTAATTCGTGTTGAGCTCTTTGGAAAATTGTGGATTTTCCAGTTCCTTTGCGGCCCACGAGAAAGGTTGTGTTCGAACGAAGTAATGTTTTCAGAATGTGGTTGTTAGGTAGCGGATCAACGTACAATTGCTCGATTAGTGGATCACCGCTTGCGTCTTCTGTCAATTCCGCGCGTCGGTAAAGCTTGAGTGATTGCGCCGCCTTGTGAAATCCGTCAAGCTCCTCTTGGGTCCAACGTGTTTTTGCCATTTTATCTAACCTTTAGTGTTCGTAACAACTAATCGAGTCTGCATGCGAAATACTTCGGGAGATATTCACTTGCAACCGTCTTTTAACTGGGCTCGACAGCCGATTGCGATTGCCAAGATGCGCCGTTCGTCGGTGGCATTCTCCTTTTAGTCGGTATGATACCGAATGCTTTCTGAACCACAATTGACATTTCTCGGATCGGTTTCCAACCGATGTCTCCGATGGGATTACTTGATGCGGTTGACATTGCTCATTAAGGCCAGCACGAATGAAAACCATCCTTCGCGAATCCGTCTTCGCTTTCCTCGCTTGGCTGATTCCGTTCATGATTTCCATTTGTCTGTTCAGCCTGAAGCAATCGCAGCCGGCGTTATTCGACACGCTGATGGGAGTGGTGGTGGCGGCGTCGACCGTCATTCTTGGTGTCTTTTACATGCGGAAGGTTCGGAGCCGTCAGATCGCGACGGGTGTTCGAATCGGCGTTATCTGGATGGTGGCGAATTGGATGCTGGATGGGCTGATGTTTAGCGGCGGGCCCATGAAGATGAGCTTCAGCGAATACGTCATGGATATCGGCTTGGCATATCTGGCGATCCCTGCTGTCACCATTGGACTCGGCATCGTAGCCTCGAACGCCTCGAGCCGAAGGGATTAAATTCCCTCGACCGAGGAGTATGTTCGGCCGAGGGGAGGCATCAAACGGCAACGTTATGGGTGTTGCTGAGGAGCTTCGGAGCAGGCTTTGATGACGGCCTCTTGCATCTCGGCACTGGTCATGTCCTCGATGTGCGTGGCCACCGACCACTTGTGGCCGAAGGGATCAGCAACGATGCCGTACCGATCTCCCCAGAACATGTCGGCGGCGGGCATGACAACGGTCGCGCCGGCTTCGACCGCTTGCTTCATGGCGGCGTCCACGCTCGGCACGTATCGATGAATCGTAACTGGCGTCCCCTTCAGCCCGAGGGGAGATGACTTCGCGCCGCCGCAATATTCGGGGAAATCATCGTTCAGAAAGAAGATGCTGTTGCCAAGCTTCATGGCGGCGTGCATGAGCCGACCGTCGGGGCCGGGCATGCGATGAATTTCCTCGGCTCCGAAGGCTTTCGTGTAGAAATCGATCGCCTTTGCCGCTCCATCGCACACCAAGTGTGGAATCAAGTTCTCATGTCCGGGCGGAATCGGTTGAACCTTTGCCATTACTCTCTCCTCACTTCGTTAACGGAATCTTGTGATTTGAAACGACGATCTTAACGACATTCTGCTAACTCGCGGCCGCCTCGAGCGTGCTAATGTCGAGCTTCTTCATCTTCATGAGTGACTGCATGACGTTCTTTCCCTTGCCGGGATTGCTGAGCAGTTTCGGGAGGATGGAAGGGACGACCTGCCACGAGAGGCCGAACTTATCCTTTAGCCAGCCGCACTCGACCTCTGCCCCGCCGTCACTGGTCAGCTTTTCCCAGTAGCGGTCGATCTCATCCTGCGTGTCGCAGTTGATGACGAACGAGACCGCTTCGGTGAATTTGAAGTGCGGGCCTCCGTTCAGCCCGACCAGACGAAGCCCGTCCAGCTCGAACTCAACGGTGAGGACCGTCCCCGCAGGTGCCGGCCCCCCTTCCCCGTTCCGGACCATGTTGACGATCTTCGAGTTAGGGAAAATCGACGTATAGAACTGAGCCGCCTCCTCCGCCTGCGTGTCGAACCAAAGGAACGGCGTGATTCGTTGAATAGCCATCATTCTCCCTTTTGCACACGTCCCGTGCATAAGATCCTCGAACCCCTCGGGAAGCGAGTCGTCTTCCCCCCTCTGCCCTTCAGTCGAGCCGGCCGGGACGGAATCGACAAGGAATCAGCCAAAAACCGAAATAGGAGAGGCGACTTCGAGTATCCGAGGAGGATCACGCACGAACTCATCCGGCTGGAAGCATTGCGGGGTAAGAGTTTCTGTCACACGACGCCCCAGGTCGCGAGTCGGCCTTGGAGAGAAACGGTCCGCGCCGTATTAATTGTTTCAGCGTGGGCCGAACATTTCCCCTAGGGGAGTGTGTCTTGGCAGATGCGGGCAACGTGTGGGCATTCATTTCGGTGCGCAAGCATCGACCCCGGAATGTCTTCCGACCTGCGGAGCGCGGTACGGGGTGTGGCTCAGCCTGGCTAGAGCGCTTGCTTGGGGTGCAAGAGGTCGTGGGTTCAAATCCCGCCACTCCGATTTTTTCGGCTCAGCCGAAAAAATAGAGCAGGAGAGTCGAGAAAGTAGAGAGTAGAAAAGACCGGATAGCTTCAGGTCATCGGAGAACATCCGATACTTCGCGAACTCTCTGCTGCGGTTTCCTATCTACTTTCTCCTCTCTGTTCGTTGGAATCTTTCAGTGGCATTCGCCTTCGAGAAGCTTCTCGTCTACCAGAAATCCATCGACTTCGCTGATCAGATCTGCCATCAAATGGAGCAATTCCCTCGCGGCTACGGCTTCCTCGTCGATCAACTCAATCGTGCATCGCTCTCGATTGCCGCTAATATTGCCGAGGGAAACGGCCGTTTCACAAAGCCCGACCGCCGGAACTTTTTCGGCATTGCTCGCGGATCGGTGCAGGAATGCGTGCCTCTACTGGAGTTAGCACGAAGGAGAAGTCTTCTGAACGACGAGATGCACATCGCGCTCAAAGATCAGCTCGAGGAAATCGCGCGAATGTTATCCGGATTGATCAATGGATTAGAGAATCGTGAAACGTAAGGATTGCCTTGATGCACAATCCCTTTGCCGAGGTCATTGATGAGTCGACCGATTCAAAACTGATCGAGCAGGCAAGGAATGGCAGCCGCGAGGCATTAGAGAAACTGATTCTGCGGCATCAGGCCTGGATTTACAATATCGCCGTGCGAATGGTCTTTCACCCTGAAGATGCCGAGGAAGTCACGCAGGAAGTGTTGATCAAAGCCATCACTCGGCTCAGTACTTTTCAGGGAGAAAGTCAGTTTCGCACGTGGCTCTATCGGATCACCACTAACCACGTCTTAAACATGAAGCGCCGTGGCGGAGAGAGAGATCCTCAGACATTCTCCAGCTATGCGGCCGCCATCAATGACACGCCCGATCTAGACCTACCCGACCCGAACACCGTACCAGTCGATGTGCCGCTCTTGATTGAAGAGGCTAAGATTTCTTGCACTACAGGAATGCTCCTCTGCCTCGACCGTACTCAACGTCTGATCTTTACGCTTGGCGAGATTTTCGGAACAAGCGATAGGGTCGGAAGTGAAATTATGGAAATGAGTGTCGACAACTTTAGGCAGTGTCTCTCTCGCGCACGTCGGGATCTTTATCAGTTCATGCACGGTCAGTGCGGCCTGGTCAACTCTCAGAATCCCTGTCGATGTCCGAAGAAAACCAAAGGCTTCATCAATGCAGGACACGTCGATCCGGAGCGGCTGCAATTCGCCTCAGAACATCTCCAGCAAGTTAAAAGTCTTGCGGCTGGAACTGTTCGGTCCATTGAAAGCGCATTGGATGAACAGTATTCCGCGATCTTCCTCGAGCATCCCTTTCTAGAGCCCAAAGACTCCATTACCTGGCTTCGACGATTGCTTGACCAGGTGGAATTCAAGAATGGTTTGCATCTCAACTGAAGAATTTCGGTGAGAGTTGTCACACCCTCCTTTCGGCGGTGTCAATGAGGGAAGGAGGACTAGGTATGTCATATTTGCAAGGTAGAAATGCCCTGGTGACAGGGGCATCGAAAGGGATCGGAGCGGGAATCGCCACTGAATTGGCATCTGCCGGAGCGGCCGTTGTGGTGAATTACGCGAGCGATCGAGCTGGCGCTGAGACCGTCGTGAAAAAGATTTCCGCTGCCGGTGGGCGTGCCGCCGCCATACAGGCGGATGTCTCGAAAGCGACCGACATCGCCAGGCTATTTGAGGAGTCCACGAACGCCTTCGGCCCCATCGACATTCTTGTCAATAATGCCGGAGTCTACGGAGCGATGCATGTTACCGAGCTAACCGAGGAAGAGTTCCACCGACAGATCAATATCAACTTGCTCGGACCACTCCTCGTCATCCGCGAAGGATACAAACACTTCGGTCCGAATGGAGGAAGCATTATCAATATCGGGTCGGGAGCTTCACGCTCCTATCCGTCCGGGTATTCGATCTACACAGCCAGCAAAGCGGGTCTCGATGCTGTCACCTGCGTACTGGCTAAAGAGTTGGCTTCGCGACGGATCCGAGTGAACTCGGTGAATCCCGGTGCCACGCTCAGCGAAGGGACGAAGGATGCAGGCCTATACGGCGTCGGCAATGACATTGAAGAGCAGCTTGTGGCCATGACCCCATTGGGGCGCATGGGTACACCGACAGACATAGCGAAAGTTGTCGCGTTTCTCGCCGCAGATGATTCCGGGTGGCTGACCGGTGAAGTTATCCACGCTGCTGGCGGCTTGCGTTAATCCGATTTCTACACCTACACTGGAGAAAACCATGCCTGCATACGTTGTATTCATGCGAGAGAAGACGCTCGAACAATCCGAACTGGAAAAGTACTGGGAAAAGGTAAAGGGTTCATTGGACGGACGCCCCATCAAGGTACTCGCGGCTTATGGAAAACATCTCACGCTCGAAGGACCGGAAGTTGAAGGCGTCGTCATTGCCGAGTTTCCGACATTCGAGGAAGCGAGTGATTGGTACAACAGCGCCGCTTATCAGGAGGCAGCGCAACACCGCTATCTTGGCGCTGTCTATCGTGGACTGATCGTTCAAGGTGTCGTGTGAAGACAGTTATTCCCAATGTCGTTTGACCATCAACGAGAAGGGAACTGCTTTCGGCTTCCTTCCTTTATTACGGAGAGTCCCCTCGTGGGCTGCCACAGAGCGATTGTTGGTTTGAATGATGCTCGACGGGCCGCTGGCTGGTGGCATATGGCTTGCACGATGAAGTTTTAGCGTATATTTGAAATGCCTCAAGGCATGAACATCAACAGTACGCGAGAGATCGAATACTATGACGCTTAAACAGATGGACAATGTCCTCATCGTTGTGGACGATCTCGAAGCCGTGAAGGCGTTCTTCATCGAATTGGGGTTGAAGCTTGAAGGGGAAACGACTGTCGAAGGACCGTTGGTGGGCACGCTGATTGGGCTCAGCGATGTGCGGGCTACCCTCGCGATGTTGCGGACTCCTGACGGTCAAGGGATCGAGCTAGACAAATTCCACACGCCAAGCGCGGTGAGGTTCGGGCCTGTGGATGCGCCGGTCAATACGCTTGGGATTCGTCGCCTGATGTTTGCTGTCGAAGATATTGCCGGAGTCATCGCTCGTATGCAGGCCCACGGGGCGGAAGTCATCGGCGAGATGGAGTACGAGGGGACATATCGGCTTGCTTACATTCGCGGGCCGGAGGGGATCATCGTCGCACTTGCTGAGCAGCTTGGGTAATCCGATCTCGGCTAGTGACCTTGCGTCCTAGCGAACCAAGCCTCTTCCATCACTTTTGAATTCCGAGCACTTCACCTCTTAGTCAACGTGGTCGAGTCATACAGCCGAGAACGAAATCACCTCGAAATGACCCGCCAAATCATTTGTGAAAATCTTTCGGCGGGTCGTCGAATACCGCACGATCCGTTCGACTAGTCCATGAGAGCCACAAGTTTCCAGGCCGTCTCCGTAAGCGGTGGCATGCGCGATCGTGACCGCGCCGCGATTAAAAGTAATACTGCAGAAGGTCTTCCGATGAGAAAGCTGAAGCTGATCGAACATATCTCGCTGGATGGTGTGATTCAGATTCATGACTGTCCGGGCGAGGACGACTTCCCTTACGGCGACTGGACGGCCCCATACCGAACTGCTGCGGGATTGGAGAAAGTGCTCGCGGAATTTGGCGAGCAGTTCGATCTTGTGCTTGGCAGGAAGACCTATGACGCGTGGTCGGGCTGGTGGCCGACGGCACCGAAGAGTCCAATCGCGGACCGAATTAATGCGGCGACAAAGTATATCGTGACCCATCGGCCGGAAAGTTTGCAATGGGGCCCCGTTGAAGGGATCGGGGCAAACTTTTTGGAGGCGGTTCACCGCGTCAAAGCGAAGGATGGGGCGGACTTGATCCTATCCGGTAGTTCAACGCTCACCTCGGCGATCCTTGAGCATGGCCTTGCAGATGAGTTGCTGCTCTTCGTATACCCGGTTCTGCTCGGAAAAGGGAAACGCCTTTTCGCCGAGGGAACTCCTGCCCGAGCGTTTGAATTCCTTCGCACGCATGCGCTACCGTCAGGCATTCTCATCAACAACTATCAGGTTGCGGGGCCGTTGCCGATCCAAAGTTAGGAATCAGATAGAAAACCGTCGGCTGGTCTTCTCATCTCGTTATGCCGACTCATCATCGAATAACCCCTTCGGCATGATCGTCGAAGGGCTTTGATGTTGTCGGGTTCAGGCGGCGCCCGGTGAGTTGCATTTGAATAAACCTCACGTGACGCGCACGATAAGTCGAACTTACTCCGCAATCGCCTTGCCGGGAATCGCTTCGTAGGGATCAACCTTTGCTAACTGGGTATTCTTTCCCTTGGTGCCGGGCATGATCTCGAAACGCGGATCAAACTCGACCATCGTCGAGGCGAGCTTTTGCAGAATGCTCACATCTCCCGTCACTTTCGCGGTCCCGTCTCCAATCTGCGATTCAAGCGTCTTTGCTCCCATCATCGTCTGCTCCAGGTCGGAACGGTTGATGGTGAGAGTCAGGTCCGGCTTGTCGGCGAGAAAACCTTCGATGTTGGTTAATGTCGAATTCTCGAGCTCGATGAGGAACTTCTCGCCGTTATCGGGTGTAATTAAGTTGATTGTGAACCGCATCCCCTCCGCTTTTCGGCTATCCATACGAATGCCGAGAAAGTTGAGAAACAACTCGGTCGACATAGCCCGGATGACATCAGGACTGCTCGAATCGACGGCTTCCCCCTGCGGAATTCCTGATCGAAGTTCGTACGTGGCCGCCAAGTAGCTGTTGCGTAGACCTGGGTTCTCTTGCTGGTAGCCTAGCTGTTCGAAAACGTCGGCGAGCAAATCTTTGGCCGCTTGGTTCTGCGGTTCGGCCTGCACGAGCTTGTTGAGGATTTCCTGGGCATGCAGATACTTACCTTCGTCATGGAGCTCTTTCCCTTTCGCCAAGATCTTTGCCGCGCCCCCCATCATTTCCACATACAGAGGCGCGGAATCGGCCGGGGAAAGCGGAATCAAAGTAGCCGGGTTGCAATCCCAGAACCCGAGAAAACGCTGAATGACGCCCCGGCTGTTATGTTGAGGCGAGCCGTGATAGCCGCGGCAGTCCCACTTAGCCAGGATGCTCTTCGGCAGTTCGTAAACATTGTGAATTTCATTGATGGTCACACCTTGATTGGCAAGGTGGAGGACCTGGTTATTCATGTGAGCGTAAAGATCACGCTGCCCACGAAGCACCTCTTGAATTCGATCATTTCCCCAACGAGGCCAGTGGTGCGAGGCAAACATCACCTCTGCCTCCACGCCAAAACGGTGGAGTGCCGCGCTGATGTACTTGGACCAATTGAGGGGATTGCGAACGGGCGCACCACGCAGCGTGTAAATGTTATGCAGCGATGCGATCACGTTCTCCGCCATCCAGAGGGCTTTCATGCCAGGTATGTACGTATTCATTTCCGTCGGCGCTTCGGTGTTCGGGGTGTCCTGAAAGATCATCGGGATGCCATCCACTTCGATCTCTTCGATCTCCTTTTCGACAAGCCTTGTGGGGGCGATGAGACCAACCCGACCTCGCGAGACGGCTTGGCCGAGCCCCTGTCCGACGTAACCGTGAGGACTGGCGGGAAGCAGAATTCCGTACTGGTAAAAGAGCCGTCGATTCATCGCGTTGCCGGCATAAACATTCTCCGCGATCGTGTGCTCCATAAAGTTCCGGGGAGCGATAATGGGAATCTTGCCGGAGCGAACGTTGGCTTCATCGACGATTCCGCGCACTCCGCCCCAGTGATCGCCGTGCGAGTGAGAATAGATGACGGCAGACAACGGAAGGCCCTTGCCGACATGCTCTTGGAACAGCTTCCAAGCAGCTTGAACCACTTCCGCGCTCACCAAAGGATCAATGACAATCCAGCCGGTCTTTCCCCGAACAAACGAAATGTCAGAGAGATCGAATCCGCGAACCTGATAGATGCCAGGGATCACTTCATATAGTCCGTAATTGTTGTTCAGCACGGACTGGCGAAGCAAGGAGGGGTGAATGCTGTCGAATTCCGCTTGTTGATTCAAGAACTGAAAGCGCTCCATGTCCCAAGCGACATGCCCATCCTCCGCCTTGATCTTGAGATCCTTCATCGGAGCAATGAAGCCCCTCTTCTGCTCTTCGAAGTCTCGTTTATCGGCGAAAGGAAGAGTCGCTTTGGATTTCTTCAAAATGTCGAGCGTGAACTTCGACGGAGCTTTCCCTTTGGGGTGAAAGTGTCCGGCAAGGGGAGCGGTCTGGTCCGCTCGCGCGGCTCCCTCGTCGAAAACAAGATTGCCGGCAATGGCTAATGCCGTTCCCACTGCGGGAAGGGATTGAGTGAATTGTCGTCGTGTAGGCATTTGAAGCTCCGAAACTGAAAAGTGGACGCGATACGCGCAGGAATGACTCCGCCGTCCCCCTACGTTACGCGAAATGTTGGATAGCTCCAATCGCGCAATTCCTCAGATGGAACTGGCCATGGAAGATTGGATGGAATGAGACCGCTGGAAACACTTCGGCAGTGTAAAACAGCGGCCAGAATCGAAGAGATATGATGCCCAGAGGTTGAAGACTTCCATCGAAATACTCTTAGCCCCGTACGGCGGCCTCGATCGCGGCGACGTCGATCTTCTTCATCTTCATCATCGCCTCAAATGCGCGCTTGGCGACGGCGGGATCAGAACCGGTGAATGCCTTCGTGAGAGCGATCGGCGTGATCTGCCACGAAAGGCCCCATTTATCCTTGCACCAGCCGCAGGCACTCTCTTGTCCTCCGTTGGCAATGATCGCATTCCAATAGCGATCGGTTTCCTCCTGATCCACCGTGGCGACCTGAAACGAAAACGCCTCGCTTTGCTTGAATGTGGGGCCGCCGTTCAGTCCGAGGCATGGAATTCCCATCACCGTGAATTCAACGGTGAGCACATCCCCCTTCTTACTTGAAGGATTGTCAGCCGGCGCGCGGTGCACCGCATGGACAGAGGTATCAGGAAAGGTGTTGGCGTAGAAATGAGCCGCGCCCTCCGCATCGCTTTCGTACCAAAGACAAATCGTGTTCTTCGCCGGTGTGGCCATATCATTTCTCCTTCGTTGAGTACATTCGAGGATCATCGTTGAATTGTATCGGCGCAGCCGTTATGGCCGATTAGACCCATTGATGTATGGAGAATGGCTTATGATTTCATTCGTGTTCCTATATCCCATGTTTTCGTGTATTCGATGCCACGACGGCGGACGAGGAACGCATGTTCCATCAACCGATCATCGCGTTTGAAGAAACATCTTGAGGATAAAAAACGATGAGTGCGAACAAACACGAGGAGCCAGAGAACACGGCCGTGCGGGTGGCGCTTTGGCGAGCGCTTCATTTGGAAGCGGACGCGCCGCCCCATGTGTTTGAGGACAATATTGGCTTAAAGCTGGTGGCACCAGAACAGGGATGGCAAGGCCGTCCCGATATGAGTCCCTTCACACGTCCGTTCCGGGCATCCATCATTGCTCGCGCGAGATTCGTCGAGGATCTGCTTGCGGAGCAACTGGAACGAGGGGTGAGCCAGTACGTTATTCTCGGTGCTGGGCTAGATACTTTCACTCAGCGAAAGCCGGAACTCGCCTCGCGAATGACCGTGTTTGAAATCGATCAACCCGGTCCGCAGGCTTGGAAACAGAATCGGCTCATCGAGCTTGGCTTCGGTGATCCGAACTATTTGCGACTTGTGCCGGTCGACTTCGAAGCGGGTGATACTTGGTGGGAGAAACTCGCTTCGGCGGGTTTTGATCCGACGATACCGACTCTTGTCGCCTCGACCGGCGTCAGCATGTACCTGACCAAGGAGGCGATCATGGCGACATTTCGTCATGCAGCATCGCTTCCTCCAGGCTCCATGCTCGCCATGTCGTTCATGCTTCCCATTGAGATGAATGAGCCGGAGATTCGCCCGGGTGTCGAGCGAGCGGCCGCCGGAGCACGCGCGAACGGCACTCCTTTCCTCAGCTTTTTCATGCCGGAAGAGATCATGAATCTGGCAAGAGAAGCGGGGTTCCGCGAAGTAGAACACGTCTCCGCCGCGATGCTCACGGATCGCTACTTTGCAAACAGAACGGACGGCCTTCGCCCACCGTTGAACTCAGAAGAGATTCTCGTGGGGAGGACGTGAGGCGGCTTGCGGTTGCTTGATTGCCTCCCCTGAATCGATTCGCCTGCGAGGATCAATCGACCGGCTCGCTGGGAAAGAGTTCGACATGTGATTCGCCGTTCCGACCAAAGTAAAGGGCTCGGCGACCCGTGATCTGTACGAAGTAGCCGACACACCCGGCAGCCATCGTCTTCTCAACGAAATCGAGATAGGTGTGTTCATTCCGCTGACTTTGCCGGACGGCCTCCTGAACCTTCGTGACAGAGAACGTCCCCCCGGTCGGAAACCGGGCATAGGGAACCGTTACAACCAATGATTCCCCATTTGCGCAATAGAACGTCTTCTCCTGGCGACTGTAGTCCGCGTGATATCGCTCGACGCCTACTTCCATGAGCCGGCCGACAACGTCTGGAAAAGCCATCTCGCCGGTCAGTGAGCCACGCACGATGTCAAAAACGACGAAGGCTTGATTTTGATCCATCGGATACTCCATTCTACTGAATGCAATTGAGATTTAATCGACGGGAATCGCCTTCCATCCATGACGGTTGACGATGTCCTTCAACATAAACATGATGTCACTCTGTTGTCGCTCGCTCAAATGACCGAAGAACTCATGGTCGTTTGAATCAGCGAGATCGGCTAACGCGGGAACGAGTCGTCTACCTTTGGGCGTGAGAGCGACCGTTTGAAAACGACGATCTGTTTTAAGTGATGTCCTTTCGACCAATCCCTTATCGCAGAGCCGGTCGATGAGTTTCGAGATTGCCCCCCTCGTCATCCCCATTTGCTCCGCGAGATGGCTGGGATTCGTGGGACCGGCATCAAACATTTGCCGCGTGAGAGCCCATTCGGCCACCGTGACCTCTTTGCCCTCCAGTTTCCTCTTAAAAGCGTGAGTCACATGATTCGAAACAAACCGCATCCAATAGCCAACATGGCAATCTAAATCGCTGATCTCTCTCTTCTTTTTCACCAGCAGCTCTTTTCGACCGACGATCATGTTAGTTTCCTAGGAAACTATATCGGCGTTCGAGCGTGGTTTCAATACTCCTGATTCGCAATTACGGAAAAGCTACTTCCTCAGTCATAGGGCACCTGATGAATTGCCGTTCTTGAGGGAAGTCTTTTCTATGTTTCATGCCGACCGTCCATTGAGTAGCATTCGTAGTCGCCGGCGGTCTTCTCGATCCCTTCTCCGGATCGCTTTGAATAAGCAATTCGTAAGGTGCAACTTATGATGTCAAATCTGCACTCTCATCAATCAGACCTCAGTGGGCGTGTGAGTATTTGGATTTTCGTCTGTGCACTTTCGGTCGTCGCGTCGTCTCAAGCGCAAACGACCTATCTTTGGAATGACACTTCCAGCAATTGGACCTCGACTTCGTCGTGGACACCAGCGGGTCCGTCGAACTGGATTGATCCTCAGCGACTGGCAGACACGATCGTCTCGTTCGGAAGCCAGGCTTCGATCGCGAATCAGCCGAACCTTGGGGGGAATGATGTTTTCGTAAACGGCGTCTCCATGAACAGTTCGCAAGCGGCGTGGAATATCGCAGGCACGGGCGTGCTGAATGTCAGTAGCGGCGGAATCACGGTTACGGGTACTGGAAATAACACATCGTCAATCTCGGCACCCGTGCAAATCACCACGAACGAAACATGGTCGATCGTTACTAACTCCCGGCTTCAATTGACGAATACCCTCTCAGGTACGGGAAGCATGACGAAGTCTGGCGAGGGAACGCTTATCCTCTCAGGAGCCAGCACCAACACGGGCGATATCACCGTTACGGAGGGCATCCTGATTGTTTCTGGGGATCGAAGCGCGGCGACCGGATCGATCATCGCTAACGGGGGTGTGATCCAATTTGGCGAGGACGCCAGGATCGGTGGCGATGTTACGTTTCAAGCAAGACAGGGTGGCACCGCCGCTGCTCAAACGAATGCGCCTAGTATTTTTGGCGATAGCCCTGAAGAAGTTGAGGTCATGGGTAACATGTTTGTCGATGACGAGGCAATCCTCGACTTCAAAATCTTCGGATCACTCCCGGACATCGGATACGACCGATTCACCATTGCTGGGGACGTGAATCTCTTAGAGGGAGAGCTCAAGATTCGAGCGGCCAATTTAGTTACTCATGTGGGCGACCTCTATTTCATCATCAATAACGAAGGATCGAATCCGATCAGCGGTGCCTTCATCAATGCGCTGGAAGGATCATTCATCTTTTCGAATGGTTACACATTTCGAATGACCTACTTTGCCGATACGGAAACCAACAGCGCGACGGGCGGAAACGACATCGCCTTGATTTCCGTTCCGGAAATCCCAGGCGTCCTTCTATTGATGCTCTTCGGAGTCATCATCGGTACTGCTCATTTGATGAATAGACGAGCACCGACGGCCCAAGTGATTCGAAGCTAGCGCGACTTTCGTTCCGGCATCGGTGCGTGAATGCTCTCTCGCCATGCGACTAATCGGTCATGCAACGCTTTCGCTTTCTCTGGTTGCTCGGCAGCAAGATTCTTCGATTCACCAATATCTTCTTTGAGGTTGTAGAGTTCGAGGTGGCCGTCCTCGAGGAACTCAAGGAGCTTCCAATCTCCTTGCTGAACGAGAGTTACCGGAGTCGTTCGCCAATACTCTTTTCCCGCTCCCAAATAACCGGGAAAGTGCTGAAAGATCGCGTCCCGTTTCAGCGACGCGGTTGGCGACTTCCAAACGGGAACGAGACTTTCTCCGTCGAGTTCATGCTTTGGCTTTGCCGCTCCGCCAAGTTCAAGGAGCGTCGGATAGATATCGACGTGAATCGTTGGCACATCGCGCGTGATCGCTGCCTCGATGACACCCGGCCAGCGAACGATGAACGGAACTCGAGTCCCTCCCTCGTAGAGACTCCCCTTCCCGCTTCGGAGTGGAGCATTGTCGGTAATGTCCTCCCCACCCCGTTTGATTCCTTCTCGGACATAGCCCCCGACTCCGCCGTTGTCACTCGTAAAGATGAGAATCGTTCGCTCAGACAGATTCAGATCATCGAGCTTCTTCATTACACGGCCGACACTCTCATCGACGCTGGCGATCATCGCGGCATACGTCGGATCGTGATGACCTCCCGCAGGAGGCTTGTCTTTGAATCGTTTGATCAGTTCATCCTTCGCATCATGTGGTGCATGGACACCAAAGTGGGGCAAATAAAGAAAGAAGGGTTGGTCCCGATGGCGATCAATAAAGTCGACTGCCTTTTCAGTGAGGAAGTCGGCTAAATACTCACCTTCGGGATATTCCGTTTTCGGATCCGTTTTGAAATGGAAGTGCTCTCCCGCTGAAACGATCGCCTCGTCAAAGCCCCGTTTTCCCGGATGATGCTTATTCTTCTGTCCAAGATGCCATTTGCCAAACATCCCCGTCGCGTAGCCGGCTTCTTTCAATTGCTTCGCAATGATCGACCGGTCGAGAGGAAGTTCCGTGACATTCTCGACCGGAATAAGCGGGCGCTGACTCGTGTCGAATCTCCCCGTCCCTCCGACGGTATAGATACCCGTTCTTGGACCATATTGCCCGGTCATCAAGGCCGCGCGTGTCGGAGCGCAGTTCTGACAGTGGTGATGATTGACCAGTTTCAAACCTTCGGACGCAAGCCGATCGATGTTCGGCGTTTCGTAGTATCGGCTTCCAAAGCAGGCGACGTCGGTATACCCCAGATCATCCGCCATGATGAAGATGATATTGGGCCTCGCGGGACTCTCGGCGGATTGCGCACAATCGGATGCAACTACGAGAACAAGAAGCGAAAATAAGTACGACGCTGAATTGCGATTCATCAGTGACCCTCTCTGATAATACCCGCGTGCAAAAGAATGCAGAGTTCGTGCCAGTTCCCACCGATTCGTGCACTAACCTGAGACCAATTCGCAACGATTGAGAATAAGCAGAAGTGAACGGGAGTGAGAAGGTATTTTTATTGCGAGAGCCATGTCATCTGACGGAGAAATGTCACAGGAAGTGCAATCTCCGTGTTCGAGCCTCAGCAAACAACATGAATCATTAACCTTCACGCGATTGCCGGTGTTGGTTCTTCCTTCCACAGCATTCGGAGCATGGGGGTGGTCATAAAGGTGGTGACGAGGGCCATGATCACCATCATGGCGAAAAGCGTCGGGGTAATGACGCCCAGATCGAGGCCGATATTCAGGACGACGAGTTCCATCAGTCCGCGTGTGTTCATGAGGGCTCCGAGAATGGAGGACGATCGCCAATCCACTTTCAGTAGCCGAGCGGCCAGGACAGTAGCTCCGAACTTACCGAGCGTTGCCACCGCGATGATTGCAATGCAGACTCCCCACTCCCACGGAGTCGAGACAAGACCGATCGACGTTCGCATTCCCGTGTATGCGAAAAACGCGGGAAGAAAAAGGATCGAGACGAAGTCTTGCAACTTACTCACGAGTGATTTTGCGATCGGGCTTTCGTGAGGAACGATGGCGCCCAGCAGAAACGCACCGAAGATGGCGTGAATACCAATCACTTCCGTGAAAAGACTGGATAGCAACATCGCGCCGAGGGCAATCGCAAATCCATTCGGATCAGCCCCCTGGGGCCTGCTCTCCGCCCAACGAGCGACAAACGGCCGAGCGATAATGACCATGAATAGCACGTACGCTACGGTGAACACCATCACCGCGATCGCACTTGCCACGGAAGTATGAGCAAAGCCGACCAGTAAGGCGAGGAGGCACCATGCGGTGACATCGTCCGTCGCGGCGCAGCTAATCGCCATGATCCCGATCGGTGTTTTTTCGATGTTGTGATCCGTCAAGATTCGAGCGAGTACGGGAAATGCAGTGATCGACATCGCCACACCCATGAAGAGCGAGAAGATCGTAAAGGAGACACCCTCAGGAGCAAGTTCATGATAAAGGCCGAGCGACAGTACACTACCCAGTAGAAACGGCGCGATGATGCTCGCGTGCGAGATTGCGATCGTGGCGTGAGCTCGTTTGCGGAGCAGGCTGCCGTTCAATTCGAGCCCAATGAGAAACATGTAGAGGATGATGCCAATCTGTGCGATCACGCCAAGGAACGGAAGAACTTGTTTCGGCAAGACGCAGTTCATCGTGCCAGGGGAAATCCATCCGAGAAACGACGGCCCGAGCGCGATGCCCGCGACGACCTCGCCGATGACCTGCGGCTGTCCGACGAGACCCAGCAGTTTGCCAAAAACCCGTCCCGCGACGAGGATGATCATCAGGGCGAGCAAGACATGATAGATCGTGTGATCGACGGGCTTAATCGGCTTGGATTCGGCAACTCCCTCCGCCACGACAGCGGCGGTGGTCAAGGTGGTCTCGCCAATCCAGCGAATGCCGAAATAGGCGATCACCGTCAGGACGACCATCAGTGTGTAAACGATAAGGACAGGGAACGGATTTGAGGTCGCGAGCGATCGTTTGATGTCTGCTGACGCCATGCGTTTTGCCCTGGTAGTTGGACGGTTTCATTCCAACAGAGAACTATCGTCGAGGGGACCGATAGATAGTAGTCGCGGCTTGATCGTTCGCTACGATCGAGGACCCCTTCGATACGGGGCAAACCGTGTGCGAACCTCGGTTTCTGTTTTACCTGATCGAAGGCAGGCCCTCCAAGATCCCCCACCCGCCGAATTGTCGCACCCGCGAGGTGCATTTTAGTTTCATGGCGAAAGTGAGGATTTTTCGAGGGGTTCTTGATTCAGTTTGATCTGCCGACAGAGTATACCCTTCCGAAAGTCAATCCTATGCCGAATGATCAGGATCTGCCCGGTTAATCGAAACGACTGGAACAGTGACGATCTCTTTTCGGGGAGACCGATCGGATCTCGGACTCGGTGCTTCGCTTGCCGTCGATCATTTCTTAAAATGCTCTTCATACCCATCGAAGCGTACCGGCTTTGCTTGTTCATGCTCATGGGAGCGACAAATCGCGACTTGGCGGGCATTCGCTCGTCACCGCGCGGGGGGAATGTTGCCGGTGTCGCCGCTTGCAAAGCACAATGGCAAGGGGAACCAAATGCGTTCGACGTTCGTCGGCTTGTCGTTCTGTTGTCTTTTTTCATTGATCGGTTGCTCTAACAGCAAGGTCGAGCCGAGTGCCGATAGTGGCCCTAAGAAGCTTCGCATTGCGGTCATCCCAAAGGGAACGTCACACTCTTTTTGGAAGTCGATTCACGCGGGGGCGGTGAAAGCGGAGAAAGAGTTCGGAGACGTCACGGTCCTCTGGAAAGGTCCACCTGCCGAAGACAACCGGACGGAGCAGATCAACATCATCGATAACTTCGTGACGAACCAAGTCGACGGCATCGTCCTCGCTCCACTCGATCGGACCGCTGTCGTTAAGCCGGTCGATATGGCTATGGCTAAGAAGATTCCGGTCGTCATCGTGGACTCCGGTCTCGATAGCGAGAACATCACCAGTTACATCTCGACCGATAATTACAACGGTGGAAAAGTCGCAGCCGAATACATGGGCAAGCTCCTTGGGGGCAAGGGGAACGTGATCGTTCTTAGGTACCAGGTCGGCTCAGAAAGCACCGAGCAGCGAGAAAAGGGATTCCTGGATACGATTGCAAAGGACTTCCCCGACATCAAAGTCATTTCGTCAGAGCAGTATGCCGGCGCAACGCAGCCATCGGCACTCGCCCAGGCAGAGAACTTGCTCACCCGGTTCAAAGGAGAAGTGAATGGATGGTTCTGCCCGTGCGAACCGGTGACGGCGGGAACGGCCCAGGCGGTGAAGAATGCCGGCCTTGGGGGACAGATCAAGATCGTTGGGTTTGATTCGGGCCCCGACGTGATGGTCGCGATGCGAGAGGGAATCGTTCACGGGCTCGTCATGCAGGATCCGATCAACATGGGATACCTTGGGGTAAAGAATGCCCGAGCCGCCATCAAGGGAGAGACCGTTGAAAAGCGAGTCTCCACCGGAGAATTCCTCGTCACCCCTGAGAACATGAACGAGGAGCGTTCGAAAGAATTGCATTCTCCTGACCTCGCGAAGTGGTTGGGTGAATGATGTCTTTGGATAAATCGAGCATCGCCTTTCGAGTATTGAATCTCGTCGGTCCGTTTCTCGGGCTGGCGCTCGTCCTACTCGTCTTTTCCTGGCTGAGCTACGATCCGGACCGCCCTTTCATCTACCTGTCGGCCGACAACGTCAAAAAAGTGGCGGTTCAAACCACGGTGCTCGCCACCTGCGGCATCGGCATGACGCTCGTCATCATCGCGGGAGGCATTGACCTCTCGATTGGATCGATCGTCGCCCTCGCGAATGTCACCGTCGTCCTCGTCTTCAACGGTCAGTTCATGAAGACCGTTCATCAAGTTTTCTTTCAGGGGAACGATTCCGCCGCTTGGGGAACAGCGGCCGTGCTGAGTCTCCTCGTCGTGGGGCTCAACTATGCGCGTACGAGAAATGTGCTCCTGTCGTTCCTCTGGGTTGGACTAAGCTGGCTTGCTGGTTGGCTTGTTTTCTCGGGAAGCGGCGGCATCGCAGCCTTTTGCGCGGGAACGTTGATCGGTCTTCTTTGCGGCTGGCTGAATGGACTATTCGTCACCTCGACGGGGGTGGTCCCCTTCATCATCACGCTCGGGACGATGGAAGCCTATCGGGGGATCACGCTTCTCCTCGCTCGCGAGACGAAAGTAGACGTCACTCCCGAAGCTCGCGCGACGCTTCGACTGCCGGCGGCAGACTCACTTCCCGCGGAAACGACTTATTCCTGGCTGTCTGATCGCCTGACGGGCAGGCAAAATGCATGGCTCGATCAGTTGATGACGGAAGTCCCCGAGCCCTCCTGGCTGGTGATCGGCCCGGGCGTCTGGCTCATGCTTGGCGCGGCCATTCTCACCGTCGTGCTTCTCTCTCGAATGCGGCTGGGCCGGTACATCTTCGCCATCGGTTCGAATGAGGAAGCGGGCCGACTCTCCGGTCTTCCCGTCTCCAAAATCAAACGATGGGTCTATTGCCTTTCCGGATTAACGGCGGGACTTGCCGGGGTGATGCAGTTCTCCAGACTATCGACCGGCGTTCCAACGGACAATGTCGGCCTGGAACTCGACGTGATCGCGGCGGTCGTCATCGGCGGAGGTAGCCTTCGCGGCGGAGCAGGCTCGATCATGGGGACAATCGTCGGCGCGTTCATTCTCGGATTCATGCGGAATGGCTGCACACTGGCGGGAATTCCGAATCCGGTTCAGCGAATTCTCATCGGATCGATTATCGTGCTCGCGGTTGCACTCGATGAATGGCGGCACGGCAAGGCGAAGTAACTGGGCTCACTTTTGAAAAAGCACTTACAGCCCCGAAGCATAGCTGTGGCTTATACGAATCGGCGATCTCGCACGAGATCACCAACGAGACCGAGCTGAACCGTGATCGAATAGCACATACGCACACTCAGTTTCCCAATTCTTACCTAGCACGCCAAATTTGATCGAGACCTGCTTTCTTAAAAGCGCGGCGCCGATCTTTCGTCGAGCTCTCATACACTTCAATGAAATGGTTCTCAACCAGATGTTCGCGGATCTTTTGAAGTAGGGACACCTCCTTGGTAAAGATCTCCCAGCATGTGCTATCTGTATAGATCAACCAAATCTCGGCGTGCGATTCGATGTATGCGTCGGAGCCATTAAAATGCACGCGACTGAATTCTGTGGCTAATTCTGATGGATTAGTAGTCGGATTCGGCGCCCATAGTTCAATATCCTCCTCGCTAAATTGGTCGGCCCAGCGGCCAATCGACCCCCGGCGCCACAAGCTAACGCTCGTATCGACATCTCCTTCAAATCTTGCTAACTCCTTTTCGCTGTGGAAGTCAGTCGGACTCCCCATCCACGGCTGGGAAGACAGAATCCAGAAGTATTGATCGAACTTCGATCGTAGCGGTTTAAAGCAACGCCGAAACGAAGCGCCCGCCCAGTGATGTTCTTCACCTTGGAGTCGTAAAAGCAAACCAAACATGACATCGCTTTCGGAAGCTCTTGCTATTAATCGGCGAGCGATCGGTCACGCCAAACGCGCGGCCGCAAAATACTAGGCAACAACGGAGAATTCCGTCTTGGCGAAGGCATCTCGCCGAACGAATGGCGAAGATTAAACCCTGATAAAGTACTAGGATTTTTCCTTCGATAACTGAATGGCCTTCTTTTCAATTCGTCGTCGTAACCGATCGGCATCCACCACTTGTCGCCGATGATACCCCCGAGCCAAGCGATCAACGCCGTCGGTTGCCTCGACTTGAAAGCGGATCTCGCCGTTCTCGAATCCGAGCACCCGCGCCAGGCAAGTCACCTCGAATCCAAGTGTCGTTCCTGCCAAATGATCGAGCTCAATCGACGTCCCGACCGTCCGTTCATTGGAATCGAGAAGGTCTGCCACCGCTTCGCGCGCGGTTCGCTCAAGTTCGGCGATCAGCATGGGGGTCGACAATACCACGGGCATTTGATCGTCAGCAAAGGTGATGGCATGTTTCTGTTCGACAACGAAGGTTCGCTCGAATGCCAACCCGATCTTGGGATCTCGTTTCATTCTTTTCCCATCTAAACAGTTGGCTCAGACGGACTTGAACAACTCGGTGATCGGTTTGCCCGTGGTGAGTGAAAACGGTCGGCCGGTCTTGTCATGAAGATCTTGATGCGGATCGATGCCGAACGCCCAAAAGAGAGTGGCGGCCAGGTCGCCGGGGGTGACCGGATTCATGTCGGGATAAGCGCCGATTTTGTCGCTCGATCCGTAATGAACGCCTCCCTTGATCCCTCCGCCGGCGAGCATCACGCTGTAACAATTCGGCCAATGATCCCGACCGGCTGACGTGTTGATCTGCGGGGTACGGCCGAATTCCCCCATCCCAATGACCAGCGTCGAATCGAGCAATCCCCGCTCGTCGAGGTCATCGATGAGTGCAGCGACCCCTCGATCAGCGGGAGGCATCAGGTTCTTTTCCATCCGCTCGAAGACTTTCAGGTGACTGTCCCAATTCACATCCTGTCCGTTGTGGACGCCGTCGTAAACGGTGACGAAGGGAACGTCCCCTTCCTCCACCAGTCGACGGGCGAGGAGCAGACTTTGGCCCAGTTTATTTCGGCCATACCGATCGCGCACCGAGTCGGATTCCTTCGCGATGTCGAGACTTTGTCGCACACGGCGGGAACGGAGCAAGTCAAAGGCTCGCTCGTAGTATCCTTGCATCGGACCGGCGGCGACCTCCTGGGACGTCTCGTCTAAATGACGAAGAAGCGACTCCCGATGATCGAGTCGATCAAGTGACATTTCGTTCGGCAAATCGAGCACGCCGACATGGAAGTTCTCGACACTCGGGTCGGCGGCAATTTGAAAGGGACTGTATTGGGGGCCCAGAAATCCGGGATCCTGCCCGGGAAGACGAACCACGTTGTACATCACGTGCGGGAGAGAGACGGACGTCAGCTCTTGCTCTTTCTGCTTGAGAAGGTACTCCGCGATCGATCCGTATGACGGGAAGCTGAGTTCATCATCGGCGAGGAGTTCCAAATCCCCTCGTAACGGCGTCCGGCCGCAGAGTGCCTCGACAGCAGCCGAATTGTGGTTCCGCATGCCGTGATGCATGCTTCGAATGATCGTGACTTTGTCCATCACCTGAGCACAGTGCGGCATGTGCTCACAGACAAAGGCGCCAGGCACATTCGTTTGGATCGGCTTGAAGATCCCTCTCACTTCCGCAGGAGCGTGAGGCTTCATGTCCCAGGTATCGAGATGGCTGGGACCACCATAAAAGAAAACGAGGATGCAGGACCGGATTCGCCGTGTCGACTTCGCCTCTTCCGCCGCTTGAAGCAATCTAGGAAGCGTAAGGGAGTAGCCCGCCAAACCTCCGATTCGGAGGAATGACCGACGGTCTACATGGGAAGAAATCGATAAAGGGCGCTGGAGCGACATACCGGAGTCTCCCTCACGTCCCACCAATAGATCGAAACCGCTCACTCTCTCGCTGAGCGACCGACCGATTCTAATCTCCTTCGAACTCGGCAAGCCAGTAGCAATCGTACCGTTTGATCCGCTCCCACCCCTTTAAATCGGGGAGCGAGACGATAAACGCGCACCCGATCACGTTTCCACCCAGTTCCTCGACCAGGCGACAGGCCGCATCGCAAGTCCCGCCGGTGGCGAGGAGATCGTCGACGACCAGGACACGTTCCCCCTGCTCGATCGCATCAACGTGAATTTCGATGGCGTCGTAACCGTATTCGAGTTCGTACTCGATGCGACGGACCTCTCCGGGAAGTTTTCCACGCTTTCGTGCCATTACGAAGCCGGCATTAAGGTGGTGAGCGATCGCTCCACCAATGACGAAACCACGCGATTCGATGGCGACCACCTTGTCGATTGGCGAATAGCGATAGTGCTGAATGAATTCATCGATCGCGCGTTTGAATCCCCACGGATCGGCCAGCAAGGTGCTGATGTCGCGGAACTGAATGCCAGGCTTCGGGAAGTCGGGAATCGTTCGGATCAATTGCTTGACCGGGTTGTCCATGATGGCCCTCGAAAAGGGAAACTGTCAATTAAAGCGTCGCCGTCGATCTGTTGGATCTGCGTCCGCGCAGATGGCGCTGCGAGCGATCTGCTTACTTTCCGCCGAGGTCAATCGTAGCGAATCGACGCTTGGTGGGCCAAAACCGATCGGAGGAGTCGCGAATCATCGACCTTGGGTCGATCGAAGCGAAAAACGAAACACGGGAAGAAGGGTCACTTCTTCCCGCGTGAGGTATTTATCTTGGAAATTGGCTCACTCTTCGAGATGGGCCATCGAATCGACCGAGGCAGGTGCATTCTCGGGCACCGGGTATCGGTAACTCATCAAGTAGGCATCTTCGCCGGTGTCGGGGAAATGTTCCCGAAGAACAACCGTCGCGGAAAAGCCGGAGTGTCGGAAGAAGAGTTGAGATTCGAGATTGGTCTCGCGAACCTCAAGCGTGATACAGGTTCGACGATGGCTTGAAAGCTTGCTGATCAGCTTCTGCACCATCTGGTTCCCAACACGTTTGCGGCGTTGGCCAGGATGCACGGCAAAGTTCAGAATGTGCAACTTTGCTTTGTGAAGTTCATAGATCATGAACCCCACGACCTGCTCTCCCAACTCAGCCACCATGCCAATGCAGTTACGTTGGCGCAGGCAGTGCAGGAAATCCTCTTCGGTCCAAGGATAATCGTGGCTGTCTTGTTCGATCTGCAGCACTTCGGGCATGTCGCGTCGAATCATCCATCGGATGTGCACGCGCTGATGCTGCTTATCGGCAGTGCCGGTGTTCATGAACGCTCCCTTCCCTGGACCCGTATGCGGCGTGAGCCGCATGTTCGTCATCCCTGACGCCGGGTATCCGGCCAACCCTTATGTAAAGCACGCGAAGAGCGAGACCCCATTCTCCACTCGAGCGTGCGGATGTGGTGCGTTTCAGGTTGCTGTTGCCAATGTCCGCCGCCAAATATCAGAGACTTTTAATCGGGACAAGATTACTGTCCCAAAGTCCTCGGATTTTGGCCGCCGATTCCGATCCCTCATCGATTTCGCAGCCCGGTCCCGGCCTCTTGCCGAACCGAACGGTGTAAACGACCGGAATCAGAATCAAAAGGTGAGCCGTCACCGTTTCCTTTCATCGGCCCAACTTCAGCCCAACTTTGCCCGCAGAGCGAAATTTTCGCCATGTCGATTCAACAAAAGTTCGGTGAGAAGCGGATCGGTGGGGAAAGAGACGCGCAAACATCCGTGGGAATCGCCCCGATCTATCGATCGTAGACGCCTGTCCAATAAGGGATGATAAGTGCCGAAAGGACAGCCAGAAGCGTCATGATGGGAAAATAGCTGAAAGGAAACATCGTCAGGACGGAGTACCAAAACTCTCGGCCAGGGTTACTGTCGAGGTCAACCCGGTGATCTCGATTGCGTCGACTCATGGCGAAGAGTTCTCCACAAGGATCGGGATTCGGAGAGGAGCCTAATCCCCTCCCTTCCAATCGATCTCGTGATCTTGAAATGCAGTCCCGATGTCGAATTGCTCGCTAAAATCATCAATCGAGTCGTTGTCCGATTTGTGCCAAAGCCCCGACTCGATCAGGTGATACACCATTTTGCCGAAATCGGCCGTCTCTTTGATCCCCCAACAACTGAAGACGACGGGCGTCATCAGTCCGAATTGTTCGAGAGCGAATCGGCGAATTCCGTCACATAGTTCCTGGCCTGTGACGTGGTTGACCCCGTCATCGCCCGCTTCCAAATTCTTCTTTTCGCGTGGTTTTCCCATCGACTGCTGCGTGAAGGCCAGCGCTTGGCAAAGAAATTCGTACGCTTCGACCGCGTATCGCGGATCGGCCATTGCAACTTCCAAGAGATCCGATCGAGCCGAACTCACTGATCTTCACCTCGCTTGATGCGCGGACAATCTTTCTAGACGATACTTAACGCAAACCGCTTAACAATAATCACTTAAGACGCAAATTCCCCAACAGAAGGGAGTTTCACTCTCTCCCAAGATCACCAACAGTTAGAGTGTAACACTTCTCCGCCCATGAGCAACCGAACATTCACTATCCCCAAGCGGACTCGCAGTAATAGTTTATGGCGACATCCACCCCGAAGACCAGCGATCGTTGATCCACTGGAAGCACGCCCGACGCTGGCCCTCGGCGGCAATTTCGTAAAAGTCGACGTAGTTTAACTCGCATCGAACCACGGCGAAATGGGGGCGACCGCGCTCTGACTCCTCGCCTGTAATCATTCGGCCGGGCCACAAAGGAGGCGGCGGGCTTTCCTCGTCTCCCGTCGAAGTACCGGATGCCCAATCTGTCAGAAAGATGACCCGACTACTGGTCGGACAGGTTCGCCAACGGTCATTCGCCAGCGGATCGTCACTGTGAATCGTGACGGTGGAGCGAATACGAAGTTGGACCTGGATCGAAGGATCCCAGAAGACCCAGGTAATGCGAGGGTCTGATTTCAGTTCGCCGATCTTCTCGGACCGAAGGTCGGTGTAAAACTCGAGTGAATGAGTCAGTTCCTCGGCGCGGCGAAGGACGACGATACGAGCATTCGATCCGTGCGACGTTGACGTCGTGCTGATCACCGGGAAGCGAAAAGGATGCTGTGGTTCGCAGGTCGCGCGGGCGAGTTCATTCCAAACCCAGGCAAAGATCGATTGAAGGCTGACACCACCGGTCATTGAGTCCTCTCCGCATGCAGTCGTCTCAAGCGAAGCATTATCCTACACGTTGCCAATGACGCGTCTCCCCTTTGAAGATTGGTCAAACTCCTTATCACTCCTAGGGAGGCTGTAGGGAATCGAGATCGTTCATCGAGAATAGCATGAAAAGAGTCTGTATTTTTTGTGGAGCGAATGCAGGGGCTCCGTCGTACGGCGAAGCAACGAAACAAGCGGCTGAATTCCTGGTTCAGCAGGGTCTTGAACTCGTTTATGGCGGAGGAAGCGTCGGATTGATGGGAGTCATCGCCGATGCCGCCCTCGCCGCTAGGGGGAAAGTCATTGGCGTGATTCCGCACGAGCTTGCCACGCGAGAGTTGCTTCACACCGGCTTGTCTGATTTACACGTCGTTGAATCGATGCACGAGCGAAAGGCGTTGATGGCAAAGTTGTCGGACGCCTTTATCGCGTTGCCGGGCGGCTTCGGAACACTCGATGAACTCTTCGAGATTCTAACGTGGGGACAGCTCGGCCAACACACCAAGCCGGTCGGGCTTCTCAACCTCAATGGCTACTTCAACAAGCTTCTCGAATTCATCGATCACACGATGGCTGAGGCATTCGTGAAGGAGAAGTATCGCGAACTCTTTCACGTAGATGTGACGATCGAAGGTCTTTGGGAGCGAATGAAGAACCATCAGCCGCCGAAGACGCGGAAGTGGATCAACCTTTCCCAAACTTGATCTTCGCCGCACAATGGACTCGAGTGACGAGCAAGCTTGAGGAGTTTTCTGTTGATCACATCGATCCGTGGCATCTTGAACCGCGTTCTCGAAGAAGAAGTTCGACTTCAGGTCGGGCCGATCGAGTACCAAGTCCTCGTGCCTGATCTCGTTCGCCGCTCGATCCAGCTCAAGCTTGGAAGTGAGATCACGCTTCACACGATCGAATATCTGGAAGGAAATCCGCAACGAGGGAAGATCGTTCCTCGGCTCGTGGGGTTCATGGAAGAAGCGGAGATTGAGTTCTTCGAACTCTTTTGCACGGTCGATGGGATCGGCGTTCGGACCGCGCTCAAAGCGATGGTGAAGCCCGTCCGTGATGTGGCGGACATGATTCAACGCCAGGATTTGAAACTGATCACCACCCTGCCCGGCATCGGCGGTTCGACCGCGGAACGTGTCGTCGCCAAACTACGGAAGAAGGTCACCAAGTTCGCGCTCATGCCACAGCGTGGGGAATCGGAAGCTCCTGTTTCGGAAATCGAGCCCAGCATTCTCGACGACGCCTTCGCCGCCCTCATCAGTGTCGGCCACTCCGATATTGAAGCCCGCCGCAAGCTGGAGACAGCCCTCGCCAGCGGGAAGAAGTATTCGAAGACGGAAGATATTCTTTTCGCGATATATCAGCAGGAACGGCCGTGAGGAATTTTGGCGATTTCCTCTTGCGTGCGACAAGAATAGCGAGATTTGTCTGCTCGATGCCGAATGCTGTTCAAAGCACTAGCGCAAAGAATTAGTCACTATCTCGAAATCAGTATTCGCCTCGCGGCTCTAGCGGTGGTAAGTCGTCATCACCCCGAAGTCTTCGCTTCCACTTTTCATACCTGATTTTTTCCTGCAACTCGCTGTAGCTTTTCGGATCATTCTTCCAAGGGTCATTCACCAATTCCCGCCAACCACCTTTTACTGTTTGATAGCGGATCTCTCTTTTGATCGTTTCAAGGATCCCTTCCTCCGTTATTGGAACATATTGGGCTGAGTTATTGCATTCGTAGCAATCGAAGTAATCCCCACTTGGCGTGATCCTTCGTTTTCTCCTTCCGCAATGGGGATAGGAGCAAATGGGATGGAGATCATAAATCAATCCAAACATCCACTTCCATTTCCAGAGGGTTCCCTGGTACGCCATCTAGTTGAAGCGGGAGTAACCCCACGGGTTCAAGTTTCGAAAGAGCCAACTGAAAACGACCACTCCCCCGATGATCGCAAACAGGGATATCAAGAGCAAAAACCAGTTTACGATGATGGAACTTTGGAAGAGGAGCTTTTCAGACTGAAGGCTGAGTGCATAGATCGCTCCAAGAATGACGAGAAGGAAACTTCCCAGCGTATTGAGGAGAGCTTTGTTCTTCTGATACCACTCAGCAAGGTTTCGGAGCTGTTCCATAGATCCCCCGTTTCGTGTCATTGAAGCGAACGGGGGGACTATTTTCAAATTCAATAGGTTGTTGAGAAAGTCCTCGGCCGGGTGGCGTGCCCAGGCTTGACTTGGGCATGTTATTGAAGGCACGAAGTAAATGTGCTTCGTTCGAAATGTTCCATTTTCACGACTGCCTTTTGAGCCGAGCATGTCCACGCAAGCGTGGAACATGGCACCCGCATTCCAGCATCCGTCGCTTGTAATCAAGTTGGACTTCACGGCTTCCAGATCGTCGCGCCGATGTAGCGGTCTGGGGAGCGCTGGTCATAGTAGTAATAGACGACCACCACTTTCCCATCGGGTCTCTCCACACTGCGGGGGTAGCCGATATCTTTGCCGGCGGCGTCGTCGCGAGCGGCCGACGAAGAAAGCGGCATCACGGCTCGCAAGAACTCAATGGTTGACGAGGTTATGGTCCACAAACATCCGCGCGAAGTCCTCAGCAGAAAGTTCCACGCCGCTGTTTTCGGCCCGCTGCTTGTTTTGGCTCCAGAGAGCTTTGATATGCTGAGGAAAGTCGGCGGGGAGGTCCATTTCACCTGCAATAATTTCCTGCCACGACCCTTGCCGCTTGTAGAGATCACGTAATCTCGGAGTCATCGCCAGAAGTTTTTGGTTATCTTCGGGCATAAGTTCTCCAACGGCCCAGAGAACGTAGCACTCGAGCAACCGAAGAAATGGCTTCCCCGCATACCGTTGCATGGGTTACCTCCAGAATTTGTTCACGATCATTTTCGAGTCACGATCGTTCCCAGCGGCAGGTTACGAACTCGCGACCATAGTTTTGCATGGCCGACGAGATGCATTTCTCGTTCAACGACAGAGATGTTGGAATCGTTCACGACACCACCCAAAATCAAAGGCGTCGTCCAATGCAAGTGTGATTCTCTTGCAACAGGTCCGAACCGTCGCGCAACTGCCAGTGAGCCATCGCTATACAAGTCAATCCAGTCGATCCCGTCTTTCGAAGCCGTTGTCAAAAGATTCACGGGATCGGAATACAGGTCCGTGCATACGCCATTTTCGTGATTCCACAAGAAAATGTCATGTTCTCCTGGCACGACGATCAATTGGTTCCCAAAAACGTCTTCACCGAATGCGAACGCGCCTTGAGGAAGGAAAGCCTCCCAATGTTGCTTCCACTGACTTTCCGTATTCCAAAGTCGAACGCCGCCAGCCGGCCATGATTCGGAATAGAAGCGCCAGAGGCCGTTGCAAGCCTCCGTGTCACCGATCGCTTTTGGCACAGCCTCCAAGACCGGACTGCCTTGTTCAAGGGCTTCTTTCAAGCGAGCGACATGCGTTGGTTCAAGTTGCATCATCCGTCTCCGGCAGGGAGGCATTCCCAGGCTTGACTTGGGCATGTTATTGCGGTCATCAACTAACTGTATTTTGCTCGAAACGTTTGACGATCACTACTGCCTGATGAGTCCAGCATGTCCACGCGAGCGTGGAACATGACACCCTCATGCTAGCATCCGTCGCTTGTAATCACGTTGGACTTCACGGCTTCCAGATCGTCGCGCCGATGAAGCGGTCTGGGGAGCGCTGGTCGAAGTAGTAATAGACGACGACCACCTTCCCATCGGGTCTCTCCACACTGCGGGGATAGCCGATATCTTTGCCACCGGCGTCGTCGCGGAGATGAATCTCATCTCCCCATGTCTTGCCGTTATCGCTGCTGAGTTTTGCTCGAATGCCGAAAGGCGCGGCGCGATAGCCGTAGGTTAGACAGAGCCGGCCATCCTTGAGCTTGAGAAGACTGGGCGGGTTGCCGGCGCCCGTATCGGCCACCGGTTGGGAAAGAAACTTCCATGTGACTCCATCATCTTTCGATTCCCAAGCGTCGATCCATCGTTTGTCGGCACCGTGAACGCGAAGCGTCGTCAGAAGTTCGTTCGGGGCAAGCCGGACGGTAGAGGGCATGATCGAAAAGCCTTTGGGTTCGGGGCCGATGAACGAGACGAACTTCCAGGTCTTTCCGCTGTCGGTCGTGCGAACGCAGATAGGCCGACCTTCCATCCGGTTCTTCTTACCCGCTGTGAGAAAGAGCATGCAGTCGTGCGGGCCGTTGACGATGTAATCGGTTCGGGCGGCGATGCCGGGCGTGTCGAACTGTGGAAGGCCGAACGGTCCCTGCCAATGGTGCCCGCGATCGGTCGAGTACCAAAAGCGCGAGGGGCCGACATGCACGTTCGTCATGCGGACCGTCATCGCGAAATCGGGGTGGGTGAAATCGACGTCCCCTGGACATTCCTTCAAGGTTTGCTTTTCGAAGCCGGGAGGAACTTTGCCATGAAGGGATTGGCCGAGCGGCAAAAGCGCTCCCTCTTCCGCGGGGTTTTCGATGGTCCAGGTTTCACCCCCATCGAGACTGCGTGCGAGTAGATGCTCTTCCGGCTTATTGTGGTCGATCGCGTGCATGCCGATCCGACTGCCGTCGTAGTAACCCGCGCTGAAGCCAACGAGAAGTTCATTCCCCCACGACCACATGCCGTGGTTCGCTGGCCATCCGCCGAAGCGACCCGGCACACGATAGACGTCGACGTTCTTCACATCGGCGGCAAAGAGAGGAAGGGTCGATGAAAACAAGGCGATCGCCAGTATTCGATGCTTCACGATTCGGTAGCCTTCGCCAACAATTTCGGAAGAGATCAGATCCACGCGTTCGACATCGTAGCGAACTTGTTGGCTGATTGCGCACGCCGAAACCGGGAAAGGTGACCGTCGCTACTTTTTTCCGCCGATGCGTGTCATCTCAAAGAGTTGAGTTGCTTGCGGTCCTAAGAATCCCTCGAAACGAACGTCTTTCCCTGTTGCCGGATCGCGCACCCTTCCCCTTTCTGCAATTTCGAAGTAGGCATAGCTCCACGGCATTCGGACAACCTTGCCACGATCGCGGACTCGAACGGCCACAGTGCATGCTTCTGTCGCCGTCTGACGCAATTTCGAACCGGGCGCACCTTCGATTTCACTCTTCATCGGGATGCCGGCGGCTTGGCAAGCGGCCACCGTTTTGTCGATGTCGCTAAGACTCTTGACGCCGTGCGAATTGACGAGGGCGGTGAAGTGATTGACGGCGTATCCATGCAGCATGACCCAAGCACCAAACTGGCTTGCTTGATTCACCCGTTCGACATCACTCTTCAGAGGCATCTCCCAAGGCAATCGCTGAAAGACCGTGAGCAGTTTCGTCAGCAACCGATCATCGTTCGGATCTTCACGAAGTGATGCGATCTCGGCGAGGATGGAATCAAAGATGGGGGGCCGATGACTTCCCAGTGCCTTGAGAAGGATCTTTCGAACTGCCGGCTCCAGTTCCCATGTCCTCAGTTCCGAAATGAATAGTTTCGGGAATTCAGCATGGGGATGTTGGTAATGGATAGAGGAGAGATGTTTGTCAGGAAACGCATAGCAACCGGCGGCTTGGTAGCCCAGAGCCTCGAAAATACGGGACAAAGTCACGATTCCTCGAGTCGGCTGCTGACTCGCGATCGTTCGAAAGGCAATGTGGTCGTTGACGAAATCACCGCCCGCATCGGCAATGACTTTCTCATACATGCCGACATAGGGGACGCGATCGCGGTAGGCATCCCAGAGTTTATCAAACAGACGAAGGGCAAGACGGTCTTGAGGTGATCGCCCCTTCAAACCACCATGAATAGATCGTTCCGTTTTGACCGAAGTTTTCTTCGCCATGATGTCCCTCACCTCCGCTTCCCTTCATCGCCTGTGACGCGACAATACTTATACGCCGCGACGGCATGCCTGGATTGAATCGGTTGTTCCATCATCCTGGTAATAAGGTTGATCCTTAACTTGATGAAGTTCCGGGAGAACCGCTTCGCTCAATCAGGGTGCCCGTTCGTACCAGTATTATCCCCGCATCTATGTTTGCTTTGCCCCTCTCCGGAAAGGAGGGATTCCAATGATTCGTCAGCAACAGTACGCCATCGTCCCCAACATCAGGACTCCTTTACCGGGTCCGAATGCGACGCAGCTCATTCACATGGACGAGCAATACCTTTCTCCTTCTTACACGCGGGTATACCCACTCGTTGTCAAACGAGGAAAAGGGGCGGCGATCGAAGATGTGGATGGGAATATCTTTCTGGATTTCACCGCCGGCATTGCGGTTTGCAGCACGGGACACTGTCATCCCTGTGTCGTCTCCGCCATCCAACGTCAGGCCGCTGAATTGATTCACATGTCGGGGACTGATTTCTACTATGCGCCGCAGCGAGATCTGGCGGTGAAGCTCGCGCACATCGCTCCCGGTAAATCACCGAAGAAGGTGTTCTTCAGCAATTCGGGCGCCGAAGCGGTAGAAGCAGCCTTCAAGCTGGCGCGCTATCACACCAAGCGGTCGCACATGATCTCTTTCTTCGGCGGATTTCACGGCCGCACGATGGGAGCACTCTCCCTCACGGGGAGCAAAGTGATTCAGCGCCGCGGATTCTCGCCCTTGGTGCCGAACGTGATTCACTTGCCGTACGGCCATCAAGATGGAATCTCGATCGAGACGCATTTGACAAATCTTTTCCGTCGAACCGTTTCGCCCGACGATGTGGCGGGGATCATCGTCGAGCCGATCCAGGGAGAAGGTGGCTACATCGTTCCGCCCGCGGAATTCTTGTTTCAGATCAAAGAGACGTGCGAAAAGCATGGCATTCTCCTGATCGCGGATGAAGTGCAGAGTGGCATGGGCCGGACCGGCAAGATGTTCGCGATTGAACATTGGGGAATCGAGCCTGACATCATTTGCCTGGCGAAAGGGGTCGCTTCTGGAATGCCGCTTGGCGCGATCGTGGCGAAGGCCGACGTCATGGACTGGCCGCGCGGCTCTCACGCCAGCACGTTTGGGGGTAATCCCATCGCGTGCGCTGCCGCTCTCGAGACGATTCGCTTGCTCGAAGAAGAGCTCATGGTGAATGCTGCCGATGTTGGGACGCATCTTATCGACGAGCTTTTCAAGCTGAAATCACGACATCGGATGATTAGCGATGTTCGGGGCATCGGTCTGATGGTTGGAATGGAACTGCGCGATCCAAAGACCGGCGAACCGACGAGCAAGGAGCGCGAAGACTTGATCCAGCGTTGTTTCCAACATGGACTCTTATTGCTTGGCTGCGGTGAAAGCACGGTTCGCTTTTGCCCTCCGCTCGTTATCACACGAGAGGATGTCAAAACCGCGGTCAATATCGTCTCGTCCATGTTGACGGAGATGGAAGCCGAACTCGAGCCGGAACTCCATTCGAGCGTTAACGGCTAAAGATCGAACTTGACTCCCTGAGCGAGCGGGAGATTCCTGCCGCCGTTGATGGTGCAGGTTTGTCGACGCATGTAGGCTTTCCATGCGTCGGAGCCCGCTTCGCGACCGCCCCCGGTCTCCTTCTCACCACCAAACGCGCCGCCGATCTCGGCCCCTGACGTGCCGATGTTGACATTGGCAATGCCGCAATCGCTGCCCGCTGGACTTAAGAACGTTTCCGAATCAATCACGGAGTCGGTGAAGATGGACGACGACAGCCCCTGTGGGACTTCGTTGTTCCATTCGATCGCGTCGTCGAGGGATTCGTAGCTCATCACATAAAGAATGGGAGCAAACGTCTCTTGATGGACGACGGGCATGTCATGCGTGGCTCGTACGATCGTCGGCTCGACAAAGTATCCGGGTCGATTGATTCGTTCGCCTCCCGTCAGGATTGAGCCTCCTTGATCCTTCGCGAGTTGCAGTGTCATCATCATGGCATCGACGGCTTGCGAACTAATGAGCGGGCCCATCAACGTGGATTCATCGAGCGGATCGCCGATCCGAATACTCCGATACGCTTTCACGAGACGTTCGGTGAAATCCTCGGCGATTGATTGATGAAGGAAAAGCCGACGCAATGTCGTACACCGCTGACCCGCTGTTCCGACCGCGGCAAACAGCACCGCGCGAAGGGCGAGATCGAGATTGGCGGAGGGGGTAATAATCGCGCTGTTGTTACCACCGAGTTCCAGTAGGGAACGTCCCAGTCTCGCTCCAACGGTCGCAGCCACCTTTTTGCCCATCGCACAACTTCCTGTTGCCGAGACGAGCGGCACGCGACGATCCGCCGACAGTCGTTCGCCGATATCCGTTCCTCCGTTGCAGAGGGTAAAGATTCCTTCGTGGCCGGCGGAGCGGGCAACGTCACTCGCGATCTGTTGGACAGCGAGCGAAGTCAGCGGAGTTCGTGGTGATGGTTTCCAAACCGAGACATTCCCGCAGACCGCGGCGATCGCAGCATTCCAGCTCCACACGGCGACTGGAAAATTGAACGCGGTGATAATGCCCACCGTTCCGAGCGGATGCCATTGTTCCATCATCCGATGCTCGGATCGTTCACTGGCAATGGTGAGACCGTAGAGTTGTCTGGAAAGTCCGACGGCAAAGTCGCACATATCGATCATCTCTTGGACTTCACCAAGTCCCTCCGAGATGATCTTTCCCGTTTCCATCGTCACCAATCGGCCGAGATCATTCTTTCGTTGCCGCAGAGCGGCCCCCAATTGCCGAACCACTTCGCCACGCACGGGTGCGGGTATATTTCTCCATCGTTTGAAGGTGCCCGAGGCGTCATCGATGACCTCGTCATACTCGCCAGACGATGCCCCTTGGACACGGCATAGCTCCTCTCCTGTCGCGGGATTGATCGAAACGAGTTCCGCACCCCGGGGGTGGGAGTACCAATCACGGCCACATACGCCGCTCGCCGTTTCGACTCCCATTCTGCGAAGCAATTCGTTCTGCATGGCCTATCTCGTCAATCAGGATCGTCCTTCTCTCTAAGAGTACGCTGAAGAGGCCGATGGAATTGAATTTCGAACAGAAAGAGTGGTGGTCGAGCGAGTGCTGGGTGTGGTAACCTTAAGGTTGGATATCGGTATTGGAAGGACCATCCTGTGGCTGATCGAGAAAGCCATCTTTATCAACGCTCTCTGTCATGCCATGCCCCCCAATCGGCGCCGATTGGTGCCCTCCTTCTCATCCTGAGTTTTGCGATTCCTTTTTCTGGCGCCGTCGCGGAGTCACCCTCGGCGGATGAAATCGAGTTCTTCGAAAAGAAAATTCGCCCCCTGCTTGTCGAACGGTGCATTTCATGTCATGGGCCGAAGAAGCAATGGTCGAATTTCCGCCTCGATTCGCGTGATGGCCTCTTGAAGGGAGGCGATCTCGGAACGGCTGTCATTCCGAGTAAACCGGAGGAGAGCCCGTTGCTGGCGGCGATCAAGCATGAGGGGGAGCTAATCATGCCCCCAGAACCCGCGCCGAAGTTGAGTGATGCTGAAATCAATGATCTCACCCATTGGATCGCCATCGGCGCGCCGTGGCCCCCCGAAAATGCTGGTACAAGTAAATCGAAAGATCCCAAGCAACACTGGGCCTTTCAGCCGATTCAGGATCCGACCATTCCGAATCCGGAAGCATCGCAGTTATCGTTGACGCCCATCGACGCATTCGTGCAGGCGAAGCTTGCTGAAAACAAGCTCATTTCCTCTCCTCCCGCGGATCGAAGAACACTCATTCGCCGGGCCTCGATTGATTTAACGGGACTTCTCCCCTCAGCGACGGAAGTCGACGATTTTGTGAATGATGAAGATCCGCAGTCGTATGAGAAACTCATTGACCGACTGTTGGCGTCACCCCACTATGGCGAACAATGGGGTCGGCACTGGCTCGATGTCGCACGCTACTCCGACAGCAAGGGTTATGTTTATGCCCGTGAGGAGCGGTTTTGGGTCCACGCTTGGAACTATCGCGATTGGGTGGTCAACGCGCTGAACGATGATCTCCCTTACGATCGCTTTCTCCTCCTTCAAATCGCGGCAGATCAGGCCGCTACAAATCCTGCCGACAAAGCAGCGATGGGATTTCTGACGATCGGCCGACGATTCATTGGCGTTTCGCGAGACATCATCGACGACCGAATCGATGTCGTTTCGCGCGGCACGATGGGACTGACCGTCGGCTGTGCGCGCTGTCATGATCACAAGTACGATCCGATTCCGACGCGCGACTATTATTCCCTTTACGGCGTGTTTCAAAATTGCTCGGAGCATCTTGTACGCCTCGATGATTCTCCGCGTGACGATGCCTTCGAGAAGAAACTACGCGAGCAGCAACAGAAGCTCGATGAGAAAATGGCGGCTCGGCGGAAGGAGGCTTCTGATCGGATTCGGAGCCGTTTAGTCGACTTCATGTCGTCGCAGCTCGAGTTGAGTAAGTATCCCGAAGAAGGATTCGATGTCGTTATTGAGCCTTCCGATATCCCCGCCGCGCACGTCCGCCGACTCCGGGACTATTTGGTTCTCGCGCGCGATACCAAGGATCCGGTGTTTTCGGCTTGGCATCGCTTCGCGGATATTCCCGCGGACCAGTTCGTAGACAAAGCGTCGGCCGTTTGCGCCGAGTTGCAGAAGGGAACTCTGGAAGAAGTCAATCCTCGCGTCACGGCGGCATTCCTTACTCCTCCCGCGAGCATGAAGGAAGTCGCGGAACGCTATGGCCGGCTACTCGAGGAAGTGAACAGTGAATGGGGTAAACAAGTCGCAGATGTGACCGATCAAAAAGCTGCGCCGACCTCCTTTGAGAACCCGGCCGACGAAGCCCTTCGCAAGGTTCTCTACGGCCCGGAAGCTCCATGCGAAGTCCCCGACGAGCCGATGACCAATATCGAGTTCTTCTTCACAACGAGCGTTTGTAACGAGCTCTGGGGTTTGCAGCGCAACATCGATCGATTCCTCATCGACTCACCCGATTCCCCGAAACACACCCATTTATTGATCGACCGGCCCACCCTCGTCACGCCGCGCGTCTTCAAACGAGGTAATCCCGCAAATCTCGGCGACGAAGTCCCGAGGCAATTCCTCGAAGTCATCGCGGGGAGTGACCGGAAGCCCTTCGAAAAAGGAAGTGGCCGACTGGAGTTGGCGGAGTCCATCATCGAGCGATCGAATCCATTGACCGCACGCGTGATCGTGAACCGAGTTTGGTTGAATCATTTCGGATTGGGGCTGGTTCGAACGCCCAGCGATTTCGGATTACGAGCGGAGATGCCGAGCCATCCCGAACTATTGGATTGGCTCGCGACTCGCTTCATGGAAGAGGGCTGGAGTCTAAAGTGGCTCCATCGACAAATCATGATGTCGGCCGCCTATCGGCAAAGTGAAGATGGTCCCGTCGATCCCGCCGTTCTGGCGCGAGCGAGAGAGATTGATCCGGATAACAGACTGCTTTGGCGAAGGACGGCGCACCGCCTATCGTTCGAGGAGATGCGGGATGCTGCTTTTGCCGCGGCGGGAGAGCTTGATCTCTCGATGTCCGGCAAGCCGACCGATCTCTTTAGCCGGTCGATGCATCGTCGAACCTTGTACGGCACCGTCGATCGACAATATCTCCCATCCACCTTCCGTGTCTTCGACTTCGCCAATCCTGATTTGCATATTCCGCAGCGGAGTGAAACGACCGTGCCCCAACAGGCACTTTTCTTCCTGAATCATCCGATGGTTCTCGACAACGCCCGCTCGTTGTCGCGACGATTGGCGATCAACGATCAGACGAGTCCACTCGATAACATTCGTCAGCTTTACCGCGCGATTTATCAGCGTGACCCGGCCCACGAAGAAGCGGAGGCGGCGCTGGCTCTCGTCAATTCCCCTTCGCCGATGCTGGAAGAGGATATGTCGCCATCGACCGCAAGCGACTGGTCGTATGGATACGGTGAGTTCGACGAGAAAGAAGAAAAGGTGACCTCGTTCCATCCCCTTCCCTACTTCACGGGGAAATCGTGGCAGGGTGGTCCCAATATGCCCGATGGTGTCCTCGGTTGGGTCGAGCTGAACGCTAAAGGTGGGCACGCGGGGAACGACCTTGCTCATGCCGCGATTCGCCGATGGACGGCTCCAAAGAATATGCGCGTCCGGCTGAAGGCCACATTGTCTCATCCGAGTCCCGAAGGCGATGGCGTTCACGGCGTGATCTACTCCAGCCGTCAGGGATTCTTGGGTTCGTCGATCGTTCACCATTCGCCGGGCTGGTCGCAGGTTAATGAGATTGACGTTGAAGCGGGTGATACGATCGACTTCATCGTCGATCGTCGTGAACAACTCAATCACGATGAGTTCGAATGGAAGATCGCTATCAAGGATGCTTCAGACAGTGCAGATGCGATCGCTTGGAATGCGGAGACAGATTTTCGCGGCATTCGCTCCGACCGCTTGACGCCTTGGGAACAGCTCGCTCAGGTGCTGTTAGCAAGCAATGAATTTCTCTTTGTCGACTGATGGAAAGTCAACGACGGCGACGACAATGGCATGCACGACCGCGGGAGATGGAAATGATTGATCGAATACTGAAGGGCCCCCTCTCCCGCCGTGATTTCCTTTCCCGCTCGGGCATGGGGCTTGGCTCTCTCGGTTTGGCGGGGTTAATGACGGGTAAGGGCTCCTCCGCGCATGCCTCCGAAGCAAGTCCGCTCGCCTCGAAACAACCTCACTTTCCGGGTAAGGCGAAGCGTGTCATTCACTTTTTCTGTAACGGTGGCCCTTCGCACGTCGACACGTTCGATCCGAAGCCGGCCCTGGCGAAGTATGCCGGGCAACCGGTCCCGGTCAACTTGCTCACGGAGCGACGGACGGGGGCTGCCCTTCCCTCTCCCTTCAAATTCCAAAAGTATGGCGAGAGCGGCATCGAAGTCAGCGAGATCTTCGCGAAGACGGCGGAACATATCGATGACATCGCGGTCATTCGGTCGATGCAAGCGCAAGTCCCAAATCATGAGCCTTCTCTCTTGCTCATGAACTGCGGCGACTCCGTGCAACCAAGGCCGAGCGTTGGATCGTGGATTCTCTACGGCCTAGGCACAGAGAATCAGAATCTCCCCGGCTTCGTGGCGATGTGTCCCAACGGATTGCCCATCAAGGATAACGAAAACTGGCAAAGCGCCTTTCTTCCTGGAGCGTATCAAGGAACATACATCGACTCGGTGCATCGCGAACTCGACAAGCTGATCGAGAACATCGAGCATCCCCAGGTCGCGACGGCGGTACAGCGCCGGCAACTTGATCTCTTAGCGAAGATCAACAAAGAGCATGCGGCCTATCGAAGCGATCCGCGACTTGAAAGCCGGATCCAATCGTTTGAGCTCGCGTTTCGGATGCAGATTGAAGCGGCGGAGGCATTTGACATCGCCAATGAGCCCGCATCGATTCGTGAACTGTACGGCGATACCGTGCACGGTCGGCAAACGCTCATCGCGCGACGGCTTCTGGAACGTGGAGTCCGGTACGTGCAGCTTTGGCATGGAGCGGGGCAGCCGTGGGACAATCACGAGAACGTCGAGGGAAATCACCGCAAACTGGCGGGGGAACTCGACGGCCCCATCGCGGCACTTCTCGCGGACCTGAAATC
>JAIEPU010000175.1 GCA_019748235.1 bacterium
GAACAGAGCCCGGCGGATGGCCAGCATCTGCCTGGTGATGTGCCTTTCGCGCGAAGCCACTCGGCTTCGAGAACGCAATAGACAACAGTATATCGCTCTCTTCCTAACGCAGCAGGGCCAGACATGGTATGGGCAATCATTATTCTCTGTGCTGTCATAGGTGATGACGGACAGGCAGCTAGTACCTCTCCGCAACCAAAAGCACCTCTTACTGGACTTGATGGAAAGCCTAGTACCTACAACGAGATCATTGACTCCTTGAACGAAATGTTCGGTCAGTCGATCAAACAAACAGAGATCGTACCGACATGCAGCATCGAGGAAATCGCTCGCTGTGCGGAGGATTGGTATTCAAAGCTGAATAAACCGCAGATGAAATTTCGGAGCGTCGAAGAAAGCTTCGCATTCAGTCGTAGTGATGGCTCGATCGAATATCGGAACCCTCCCAAACGAAGCGATCGAACGTTCGAGTTTTCTGAATTAGATCAAAAATTCAAGTGCATCATGAAAAAAGTGAATCGGGGAAAGCTTGTTACCGACATCACTACTTTTGATGGATTGAGCACCAAGCAATTCAGCGACGATCAAGCAATGGGTGATCTCATAGGTATTGGAACGCGGCATCGAGATAGGTTCCCTGCCGGATATGCGGAAGGGCATCAGATGTTATCCAAAGTAGGTGTTACTGAGTACGGTGATGATAGATCCAAAGAGTCCTACAGTTACTTACCGAAGTGCCTTCGCAGTTCATTGTTCAAAGTTCAACCTTTCCTTGTCGAAGTGGACGGCGTTCAATGTATCGTGATCTCTACTGGCGCGACGACGATTTGGATCGACGATAATAAGGAATCGTTCGCCGTAAGACGCTGGTTGCAATTTGCAAGGGTGTCTGATCAACAGCCACTTGCGATCTCCTGCTTCAAGGTATTTCAGCAACATCAAACAGTGAATTCTGGAGTTCGCTTCCCGTATTACACTCGCATCGCCTGCTTCGAAACCAATCCCAAGGAGTCCCGTGGTTTCGGTAAGATCTATCTCGATCGCACCTGTATGCTCGACTCTGTCACCTTTGGTGAGGTCGCGGACGCAGACTTCTCATTCAATTTCCCGCTCGGAACATTCATTGATGACCGAGTGGAAAACAAATCTTACATGATTCCTTTGCGGTAGTGTTCAGGCGAGCAAGCAAACGGTGGCCAATACGGTAAATGATCTGCTACAGAATGATCCTCACGCGCGCGTTGATCGCCTCCTCACCGTCGCCAGCCTTGCGATTTTGCTCGGGTTTTTTGCAGCAACCATCCTACTCTGGTGCGAGCCGTTTGCGGATTCGATCGACACGATCGGCTTACCGCTCCTTCTTGGCTATTCTGAAGCAACCGAACGACAGACCGTGACGGCCTTCGTCGGTGCCGCGCTGGTCGCTTCAATCCTATTGAATCTGTTGATTGGCCGTTTCGACGGAACACCGTGGCGATCGTGGTGTGATTTCTTCTGTTCGGCTGTCGGCACCTTCGGTTTGGCGTTTTGGCTCTCCGTTCCCATCTGGAGTCGTTTTCAGACGATCTCGTGGACTTGGATCGCGGGGCTAATCCTCGTGTTTGGGATTGCTCGACTTCTTCCTCGTTTGAATTCGCTCGCGGAAGGGTGGAGTGTCGGGACCGCGATCTGCATGTCGTCCCTTTTGGTGAGGCAGTTCTACTTCGGAAATCATCCGCCCTCGTGGATGGGCTTGAGTTTGTCCATCATCTTGGCGGTCATGATCGAGTGGGGGTTACAGGGATTTAAAATATCGTCATCTCTCTCCATTCGATCGGGCGCGCGATGTGCGGTACTTTTTAGTCTGCTGCTTTTATCGCTTTCAAATCAGACAGTTGCTCTTCTCATTGCTCTGGTGGCTTTCGCGTTCGCTTCGAGTCGATTGATCCACTCGTGGAGCATCGAGGAACGTGTTCTAGCCGTTCTCATCTATCTCACCGGATTACTCGCCGTGCCTCAAGCACTCGGGGTCGAGGTCATCGATTCGTTGGTGATCGGTGTTTTGCTCGGTTGGCTCGTGGAGTGTTCTTTCGAAGAACGAATTCAACAGTCGTTCGCGGATCCAGTCACGAGATTGAATTCATTATTGATTGCATCGGCCTTTGGGCTGATCCTTCACTCAACGTTACATTCGGCCTGGCTCATCGTGGCATCACTGATAGTGATCGTGATCAGTCGACTCCAAAGCACGACCCTAAGACTTATCCTTCCGTTGGTCCTCTTGGCGAGTTGCTTTCTTTTCCTTGACGTTCATCCGGGTCAAAGGTCGGTCGATCCGCTCCACGATGGACAGATCGTTTCGGCGGTCTGGCAATGGAAACAGGGGGAGATTCTCTTCGATCAAGTCTTTCCGCTTCGCCTGACTGAGTTTCTTTATTTTGCTGCTCTTGATCCGTGGGTGGGAGAGAGCCGGGCAAATTACGTGATCGCCTGTCAGATGCTCGACTTCCTGGGGCCGGTCGGTGCGTTCGCCATCGCATGGGGAATGACCCGTAGCCTTTCATGGAGTTGGATATCGGCTCTGTTTGTCGGCGCAATCCTTCCTTTCGATTATCGCGCCGGCACCTGCATGATCCTCTTGGGCATCGCCGCCTATCTTTTGCGATCTCCCGCCATTCGCGTCGTCCCTCTTTCCCTTGTCGGTCTTGCCTCGATGTGGATGGGATATGACGCCTGGGGAACGGTAATGGGAGCGATCGGCGGTGCCATCCTGATGACACCTCCCCATGCGCCCGTCATTCCATCGCTACGAAAGAACGTTTTGAAACTGATCGTGTGCGTTGCGTGGACGCTTGGAATCTTCGTGGCAACGCTTGCGGTTTGGCAGGGATGGTCCGCTGTTGCGGCCTATTTCACACTCTTCTTGGAGTACGCGAGAGAGTATTCTGCTTTTTATGGCTATCCGGCGTTCAGAGTCTTCTCAGAGCTTCAAACGACACTGATCCCCGTTGGAATACTTCTGGGATGGGGATTAGCTTCGCTCGTTTGCAGGTGGCGGGAGATGTCGCTCACACGGCGTCGTCACCTGGTGATGCTCATCGTGTCGATGACGCTGTTTACGCAGCGGGCACTGGCTCGATCAGACTTCCAACATCTGAAAACGCTCTGGTATCCGATCGTGGTTTTCTCCCTCATCGGTCTGTTTTGGTTAATGCAGTACGTGCGCGATTATCGCTGGCGATGGAATGCGATGGAACCGTTGGTGGGTATGGTGTTGCTTGTTGTCGCGATCCATTTCTATCGAGGACCGGCCTTTCCTCCTCGTACTTGGTTTCAAGATTCGGGGATGAAACCACTGCTCCAATGGCCCGCGCCGAACCATGAGATCGCGGCTCGATTGGGACCGACCGATTCGCTTTGGGAGATACAGGATGGCCTCTGGCCGTTCACGTATCACCGGCGAAATCCGACGCGTCATGTGCTCGCGTACTGCATGGGTTGGCCGAAGGAGGCCAGTCGTGCCGTTCGTGCGATGGAAGAAGATCCGCCAAAGGTCATCTCGTTTCGGCCTTCAAATGGAATCGATCACATTTCCAGTCTGCTCTGGAATCCGGTCGTTACGCACTTTCTCTATGAGCATTATCGTCCCGTCCTAGGTACGGACATTCTCGAGCCGAGTCCGAATCGTTGGCGCGGTTGGTCGAGAGAATATGAAGGATACTCACCCGATTTTCACTTGCGCCGCCTACCCATTCGATGGGGGGAAAATCTCAGCCATTTTATTCCTCGCATTCTGGAGAAGTGGGTCATCGATTCGAAGAGCTCAGGGATTCGGGAAGAGGAGTTGCTGACTGCTACGATCGCGCTCCATCGAATACCGTCTCCGAGAGACCATCTGCTGCTTCGTTTGAATGTCGCATCGAATGAGGTTGATGATCCCATTCTCACCATCCGATTTGCCGGGCCTGAAGGTGGATTGGACGAAGCGAGTCGAATCGACTTTGAGGGAAAGCAGGGGAGCCGGGTCTATCTCATTCCCGTCGGGCTAAGTCCTGCATGGTCACGGCGAGAAAAAATCGCCGCCGTCAGCATATCCAGTGAAGAACTGAAATCGTGCGCCGTCGAACAAGCTGAGATCTGGGAGCTACGACCAGCGGAATAAGGACGACTGATGGAGAAAAGATCGTCCCTCGGTGACGATCCATCCGTCGGGATTTGAACTTGATCGAACACGATTCCACGAACCTTTTGGGTCCGTCCGTGTCCGGGTAATCATCTCGATTTCTAAACGTGAGATTCTTAGCGATGAGCGATAAAGCCGGCATTCGTTATTTCATTGTCGATGCGTTCACGAATCGTCCATTTCGAGGCAATCCGGCGGCGGTCATGCCCCTTGAGAACTGGAAGGATGATGAGTGGCTGCAGAACGTAGCGATGGAGATGAATCTGTCCGAGACGGCTTTTCTGGTTCCGAACGCCCGAGGCTACGACTTACGCTGGTTCACGCCGACCGTTGAAGTCGACTTGTGCGGACACGCGACGCTCGCGGCAGCGAAAGCGTTATCTGGAATCGGAAAACTGGATGCCAGTGGTAACGTTCGCTTTGCCACTCGCAGCGGTGAACTTCGAGTGCAGAGGAATGGCGATCAATTCAATCTCGATTTCCCGATCGATTCCCTGAACGACGCCGTCGCGCCCGAAGACCTTCTCCAGTCGTTGAACATTCAAGCAGTCTCGGTAACGCGTGGGAAATTCGACTATCTCGTGGAGGTTGAGTCGGCAGAGGTCGTGCGGCGACTGACTCCCGATTTCAAACGACTTGCAATGGTGGACGCTCGCGGTGTCATTGTGACCGCACGAAGTGACGATCCGACATTTGATTTCGTCTCTCGATTCTTTGGACCACGGGCAGGCATCGATGAAGATCCCGTCACTGGGTCAGCTCATTGCACGCTCGCGGCCTATTGGGGCCGTAAACTCGGTAAGTCAAAAATGATCGGCTATCAGGCTTCGAAGAGGAGCGGAATTGTGAATGTAGAGATTCAAATGAGTCGCGTTCTGCTGGGTGGAGAAGCCGTTATCATTGCGGAGGGAATGTTGCTCGTCAATGAATGAATCGAGCGGCGAACGGACATCATCCGATGTTAGATTTCGATGTCAACTCTCCATCGACGTCACGATCCTTTTCTCTCCGCACCTCTTTTCCGGTAGTCTTCCTCTCCCCAAACTTGTTGATTGAAGGTTGCGGACGCTCCTCTGGGAATGGTGATCGTATTCCATTGATCACCGGCAAGGAGGCGCGCGACGAGCATGATTTGTCCCACGTGATAACAAGTGTGGGCGAGGGAACGCTGAATAGCAAGCGGCACCGTATGCACTTCGCCCCGAATCATGACAGACCTTGATAGATCTTCCGTAGTGAGAGAGCCGAGCGAGTCGAAGAGACGCTGCCAACCAAGCTCCCAATAGCTGATCACTTCATCACGACTCTTAAACGAATCGATGAACTCTTCGTCTCTATTCCGCCATGGCTTTTCGCCGTCGGTGGTGAGGAAATCACTCCAACGAGAAAGAAGATTTCCCGCGACGTGTTTCATGATGACTGCAATTGAATTCGTGTTTGGATCGAGTGACATGTGCAGCTTGTCGTCGCGAACCTGCACGATTGCTTTGTCCGCGAACCCTTTGTTTGACCGGAAACTGGTCATCGTCGCTTCGAGAAACATCGAGCCTAGGTCGCCCGGCAGCGGGGGAATATTCGACATAAACACCTCCTGTAGTTTCTTTATGAGATAGATGGGGCGGTCTCTGAGTTCACCTGTCCGGCTGGAATTCAGGAACTCGATGCGCGCGTGATGGCAAAGCAAGGAGCGGCATTCGAAACAGGTTGAGTGGGGAAAGTCCTTCTGATAAGATGTTCATGTCTGCAAGTCCGGTCGCATTGTGATTGCCAATACGTCTAAACGCCATAGAAGCCCACAATCATGCCGCGATATTATTACCTTCTCAACGATGTCGTTCACGGGCCGATTGAAGTTCAGGATCTGAAGCGCCGTTTTGTCTCGGGCGAAGTCGATCAATTGGCCGCCTATGTCCGGCGCGAGGATCGAAAAGATTGGGTGCCCGCCTCTCAGCTCCGATTCAAGTCTGATCCACGAACGAAGAAAAAGGCTTCGCCTTTCTCGATCGACAGCGATGTCGAACTCGAAGAGTTGGTGGAACTCGAGGAGATCGACGACGAACCCGCTGCCGAAATTCCGCTAAATCGGGTGCGTTCAGAGATCGAGAAACCACAACCCCGCGAGAAGAAATCGTACTCGCTCTGGAGTCCTTCCTGGTCGTCGTTTCTTAGCTTCTTCTTCACGACGGCATTCGGTTCCTACGTGCATGCGAGGAATTGGGAGATTCTGGAACATCCGCAAAAAGCTGCATTAAACATGATCTTCTTTTGGATCAGCGTGGGTTTGCTATCGGGCGAGTTGCTCCTTGGCTTGCTCAGTGGGTTCAATGTCAGCTTTGCACGTTTGGCCTATTTCTTCGCATCGTCCAACGGCCTTCTAATCTTCATCTGGTACTTTGTCGTCGGGCGTTCTCAATCGACATACTTCAATCGCCGCTTTCCACGAGGCTATAGGCGGATCTCTTGGCGCGGGAGTTGGATCGGAATCGCTTGCGCGGTGTGGATCATTCACGGTGCAGTTCAAGTTTATTGGATACCGAATCTCATTGGCTTATCTTTCAATTTTCAGGCACTCAAGCCCCTTCTCGCGGAACGAGGCTTTGGCGAACTCCTGTTGGCGAGAGTCGGTGTGAAGTCCACGTTTCGAGGAGAAGCTTCTCCGAAGGATCCGCCCGCTGTCCCCCCCAGCGGCGTTTTCCAATTGGTCAAGTATGATACGCCAATTGGAAAGATGTCGGCTTATGTAACGCCAAATCCAGGGGATGGAAAGAAACACCCTGCCATCATTTGGATCGCTGGCGGTGACTGCAATGCGCTTCATCACGTTTGGGAGCCTGCATCTCCTGAGAATGATCAGACGGCGGCGGCCTATCGGAAAGCGGGCATCGTGATGATGTTCCCGTCGCTCCGAGGGGGAAACGACAATCCAGGAAAGAGGGAATGTTTCCTGGGTGAAGTGGAAGATATTGTGAGTGCGGCGAAACACCTCGCCGCCATCAAGTATGTCGATCCTCACCGAATTTATTTGGGGGGACATAGCACCGGCGGAACGATGGCGATGCTCGTTTCCGAGTGCACCAATCGATTTCGAGCGGTCTTTGCATTCGGACCCGCTGAGGATATTCGCGGCTATGCACACTTTATCAAAGGTATTGAGAGTCTTGATCCCCACGAGGTCAAGATTCGCTCTCCTTACTATTGGTTAAGCGAAATCAAGTCGCCTACCTTCGTGATCGAGGGTACCAACAACGGTAATGTGGATTCCCTGTTTCGCATGTCGCAGGCATCGAAGAATCCCCAAATCCACTTCTTACCGGTTGCCGGATGTAATCACTTCGACGTATTGGCACCGTGCAATCAATTCATCGCGGAGCAGATCAACAAAGACACAGGTTATACCTGCAATATTTCGATGACGGATAGCGAGTTGGTTGAGCGCTGTTCTCGCCATCGAATGGATCAGCAGAAGATTCAATGGGAGAACGATGACGCTCGTCATCAGCAAGCGATGGCAAATCATGCGGCCAATGGAATGCCTCCGAATGGTTTTCCTCCGTTCGGCCTGCCTCAGCCGGGCAATCCAACGCCAGAGATGATGCCGCCTGGATTGAAAGTGCCTCCACCATTACCGCCGCCGCCAGCTTTACGACAGCCCCCCCCGTCACCTGCGCCGCAGTCAAAGCCGAATTCGCCAGTTCGAAGGTCCACTCCGCCGTTACCTTCTGCTCCGGGGCAGAAGGAGGACGCACCTAAGCCTTCGGCGCTGGCAAGCAGCCCCAAGCCCGCTGAAGCTTCAACGCCCCCGGGTCTCTTCAAGCCGGCGACTTTGTCGAGGGATGACCAGATAAAGCAGATGTGCGACGAACTCAACGGCCTTGATAAATCGAATCGGACTCGAATGAAGGAACTGATCGAGGACCTCTCGAAGACGAAGGATGAGAAGGCCATTCGTCCTATCGTACGCCGAGTTGCTGATGCCTACCCGACGGCGGAACGCGCGTTGGCTCCGTTCGGGTCAGATGCAGAGAAGGTCGTTCTGGATGAATTGAAAGACGCGAACGATGTGGAATACATTCAACGGCTGGCGGATGCCCTCGGCACCGTTGGAACGAAAGAATCCATCAGCACGCTCCGAAAGCTGACCAAACACGAAAGCAAGTTCGTTCGATTGTCGGCCGAATCGAGCATCACCAAGATCAATCGGCAGCGCTAGCGACTTTCCTGACAATCATCCGCGATTGGAAACAAACGAAAACGACGGCGCGGCGAGCAGCTCATCTCTAAATGGCTGATCTCACACTTACTCTTCGGAGGGCAACTCCCGGCGATGAGGAGGAATCACCTCGGGCGCGGGAGGAGCTTGCTCGCGAATGAGTTTGTCGAGTCCTTCCTTAATCGCAAGCCTGAGTTCCTTGAGGCCCTTGCCGGCGACGGCGGAAATGGCGAGTACCGGCTGCCCGAGCATCTTGGCGAACTTCTTGCGAACAGCCGCGGGATCAGCGACATCGATCTTTGAAAGCACGAGGATCTCGGGCTTTTCGACGAGGGCAGGGCTGTACTGCGCTAGCTCACTTCGAATCGTTTTGTAATTCTCGATGGGATCGGACTCGTCGATCGGGCTACAGTCGACCAGATGAACGAGAAGTTTTGTCCGCTCCACGTGCCGCAGGAATTCGTGGCCCAGGCCGACGCCGGCGTGTGCTCCTTCGATGAGTCCGGGAATGTCCGCGATGACGCAGCTCCGCTCCCCCTCGAGGAGACAGATCCCAAGATTCGGATACTTCGTGGTGAAAGGATAGTCGGCAATCTCTGGTGTGGCATGAGTCAAGCGGCTGAGGAGTGTTGACTTGCCGGCGTTCGGAAGTCCGATCAACCCGACATCGGCGATGACCTTGAGCTCAAGGCTGATCCATCGCTCCTCACCCGGTTGGCCTTCCTCCCATTGACGCGGCGCGCGATTGGTCGCGGTGGCGAAGTGTGTGTTGCCCCGGCCTCCCTTGCCGCCACGAGCAATGACGACTTCATCACCGTCGCCGGAGAGGTCGCGGATCACGAACCCTTCCGCTCGGTCCTTGATGATCGTGCCGACCGGGACAGTGATGATCATGTCATGAGCTGACTTGCCCGTGCACTTCTTTCCTTGGCCTCCTTCGCCACGGTCCGCGTGCCAATGCCGTTTGAAGGAAAGTCCTGCGAGGCTGTTCGCATCGTCCGAGGCGCGGATGATAACGCTTCCGCCGGAGCCGCCATCTCCACCGTCTGGGCCGCCGCGCGGAACGAACTTCTCTCGCCGGAAGCTCATACAGCCGTCGCCGCCGTCGCCCCCCTTCACAAAGATTTCGACTCGATCAACGAACATGAAAACCTCAGCAGTCGAGAGAGCACGGACCAGTCGCGCGAGTGATCAACCTTCGTCATTATTCCATAACAGGGTGTATGGAGCCACGAAGGAAGAGCGGCACCACGATTCAGTGCGGGGCAAGAAGCGAAGATAGCCAGCGTGACACATGGTCCAACCGCTGGCCCTTCATGGATGACGGCACGCGAAAATGGAGGAGACACGAACACGTCTCGTGCAATGTCTCGTTCCGGAATTACTCCGCCGCAGCGGCGAGGCTTTCCTCAGGAATCGCGTCGATATTGACTCGGCGACCCCCCTTGTCGAAGCGAACGAAGCCATGCTTCAACGCAAACAGGGTGTAATCGCGACCGACACCAACATCCTTGCCCGCTTGCCAGCGAGTGCCACACTGACGGATGATGATCGAGCCCGCCGAGGCGAACTCACCACCGAAGAGCTTCACACCGCGGCTTTGAGCGTTCGAATCTCGACCGTTACGGGACGAGCCTTGACCCTTTTTATGAGCCATGAAAGGTAAACCTCACACCAGGTGTCGACGTAAATTCGCCAACAACGCCAAGTTATGTCTTCGAGCGAAGTATTTTATGAATGGAAGGGCTTTGGGTCTATCGATAAATCCAAGCAGGACTTCCAGCGATCCGGATCTCTTTCGAATCGGGGTTGTAGATGTCGCCCGGCTTGGAAAACGGCAGGCGGAGGGTCTTGCGGAGCATGTCCGCATCCTTGGCCTCGTCTTTCCCTTCCACCTTGACATAGCCGTTCGAAAGACCCGTTACGAAGACGTCGAACGACCGAGCGGACATGAGCTTTTCGCCTCCATCCCAGAATGCGACGCCATGAATCTCAATCGGTTTGCCGTCCGTCGGAGTGACAGGAATATCATTTCGAGAGATCGTCACGGAGTTGTAAAGCTGGATCGTGGGGTCTTCCCGTAGGATGACGGCCCGCTGGGCGCTCGGGAGGACGGTGTCCTCGAAGATGTCTCCCTTGTCGGTGACGAGCGTGAATTTGGGGATGACCTGCCGGGGCTTTCCAGTCTCATTGATGAGGTGGTAACGCATGTACCATATGAGCTTACGTCCCTGGCCGGGGACATCGACCATGATGTAACGGGGGCTGCGGTACTTGAGGGTCAGCGTCCAGACATCGGGGACCTTTTGATCGCCATCGGCAGGGGTAGGAACGACTTCGTTGTAACCGAACGGGCCATCCCCCAGAAGGGTGATCAACAGGAAGGCCGGTGCCAGAAAACTAGCCATCGACATGCCCCTCAACAGGCTAACGATCAAACCGAAACGTGAATAACGTCCCCACAGTGCCGATCCACGGTGGTGCGGTTAGCATACCAAACCAGTTAGGTCAAGGCTCGATGGGGCAACCCACCTTGGTGGTTCGGGCAATTTGTGCGGGCGTTTACACCTGCTTTCGATCCAGGGCAAATGCCTCGGCCAATTGACTCTTACGACCGGTCGAACGAGTTGGGTGAATGGGAATCAATTCAAGAGACTGGCGCGGCCTACTCCTCACCTAAAGGAACGTGGCTTCACGGCTTTTGAATTGATCATTGTTGCTTCTTCGGAGCCACAAGAGGACGAATCCAATTCGGAAGTTGTGGGGCACGAGGCGATGCAGCTAGTGATCGCCATTCCGCGTCGTTAAGAACTGTCGAGCTGACAAATTCATAGTAAGGCATCACAGCACCTCGACACAAAATCTCTTGGCCTTGGTAGGGAAAGAGAACGTAAAGAGCTCGAGGTCGTCCAACTCCCACTGCAAGATGATTCCCTTGGGTATCTGAAAAGACAGTGGCTACTCGAGACGCGTCATCTCTTGGCCTAATAGCCGCGTGATTTAGATACCCATAAAAACCGGCGAGCCTGTCCCCATAAAAGCGGATTTCCTTTGAGTCTTCCTGTGTAAACTCAATTCCTTTAAGTTCCATCTCGGCTAAGACAGCGAGCCGATCACAAATTTTCGCAAACTCCGACCAAGCGACTCGTTGGAATGAGTCCACTATTTTCGTTGCACATTTCGATGTGGACGAGTCCGATGACGAAGCGGTCTTGAGTAGATGGTGCATTTTGATGAGATTGATGAGGCCTAGTTCTGCAATGCCCAAGTTATGTGCCGTATTCAATTGATCTAAATTCTTTCCAAGTCGGCATAGAAGCATATATTCTTCCTTTGTTTGGTGTTTGAGTATCATATGGCTTTCAGATATACCCGGGTTCTTCCTTATCAACGAATCGATTGTTGATTCCAAAAGAATGATTGCCAATTCACGATCTGAAGCTGGGAACGTCATTATTTCGTCGGTTTTTCTCGCCAATTCGCTTACGGCGCGAAAGAAATCTGGATCAGGTTCCACGGTACCCCAGATCTTTGGTTGGCTTCCATTGAGATATGTGAAGTCTCGCTGGTTATGAAGAAGTCCTGCATTTCGATCCTGAGCCCATGAAGCAGCGACGGCTTGGCAGGTTTTTCTTTTCCATAGCTCGTCTGACATAAAGGGTGGCGCTCCATCGGGCGGTGAATCGCAAAGAAGGCGCAGGCACCGAAGATGTTGATCGTGTAGAGATCGGATAACCGGCCAGACCTTGTCATCTCCTGCTAGTGCTTCAAGATTGCTGGCGGTTTCTTTTGGCAACATGTCTTTAGCGAAACTCGATCCAAGTGCAGCGCAGATCGTAACCCCCGCCGAATACTCGCCTAGTGTTATTTTGGGATCTCGAAGGTACACATCAAACAAGTGGTTCTCGACTGGACGTGTGGCAGCAATCAAGCGGATGGTGCCGCTCTTGTTTCGTCGAAGATCAGTGATGTCTAGTGAATCTTCAATTTTTTGTTCCTTGCAATACTGAATGATTCTTTCTCTGAGGACAGGTATCGACTCAGTGCTCAGAGCGAGATCGTCGGCGAGTTTTGCCACAGTTTGAAGGTCGATTTGTGATGGCCCGCCGAAGATTTGATAAGTCCTTTGTGAACGGGCGAACCACTGTGTATCACATGCTTTCGCGAGTATCATTGCAGCAAATAACTGATCGTCTTTGTCGTACAAAAGTGGAACCGATTGTAACCAACGGACCGTGCGATAATAGCGTGCGAGCATCTCGTCATCCGCATACGTTGCCGTCGGCTTAAAGGTCGTGTAGTCGATGAATATCTCGGGATTGCCGATCCAATCAACCGATTCACGACTGCTTGCTCTTTCAGCGAGCCTGACTTGTTTCCGAATGATTGAGTGAATTGCAGGATCGATTGATTGAATCGCCGAAGGTGACATTAGTACTTGGGCGACTCCGATAACAATGCGGCAGGTTTTTCTCGCTGATTCGGTAGTGGCGTTATTTTTCGTGAATGATAACCTCGAGATGCTTCTTTGGATTAGTTCCAATTGAGATGGCAACATTGTTGCATCAAATCGGTCCATGAACTCCAGGGAATGAACAAACGCAACGTGGTAAGCATTCAGAATGGAGTCTGATGTAATGAAAACTGGATACTTGGGGTCGGCATAAGCAAGAAATATTTGATTGAACTCTAAATCTGTCATTAAGAGTTTTCGCGTTGGATCTCGCTTGAACTCATCAAGCATCGGAATTGTTTCCGGATGCGATTGTTCTAGATGCGAGATATCGCCGGATCGAATTCCTGCGGCGAACATATCGAGTTGATCAATCGGTATTGGAGGAATTTTATAAGCCAACATAGCTTGATAAAATGGATGCTTTGAAACCTCTGATTTCGCGTGACTCCAATACTCGGGCTCGGTCGATCGAAGGAAGCCAATTAGGTTATCGGAGGTCTTGTAGGCGATCGCAATCAGTACCATAAGAACGAGAGCGATGATTGGCGTTAGATTTCTCAACACGCTTCGTCTTGTCGAATTCATGGGTTTATCACTTATTTCTTGAAACTGCTTTTAAAGCTGCCATCGATGGAACGGTGACAACGTTTTGTTTTTATACGCTCCAACGAAAACCTCGTTCACTTTGACCATCGTACATTGACCAAAAGACTTTTGCTCGAAATAGGGTATCGGGATCGAATCTCGGCGGGTTGAGTGAAAGAGATGTAACGTTCACCGTATTTACGGGTAGAACTGGCGAATCACGATTGCTGCTCAATGAGAGGTGCTCATTCACTCCACCGCCGCTTCGGCTTCGAACACGTCGCGGGGTTGGCGTTCTTGAATGAACCAATAGGCGACGCAGGCTAGGGCAGTGATGGTGACAAGCCCGAGCATCAGGCCGAAGAATGGTTGCCAGGCGACGATCGAAGTCGCGCCCGAGGGGACGATGCGAGATTTGATTTCGAGTCCAAGGACTCCGCCGAGCGCGTAGCCGATGGCGTCGAGAATGCCGGCGGCTGTGGCGCTTCCCCGTTTACCTCCAAGGTCGAGTGCGATGGCGCCGGTGAGAAAGGCGTAGGGGGCGAGCGAGAGAAATCCGACGAAGCAGACCATGACGACGGGCCAGCGAGTCCCTTCGATCGACGGCAGATACGCCATCCCCCACAGAACAGGTAAGAGCAAACCAAGTGAGCCCGCCATCAATAGTCCTCGGCGACCGCTGTATAGTTTGTCGGTCATGAAGCCGGTGGCGAGAACGGCGAGCGCTCCGAAGAGAGGGAAATAGGAACTATAAATGGCAGCTTGTTTATCGCTGACTTGAGCCGCGACTTTCAAATAGTCGTTGTTGAAGAAATTCGAACTCTCCCGAACGAATGTCAGCGTCACCGACATCAAGAGGACGAGCCAGAAGGAGGGGCTAAAGAGATACGGCCGAAGCAATTCCCAGACGTTCGGGGGACGTTCTTCCGCCCCCGCCTTGCCGAAGAGATTGGATGGATTGACGGTCGGATCGATGAGCCCGACATCCGACGGACGGGAACGAAGGCCGATCAGGCAAAGGACGGCAATCACAAACAGGATCTCGCCCGAGACCGCAAACATCTGTTGCCAGCCTCCACCATCCTCCATGAAGAGGGCCAATATCTGCCGGGCCGCGAAGTCGCCGAACAGGTAGCTGACGCAAAGAAAGCCCATCACGCGGCCATAGGTATGAAACGAGAACCAATTCGACGCGACCTTCACCAGCGCGCCCCAACCGGTGGATTGGATAAATCGATTCAGGCAAGCGGCCGTCAGGAAGAGCCAGAAGAGGGAGCCCGCTCCCATCTTTGCGGCGAGTGTGGGGGCCGCGAGAAAGAGAAAGGTGCACGCGACCGATCCGAACATGCCGCCGACGAACATGATCCTTCCGCCGACGAAATCACACGTCGCCCCTGTGATCAGTTTTCCGATGGCATAAAAGACGAGCCCGGTCGAAGCGATGTTGGTGATGGTCTTTTCGGTGATTCCCTCATCGCCGAATTCGGCAGCAAGCGACGTCTTGGCAAGGGCGAGGTTCGTGCGGCAAAAATAGTAGCCGGCGTATCCAGCGAACAACAGCACGAGGATGAATGCCGACCAGAACTTTGACATGTCATTTACCAATGGTTCTCAGACGAAAGTCGCGGAATTGCAATCGATCGCGACCACCCCGGAGGGTGGCAGTCGGTATACATGTCTGCCTTGTCTCGTGTAGTCCCGCGCGAATCGATCAATGAGGAACCACCGGAAGATAATGCCGATGTATTCAAATTGAAATGAAGAAACCGAAATCGCCTCGATTGTGAAGAACGAGTGAAGGATTAGGCGTGGTGGACGAAGGAGATGGTTTCGTACTCCTCGTTGAAATGATCGAGTGCCTCGGTGGGGGACATGTCGAAGAGCGTGCGGCCGCCTGTTCCCCATTGGCCGTGATGATAATGAAACACGGCGGTTGCCTGTCTGTTGCTTCCGACGAATTCAGAGTCCTTCGCTTCCGCGGGAGCGAAGTGGACGGTGATTTCGACGAAGGAGACGATTTCGCCCGACCGCTGATGGCGGGCGAAGGAGGATTCGCTTTCGAATTCGCAGTCGGACCAGACGGCGCCACGCGGATTGCCGGCGGATCGAGCGAGCTCGAAGAACTTCGCTTCAAGCATTTCCCGTTGAAGTTGAAACAATTCGTGAGCCCGCTCGGCGGTGATTTCTCGATAGATCCGTTTCAGTGGGCGATAGCTGAATCCGATGACGAGGATCACCACGACGAAGCCCGCCAAAAGCCAGCCGATCATGCTTGTTGCTTCCGCGTGTCGTTTCCCTTCTCTTCATTATCGAGGAAGGTCAATCGGAGAACACCAGCATTCGCTTGTTTTTCTTGCCGCGTCTGATCTGAATCACCCGCCGGCCACCAAGAATGCCGCGAGTAATCATCGTCGTCGCGTCGGTGATGGCATTCCCCGCAATGCGAAGCCCCGCGCCGCTTTGAATCTCTCGGCGGACCTCGCTTTTGCTCTGATAGAGTCCCGTTTCCACGGCGAGATCGATGGCGCTGATTCCCGCTCCGTCCAGGTCCTTGGCGGAACGATGGAGAACCGGAAGTGCGGTCGGATCGACATCAGCGGGGATGTTTGCCGGGTCCAAAAGTCCGAGGGATTCGGCATGCCGTTCAAATGCCTCGACATCGTCACGGTGCATGCTGCTCTCTAAACCTTCGCAAGCCTCGGCGATGTTCGCTCCATGAACGATCCCTGTCACTTCGCGAGCCAACGCCTTTTGGCCCCGTCTCTCTTGTGGCGCGTTTTGCACGTCGAGCGCGAGAGCATCGATCTCCTCGCGCGAGAGGAACGTGAACAAGTTCAGATAACGGACGACATCGGCATCGTGCGTGTCGAAGAAGTACTTATAGAGGAAGTAAGGATGCGTCCTTTTAGGATCGATCCAGATCGCGCCTCGCTCGCTTTTGCCGAACTTTTGGCCGGCCGAATTGGTGAGAAGTGGGAACGTGCATCCGTGAACGACCGCGTCATGATGCTTGTGATGGATGAGGTCGATTCCCGCGGTGATGTTGCCCCACTGATCACTTCCGCCGCACTGAAGTCGGCAGCCAAGCTTCTCGAAGAGGTGGAGGTAATCATAGGCTTGCAGCAGCATGTAACTGAATTCGGTGTAGCTGATGCCGGACTCGCGGTCTTCCAATCGAGCGCGGACGGACTCCTTCGCCATCATCACGTTGACAGAAAAATGCTTCCCGACATCTCTCAGAAAATCAATAAAGGTGATGGACTTGAACCAGTCGCCGTTATTGACGAGAAGGAAATCCTTGCCTGCTTCGCCGTCGAGCAGTCGTTCGAGCTGACCTCTGATGCCGGCGACATTCCGCTCAACGTCATCCTGAGTCTGGAGCACCCGCTCTTGTGACTTACCACTGGGGTCGCCAATCATTCCCGTTGCGCCGCCGACGAGCGCGACCGGTTTGATCCCAGCATTCTTGAGTCGCCTCAGGCCGAGAATCGGCAGCAAACCGCCGATATGAAGGCTGCTGGCCGTCGGATCAAAGCCGCAGTAAGCGAGAACCGGTCGTCCTTCGGCGAGTTCCTTCGCGATCCATGCCCCCAGGTCCTCCGCCGTCTGTTGGAATACAATCCCACGCGACTTCAGGTCGGCCCAGAACGCAGGGTCTGCTACTTGTTCCGATTGGTTCACGCTACTCTCTCTCCCGTCGAACACCGTCGATCGCGAATACAAGTCCGATTCCCATTTCAATGAGAGTGAACCAGGGTTTCTGGTTCGGCACCAGGGGTGATTGTATGGGATGGACTTAGTGCCGGATTTGTGGATTAAACTCCCCGAACGTCCGGCCCCCAAATCACCTTGTGCAATGCAACTTGAAGCCGGATTGGCAGGCCTGTCTCCATGATCCAGTCCGCCAATTGCTTGTGAGTCAGCTCGCCGTAGATCGGCGAGAATAGAACGGGCTGGCGTGTGAGATCATGCTTCCGGACGAGATCGACTGACCAATCGAAATCGACTCGATCTCCCATGACGAACTTCACTTCGTCTCCCGGCTTCAGCTTCGCGAGATTGGGATAGTGATTGGATTCCAACTCGCCGCTCGAGGGGCATTTCATGTCCAAGATGATGGTCACACGCGGATCGACGGAATCAATCGGAAGGGCGCCACTCGTTTCAAGGAGAACCTTTCGACCTGTATCCGCGAGCCGTTTGAGCAATTCATCGCATTCGGGATGTGAGAGAGGCTCCCCTCCCGTCACTTCGACGAGCTGTGGTGAAAGATTTTCGACCTCTTCCAGGATGGCGTCGATCGACATGGGATCCCCCTCTTTAAAGGAGTGGGGAGTGTCACACCATCGGCAGCGGAGAGGGCAGCCCGTCAACCTGATGAAGGTGCAGGGTAGACCGGCAAATGTCGATTCTCCTTGAATGCTCGCGTAGATTTCATGCACGACAAGCGTACCTTTCGGCCGATCGGCGATCGGTCGCATCCTCGCGTGTTGTTTACGGATCGCATCGGGGTCATCGAGAATGGCGATTCGGTAATTGGCCCCTGGTGTCGTCGTATCGCTCATCGATTGGTTCTCGCGACGAGCCGTTCGAGTTGAAGCTTGGCCGCTCCTGACGCGATCGCTTCCCTTGCTTGGACGACGCCCTCACGTACTTCACGCGCCACGCCCGCGGTCCAAAGAGTCGCTGCGGCATTGGCGATGGTGATTTCCGTGGCGGCGCCGGGCTTTCCATCGAGCACGCCGAGAATCATTTGTGCGCTTTCACGAGGACCACCTATTTCCAAGTCTCGCAGCAGAACTTTCTTCAATCCAAAATCTTCCGGAATCCACGAGAGCGATGTGGTGCCCGACGGCGTCACGTGAAGCACATGCGTCCTCGCGGAGAGTGAGACCTCGTCCACTCCATCTTCCGCCCAGACGATGGCCGCGCGGCGAATTCCGAGCAGGCGGGCAGCCTCGGCCATCTTGATCATGGAATCACGTTGACCGACTCCGAGAAGTTGAAACTCGATCGGCGCCGGATTCGCCAGAGGTCCGACGAGATTGAAAAGTGTCCGGAATCCGAGAGCGCGACGAACCGGGCCCACGTGTTTCATCGCCGGGTGCCAAAGAGGGGCAAAGAAAAACGCGAGGCCAATTTCGTCGAGACAAGCGGACACCACTTCATGGGGTGCTTCGATGTTCACCCTAAGGGCGGCGAGAACGTCGGCACTTCCCGATGAACTTGAAAAACTTCTGTTGCCATGCTTGGCAATCGGAAGGCCGCACGCGCTTGCAACGATGGCGGCGGCGGTGCTGACATTGAAAGTGCAGACGGGAGAGCCCCCCGTTCCGCAAGTATCCGCAATTCCTGTTCGGTGGACGGTTGGTTTAATCGCCGCATCCCGAAGTGAAAGGGCGGCTCCGGTGAGTTCCTCGGCCGTTTCGCCGCGGATTCGGATGGCGGTCAGAAATGAGGCGATAACTTCGGGTGATTCGGCTCCCTGCATAATGGAGCTGATCGCGGCTCGCATCTCATCTGCCGAAAGAGATTCGCCACGAATCAGCCTCGGGAGAAACTCACTGATCATGGCTTGATTCCTGGCAGGTTTGCTCAGCGCCGTCAAAGGAACATGCGATGCCGAGTGGTCCGGCATCGCATGCTATTCTATCGATCAAACGAGACGAAAGGATGGCGTTACGCTTCTCCATCGTCGGCGATGGGCTCGACTGGCGGGGGAGCCGTGTGTCCCTTGGCCTGATGTTCAACGCGGACGGTCCGGTATTCGAGGATGGCATCGGCGTTCCGTGTGACCCTTTTGATATTGGGGACATTATCCAAAATGATCGGCCGGTGAGTTCCCGAAGGGGTCATGACAATTCGGCCGGCACCCCAAAGAAGATATTCAAAGACGTCCGAAAGTTCGCTGTTCAGCTTGAGCCCCGCCGTCGAGAACCGTTCGACGTCTCCTAAAAGACCTTGGTGGTGCACGAGTTCGTTCGAGGAAAGAATCCAGTAATCGAAGCGGGTGATGATGTACATGCCGATGAAAAGAATCATCAGGACGGCGAAGAACGTGTAATAGAAATCAGGTGACGCATGAATATCGAGTGAGCTAAAGAACTTAGCGATGCCGGGAATGATCTCGACATACTGATTGATGAGCACGAGGCCGAGGACAACCGCGATCACTGCCATGGTGAAGGTCAGCGAAGTGGTTCGGGGAAAATCAAAAGTGAGCACCAATAGGTTGATGCCGAACACGAACATGAAAATACCGCCCCACGTTTCGTGGTGCGCCGGCGAGAAATGAGTTGCCAAACCCATCGCAAGGCAAACGACCGTGGTGGGCCAAAGGAAGATCATCTTTGGCCAGGAGCGAAAGATGAATGTTTCGGGCTGCTCGGCGGTGGACATGCAATTAGGTCCTTCTCGTGCTCGTCCCTGTGAGGTCTCTTTTCGGGTTCGCCCGACGGACCTCGTCCTTGGTTCGATTTTCAGAGTAAAGAAAATTAGCGGTCACTGGCAAGACTTTGCCCCAGCGGAAGTTAGCGGGAATAGTCTTAGTGGATTCCCGAGTGGGATTCGAGTTCAAGCAATTTGCGCTTAAAGTCGACTCCTTGAGGAGCGGAGAATCCCCCGATTCCACCCCCGGTGCTGAGGATGCGGTGGCAGGGGACGATGATCGGCCAATTGTTCCGTGCCATGACGCCGCCGATGGCCCGGGAGGCTCTCGGAGAGCCTGATTTCTTGGCTAAATCGCCGTAACTTGCGGTAGCGCCGTACCGAATGCTTCGGCATGCACCCGTTACTGTTTCCCTAAACGGGGTCCAGGCACCCCCCGTCACTTGGCTTGTATCAAGACGAACGTCGAGGAAGTCGTCGACGGCTCCCTCAGTATAGGCGAGAAGCCTATCCGCCAGTGGAGAACCGTCGAGCCACTGGGGATCAAAATGTTCATCGAAAGCTTCAGCGACTTCACAGACGGATGAATAGCCGATCTTGACGGTGACGAGCCCTAAACGGGATTCGACGATGCCGATCGGTCCGAGAGTCGTCTCGAAAATCGTCGCCATCAACAGGGCCGTCGAAGGTTGAATCATCGAAGGGATAACATTCATATTCATCCGCGGTTCCATCTCAGATGCTATCGTTTCGGTCCACCCACTAACTCGTCATCCTTTTTGCTGTTCTGCTTTTGCTTGCGAGATTGCTGTCGGGCCTTATGCACCGCGACGACGAGTGCGACATAGGCAAGGTTGACGACGACGGCGGTGAAGACATAGGGTTGTCCGCCGCTTCCGAATGCATAGGCGTGGAGACCCTCACCAAGGACGAAGTTCACGCCGTACCAGCTCATCAAGACGCCGGAGAACGAAACCACCGACCAAACGGTGAGGCCGAAGGTTTTGATGAGACCAGCAAAGCGGGCATGAAGCACGGCGAGATATCCAAGCAATGCAATGAGCGCCCAGACTTCTTTGGGATCCCACCCCCAGAATCGGCCCCACGAATAAGCTGCCCACCAACCGCCGAGAATCGTTCCGGCGGCAAGGAGAAGCACGCCGACTTGAATACAGCGATAGATGTAGAGAGCGATCGGTTTGACACTTTCTGGCCGATCGTTGCCAAAGAGATAGTAGGTCAGGCCGACGTTCCCGAGCATCCACGCGAGCATGAGCGCACCGTAACTCGCGACGATCGTGAGAACGTGAATGATCAGCCAGAAGTTGTCCCGAAGCACGGGGACGAGTGGATCGATCGAGGAGCCATACTCGGGAGGCATGACGTATGCCAGCAGAGTGGCGGGGGTGAGCGCGAGTGCGGCTGTCAGAAGGATGATCCGTTTGCGATAGACCATTCCAAGGACAATGGCGAGCGTCGTCATGACAAACGATGCCCAAATGATCGTTTCGTACATGTTGGTGACCGGAGGGCGACCGGAGATCTGAATTCGCATCGCCATGCCGTAGATCATGAATCCAACGCCCGCGAGTAGTGTCGCCACGCCGATGAGGTAAGGGACCGATGATTTCAATCCCAAGCTGAGAGCGAGAATGATGAGGGCGATACCGCTCAAAACAGCGGTCCAGAGGAATGGCTGGAAGCGATTGTAATAGAGTTCGGTATCAATCGCGGAAGGGGCGGGATAGAACCACGATTGCTTACCGAGCTTCTCGAGTTCCGACGCAAGAGCCGTCGACGCCGTATTGAATGCGGCAGGGTTATTCGAAAGCAGAGCCGTTCTTGCATCGAGCAAATGCTTGCGAAGAATCTCGACACTGCCGGGGGCATAGCCGAGTTGTGCGGCTCTTTCGGGGTCGGCGATGATGTCGAGAAAGCTAAGCCATTCCGTGCCGACTGGGATTTCGTCCATGCGAAGCCGAAGCTGTTGTTCCAGCAACGTCGCTACAGGAATTGGAGTCTTGGCAGATGCCTGAACGTTGAATTCCTTGCTCAAGCGATCCGCGATGTCCAACAGATCCTTGGTTCCAGGACCTTGATCGGCCGAAATAGAGGCTTTCCACTTCGCGAGTTCCTCAGCTGCTTTTGCATGAGGGAGCGAATTGACCTTATCCCCAAGCTCCGCCATCTTTGATTGAATGTGATCGAGTCGAGGTTTGATATTTTGGTCTGGACCGATGGCGAAGGTCTGCCCCGATCGCAAGGTCAAGTACGCAACATAGGCCTTCAACACGTCCACCGCTTTTTCGTCGGCGGTCGTCTTGTCTCCCTTGCGAGATTTGTCGTCTAACAACTGTGATGAACGGATAGCCCAGCGAATGAACCAAGGATTCTCTTGAATTGTTTGAATGGAGACGGCTGCTGGAATCTCAGGATCAAGCTTCGGGGCGATGTCTTGATAGCGTGCATCGATTACCGGGGTCACGTCCCATACATCGGGCTGGTGATGATCCCAATAAATTCGAGCGACGATGCCGGGCCCCCCACCGTTCTTACTCGAAAGGAGCTTGGTGAGTTCTTCCGGCTTATCCCAACCTTGCCAAGTGAGGATCAAGGTGAGCGCCAACTCGACCGGATCGTATTTGCGGTCAGCGAAGCGCAGTCCTTTCGCGTCGGGCGATTCGATCTCGGTCAGAGGAACGATCGAGTCCCCCAGAGCTGCCTCGATGTAACGGCGATGCGCGAGCGAAACCTCGGGAGGAGTGAGCTTTGAGGGATCGGCATTGACCTTTTTGAGGTATTCTTCGGGAACAAGCGATCGGTCCGGAAGCTGTGCGTTGAGCGACTGAATCAATTCCCCTTTGACTTTCCCTACCGCGTCGATTTGGGCGACGAGTTCGTCGAAGCGAGCGATGAGCTTTCTGTCTTCGGCATCGGTTGTTTCCGCGCGGAATTCCTTCATCGTCTTTGAGACGCCAATCTTCGAAACATACTTTTCGAGTCGCTTCTCGAGTTGCTGATCGAGACCATTTCGGTTTTGCGGCGTGCCGAGTGCTTCCGCTTCAAGGGCCGAGGTATCGAACTTTGTCCCTTTCATTTTCTCGACAAGACCTTTCGGCAGTCGAGCGGCGATCTTCGCCGATTCACCTTTGCCGGAAGCGAGCGTCGCCGTGAGCGCGTTCCAATCCTTGATGTCGGCAAGACCGATTGTCGCGAAAGCAGCCGGCTTGAATTTCGAACGTCCCGCGAACGAGTAGATTTGTTCCCATGCCAGGGTATCGAGAGGCTTGGGACGACCCCCGTCAAGGACGGCCATCTTGCGCCAAATATCCCAATCGAAGCCATCTCCCTTCGTCGGCTCCGCTCCGTGCGAAACTGATCCGACGGCGGCAAGTAAGAGCCAGGCTCCGAAGATGTGATACTTCATATTTCTCATTCCCTGGTTCCGTTTTGTTGGCTCGGCTGAATCGCCGCCGATTTCAAATGTTCGCATCGGTTCGAATGAACATCGGTCTACGTGACTGAAGCCATCTCAGGCTTGTCATCTTCGATCGATGCGTCATCACTTTGCCGTTGATTCACCGGCTTACGCTTGAAGTATCCCCCCATGTAGAACATGAGGAAGATGCCAGCACAGAGCACCACCGCTCCTATGTATTTGACAATTAGTCCGGGATCGTACGCCACGGTGAAGGTAGAGACCGGTGTCCCTTCGACCCGATTGATTCCCGACTGATACAGCGTGTACTCACGGCCATCCTCTCCCTTATAGAAGAGAGGATGATTCATCTTGATCTCCGCCTTTCGAACTTCGTCGAATTGAACGGTGCGATCACCACGCTGTTCCATGAGGGGGTTCTTCGAATCGAACTTGTCGCGTGGAATGTCCTTCTTGTCAAAGACGGTCACGAAACTCTCATAACGGGCGGCGGACATCGTTCCAGGCTGCTTCGGTTCGTTGAAGTCATCCAAACGAATCGCGAAGGGGAGCGGTTCGGAATCGATGTCATAACCGAGTCGAACGATTTGTCCGTCAAGGAACGTCCTCGCATCCGGGAGGCGGCGGACGAGATGAACCGTCGTCTTCGTACCATTCGCCAGGGCGAGTTCCGCTTCCACGGCAGGGAAAGTCTCTTGTCCCGGCGGAACCGGTTTCGGAATGATTTCGAGATCAGGTCGGCCACTGGCAACGACACGCCGCGGGATGAACTTGAAGATTCCAAATGAGGGATACGTTTCGTCCATCTTCGCGACGACCGAGGTGAGACACGATTGGTTGCTGAAGGCGCGGTATCCGAGCTGTTCTCCCATCGTCACGAGAAGCTGCAACTCTGTCGGTTGATCCGCTCGGAAGAAGGTCATCAAGTAACCGTCCGGAAGACGAGAGGAAAGCGCACGCGTCAATTCAGGGTGGGCGGCCAGCAGAATGAGTTCCTGCTTCTTATCACCTGAAGTCACATTGAGCTGCAGCGCGGGATAGACAGGATCATCGTCGACATTCTTCCATTGGCGCGTCGCGCGATCGAGCTCCGCATGCGGCATGTAATTGACGAACTCCACCTTTACGCCAACTTGTGGATCCTCGAACGGCTTCTTCTGCAATTCGTCGATGTTTAGAAGAACGTGTTTTCCCGCGTACGAGAAACCAACCGCGCCGATCGGGCCGGGGATTTCTCCTTTGGGGGCTGCTTGAACGAAGTGATCAAGCTCAGCCTGCGATCCGGCCCGCCAAAGTTTGGCTTGCACCGGAATTCCACCCACACTCACCCGTTCATCGCCGATGAACCCAAGCTCGGTCGCCTTGGCGGCGAACCAAGTCGTTTGCTCGAAGTTCCCCGCGTCGGGAGCGGAAAGAGTGAACTCAACGGCAGGGACGCCGATCTTATCCGGTAGGTAGGTTTCCCGCCAATCGCTATGCGCGATGAAGCGTTTGATCCGAAGGGTCGCTCCCTTTTGAAGCTCATCCAGCTTATAGACCTTCTCATAACCCTTTCCCCAAGGGATCCAGCCCAGAATCTTTGATCCCCAGGTGAGCGGGCCGAATTCGACGAGGAGCCGTTGCGACTTCGTATTGCCGGTGGAAGGATCTTCCATCTGAACGTTGATGACGTCTCGGTCGGGATTGATCATGGTATCGGCAATCTCTCCCTGACGAACGTTGAGGAGAGAGTCGATGTAGGAAATGCTCGTCAGCATCGAACCCGCGAGAATGAGCAGTAGTCCCGCATGCGTCACCACAAAGCCGGTCTGATACCTCTTCCAGGGGAATCGAATCATCGCCGCGAAGAAGACATTCAAAGCGAGCAGGGCGAGCAGAATGTGAAAGCGAGTATTCCAATAAACGAAGTATTTCGCGGCCGAAGCGTTGATCGTCGATTCGACACGCGTGCCGATCGCACACTCGATCATCAGCCATACCATGAGAATGATGGCGAGCTTCAGGGAAGAGAAGAATTCGAACACGCGGTAGAGGAATCGCTCGATCGGATGAAGCTTCGCAAGTTCTTCTTTCGACGCTCGCGGCCTGATCACGGGCGTCCGCTCGGCACCCTTGGTTTCAGTCGTTTTGGTCGCGGTCGTCATCAATCGCCTCAAGCTTATACGCGAAATTTCAATTCAGCAGGAGATTCGGCCATGCCACTCGTCGGATCTATCTAACGTTTCATCCGTTCGACGCATCAAGAGATAGAAAAAGGCCTGGCCCGCTCTTTGTACGTTTTACTGCTGCCAGGATGCCAGACGATCTTTCATACCCGAATCGTGACACGTAACGCACGCGGCTAAATCGCGCGAAGCCTTCAGGACGACGTCTCGCGGCGGCGGGGTGGTTGCTGCCAAAACTGTGAACATCGAGTTTCGTTGTTCTTCCGTATAGTGCCGCTCATGGTCACCCATGACAAAGACAGGACCTGCGGGAGAAGATCCCTGCGCTCCCATCCAGCCGGTGGCGACACTTCCCATGCCGATGCCGATGACAAAGATCGCCGCGACTTGCAGCCATCCGAAGAATCGAATGCCCGGAAGAAAAGAACGAGAGGAGGAACCACCGGCTGCCTGATTGACAGGTGTTGACGCCACCATCGCTTGTTCCGCCGCGATGATCTCTTCCCAGCGGGGAACGAGATTGATGCCATTCTCTGGCGTTCCCCGACGAAGTAAACGTACGGCGGCGGCGAACTCCAATTCAGCATTTCCATCTTGGCGTTGTTCAGGTCCGGTCACTGAAATGCCTCCTGTCGAGTCTTGAGCCATTCGCTCAGCTTGGAAAGTCCGTAACGAACGCGGCTCTTCATGGTCGCGGGGTTTGTCCCAGCAGCATCCGCCATCTCGTCATAGGTCAATTCACCAAAGAACCGCAGACGTAGGGCATCCGCTTGATCATCCGGCAGACGATCCAAGTAATTCGCCAGCAGCGTCCTCGTCTCAGCGAGTTCAGCGTGAGAATCAGGATGTCCGAGGTTGCTGGTAACGTCGATTTCGTTGGCACGCAAGGACATGTTTCGGCGCCAGCGGCTTCTCTGTTCTGCCGAGCGTTGACAGACATGAAGGTGAATCGACCAAAGCCAACTTCTAAAGCCCCGCGAGGGATCGAACGTTTCTCGTCCGCGAAACAGGGCGAGGAATGTCTCTTGGACCGCATCCTCAGCAAGGTCGCGCGATCCGAAGTAGCTCGAGGCGTACCGAAACAACGCCGATTGGTGACGACTCACCAATCCCGTGAAACGGTCCAGTTGGCCGGCTTTCACCTGCCGCATGTCCTCGATGTCCGGATCCAGCAAATGATCTCCTCCCCCCGGCCGGTCCTGGACCTGCTGGCATCTCCTTGCCTCATCCAATAGCCTCGCCGGAGCGATCGGGATTTGAGAAAACGGCAAAAACTTTGGTTCCCCTTGGTTAATTGTACGGAGAACGGCCCATTCATATGGGGGTAAAATCTCTCAAAGGTCTGCCGCACAATGAATTACGGGAACTTATGACGATGATTGGCTAGGGCGAGGTCGTTGGGGCCGGGGCTTCTTTACGGGCAGCCTGGTAAAGGAGCGGAAGGAGGTCGTCGCGCAATCTTTTCAATGATTCGATTTGAGAGCCCGCCTTCGCCCAGTCATTTTCAATCGCTGCCCGTTCGATCGCTTTGGCCGTGTCGACCGCCTGAACTGAGTGAAAATTGCCGGCCGATCCAGCCAGCTTATGTGCGTACCGAGCAAGCAGCGTCGCGTCTTTCTCTTCCCATGCTTGGCGCATCTGTTGAAGGAGTTCGCGGGACTGCTCGTCGAAGAGGGTCACAAGCTCGCCCAGAATTTCCCGATTGCCGCGCACCTGAGCTATGAGCTTGTCGACATTCACGAGCGATTCAGTCCGATCCCGTTCGGGGATGAGGAGTGGGGCCGAGGGGGAAGCGGTACCTCCCAGGAGCTTCTCCAGAATGTCGAAAAGGAGATCTTCATCGATCGGCTTCGACAGATAGTCGTCCATTCCGGCATCAAGGCAACGTTGTTTGTCTTCCGACATGGCATGAGCGGTGATGGCGACGATCGGCAAGTGGCGGCGCGATTCGACTTCCATCTGACGAATGATTCGGGTCGCTTCGATTCCCCCCATTTCCGGCATCTGCAAATCCATCAGGACGAGATCCGCGGCATGGTGCTGGATGACGTCAATCACTTCGAGCCCGGTTTTGCACCAAGTAATGTCGTGCCCCATCTCGCGCAGCATCTCTGCTGCCAGACGCTGGTTGATCTCGTTATCCTCGGCAAGGATGATCCGCGAGGGATGCGAGGAGCGGTACGCCCGAGCGGGGATATCCGCGGGGAGTGAAATCTCAGGGTGTGACGTCGAGGGTTTTTCAAACCAAACCCAGAAGTGAAAACAGCTTCCTTTGCCAACCTCACTTTCAACTTCGATCTTTCCATCCATCATCGACACGAGTTCCGACGAGATGGCCAGACCCAACCCAGTCCCGCCGAAACGGCGAGTGGTGGAACCGTCTGCCTGAGAGAAGGCATCAAAAATGATCGCTTGTTTTTCTCGCGGAATTCCGATCCCGGTGTCGCGAACGAAAAAATCAACTCGAATCGTGTTGCCTGGACTTGGGGGTAAACCGATTGGTCGGCGAACATCAATAGTCACGCCGCCGTGCAGGGTGAATTTGATCGCATTCCCCACGAGATTGAGGAGGACTTGCCGAAGTCGCCGCGCATCTCCTTGAACCCATTCCGGAAGGTCATCCGCGAACTCAACATGCAGGTCAAGTCCCTTATCTTGTGCGCTCGTGCGTAGGGCCTGGACCGCGCTGTCGATGCAATCCCTAAGCGAGAAGTCGGTCTTGTCGATATCGAACTTGCCCGACTCAATCTTCGAATAATCGAGAACATCGTTTAGGAGATTGAGCAGTGATCGAGCAGAATCACGCACCGCCGTCAAATAACCCTGTTGCTCGGTCGTAAGAGATGTCCGTAGCGCCCGTTCGGTCATGCCAAGGACGCCGTTCATCGGCGTTCGGATTTCGTGGCTCATATTAGCCAGGAATTCTGCCTTGACGCTGGCGGCGGTGAGAGCCGCTTCTCGCGCGGTGATCAGGTCTCGCTGACTCCGGTCATATTCGAGAACGACGATAATCTGATAGAGAAAGAAACCGACGAGCGGAATCATGTATCCAAGCACTTTGTAAACGTGAGCGGCGAGAAACAGAGTATCGAAAGGTCGATCAGAAAGAAGCATGAGAAGCTGACCAATGACGTTCACCGCGAGGGAGGCGGTGATCCACCAATCCAGCATTTCTCCACCGCGATAATAGCGATAAAGGTAGCCGAAAAATGCCGTCGCCAGTGCGACGAGAGCGAGAAAATCAATCGTTTGAAGGGAACGGGCCGAATTGATGAGATGGGGCGGGACAGGCAACTGAAGGAGTGCCGCTGCGATCGTGACGATTAAAAGGACAATCATCGATCCCCGAATCGTCTCCCAGCGCGCACTGCGGGCCTCGCGTACCCAACCCGGAAGCAGTAGGGCGATGATCAGTGTCAGCCCCATCAAAAATCGACCAGCAGCAAATGTGAGTGGAATCAATTCCTGAGCGAAGGGCTCCGCATCTCGAAAGAGTTCTGGAAAGAAGAAGAGCCCATACACCAAGTCTTCGACTCCCGTCACAAAGAACGCCAACCCGATAAGCAGGTGATAACGATTGCCGAGCGTATAGAAGCGAAGGACCAGCGCGAATCCCGTGAACATGCCGAAGAGCGAGCCAATGATCTCGAGCGTGGCATGGGTATGCCGAGCTTGTTGGGACGAACGATCAGCAGGCTCAACAGGCTCTATCCCTTTTCGAGCAGGAGATTCCGTTGGGCCGATCTGCTCTGAGTTGATCTCTGGCTTCTTCGAACCTGTCGTACTGGGGTGACTGAGCCAAAGCCACGGAATGCCGGCGAGGACGAGAATCATGATGAGCGCGATCAAATGCTGGCGCTGTTGCCCTTGATGATGCCGGGCGAAGCCCTCGCCCAGCGGGACGGCGCGCATGCTCGTGGCCGAGGAAAAGAGGTTCGAGTCGTTCGCGCGACGTTCCGGCATGTCTTCTGCGGCGCTCTTCTGAATCGGCTCAGTAATGATCAACTCTCCATGAGACAGCATACCCTCCCGTCGACATTCACGCCTATGAACCCGTCTCAAATGGACCGGAATTTGAACGCTTCGAAGGTCTCAACAGTTACCAGCGCTCAAAGGAACGAGGCTAAATCCTCGCGATCCGGTGATCTTCCAACCGAGAGAGCAAACGTCGTCAATGAATTCTCGGCGCTGTCGAGACATACCTGCTGTCGATTCGAACGAAGAGGTTCTCTGGAAATCATCGATTTGAAAAGGATATTGATTCCTTTCTCCACGAGGATTCGATTCAAAACGTGATCGCATCTTCCATCAGAATGGATCGATTCTCACTCCAGAAAATGAAGTTGGACTAGTGACTCATGATTTCAACGTCGCTTAGAATCGGGTGGCGCGCGGGGTAGTTACAGTGCCGCTGACCGCGAGGAATGTGACTCTCGTTAACAGCAAGCTGATTATTCGTCTCGATATCGGTTCACGGTAACGAGTGATCGTCATACAGGTCATAGGTGAGTAGTGACGGAGAGCTTTGACGGAAAGCGAGTACGTGCGGATATAGATCGCCTCTGTGAATTCGGCCCGAGGCCGACCGGGAGTCTGGCCCTTAACGCTACTCGGGAATTCATCACGGAGCGTCTTTCTTCACTGGGTCTTACCATAGTACAGCAGCGATTCACGTTTTCTCCTAATAGCCGCCCCGGCCAAGTCGTCGAGGGAGTGAACATCATCGCCTCATTTTGGCCCGAGGCCGACTCTCGAATTCTCTTCGGCACGCACTATGACACGAGGCCCATTGCCGACCGCGAGACGACTCCTGCAGCACGAGCACAGCCGATCCTCGGCGCAAATGACGGCGGCTCGGGAGTCGCGGTCCTCCTCGAACTCGCGCGATTCTTAACGAAAGACAAGCTCAATGCCGAACCACTCGGATTTGATTTCGTTTTCTTCGATGCGGAGGAGTACGTCTTCGACCCGGACGAGGATGATTTGATTATCGGCTCCGCTCACTTTGCGGCATCCCTTGGATCGAAAGCGGAAAACTACTTGCGCGCGGTGGTGGTCGACATCGTCGCGCGGGAAGGTGCGGTCTACACGCCTGACAGCTTTACCTGGGAACTGGCCACGCATGAGGCTATTGGTCTGTGCGAAGCGGGGAAGAGAGCAGGGGGGAATTTCGAAACCGACGTTCTCTTTCAAGTCGTTGACGATCACCTCCCCCTCTTAGACGCAGGCATTCCGACCGCGCTGCTAATTGATGTAAACGATCCCCGCTGGCACACGTTAGAAGACAAGCCCGAGTATTGCTCCGCGAACGCGCTTCATATGGTGGGAAATGCATTGCTCTATTGGATGTCACGAAACCGTGATTCGGCCAACGATCAACAGGTCCGCTAACGTTGTAGGGATTAGAAGCCCATCGCTCGGGGATCTTCGACAAGGCGGCGGACATCGGCGGTGAGGTGATCTTCGATCATCTTCACGCGATCGGCGCGAAGTGCTTTGCGGCCGTCGAGTTCGCGAACGTAGAAGACGTCGGCGGCTTCATCTTCATACGTGGCTATCTTGGCGTATTGCACGCTTAGGCCAAGCCGAGCGATTCCCTTCGCGAGCGTATAGAGCAGGCCACGACGGTTATTCGCGAATATGTCGATGACGGTGCAGTTTTCAGAACAGGAATTGTCGATGGTGACGCGGGTATTGATCGGCGCCATGACGCGCGGCTTCGCGGTGAATAGAGAACTTCGAGTCGAGTAGAGTGCGTCCTGAACCGAAAGTTCACCCTTCAAGATTCGGCGGATGGTCATCTCGACTTTGTGTACTCGGTCACGGCTTGGCTCGCCGAAACAATGGGTATCGCGAACGTCGAATTGATCGATCACGACGCCGTCCCCCAGCGTGTAAATTCGCGCGGAGAGGACATCCATGTGATGGGCCGCGAGCCCACCACAGATTTTCGAGAACGGATATTCGGCCGCTCGCTCACTCGTCACGACGGTATAGGTCGTCGTTTTCGTTTCGGGGCGATACTTCGTGATGACGTCGATGTCGCCATTATCAAGCTTCGAAGCGACGGCGAGATGTTCCTCGATCTCCGCCGGCGCGACCTCGGCCAAGTAGCTCGATGATAGCCCCTCAATGAGGCGGCTCATGCGGCCGTTGCTCTTGTGCTTCTCGAGCAGTTCGAGTCGTCGGCGTTCCCAAAGTTCTGCGCTGTTACGCGCATCTTTTTCATCGCCGAACAGAGAAAGTGTGTTTCGGTAGAGTTCTTCGAGTAAGTCACCGGTCCACGGAGTATAAACGCCGGGGCCGACTCCCATGACGTCGGCACAAGTGAGAACATAGAGCATGCGAAGACGCTGGCTGTCACCGACTTCCTTGCCGAGCGAGACCCAGACCTTGGGATCGCTGATGTCTCTCTTCATCGCCAGGTCAGAGAGCATCAAGTGTCGATGAACAAGGAAAACGAGTGTTTCGGTTTCGTCTTCCGAAAGCTTCAGACGGGCCGCTGCCCGCAAGGCAATTTCTTTTCCAAGCTCACTGTGGTCGATCTCGAACCCTTTGCCCAGATCGTGCAGCAGGACAGCGAGATGAAGAATATCTTTCCGCTCGACACCGGCATAGGCGCGCCCAATGACATCGTCTCGCGTCGCAAAGCTTTCCAGGTGTTCCAAAACGACGAATGTGTGCTCATCCACGGTGTACTTGTGGTACGCATTGAACTGCAAGAGGCATCGGGCGTGCTCGAACTCTGGAATGATTCGGCTAAGGACGCCGACCCGATGCAAAATGCGAAGAACTTGATGCTGCGTTCCGGGCGTTTGCAGGAATCGCAGGAACAGCTGTGCCGCCTCCGGAGAAAGCTCAGGATCTTTGTCTGTCGCTTCTGGACGGAAGAGATGTTGCCGCCGGAGTGCTTCGGTGAGGTGGTAATCGAATTTCACACGGTGCCGCGTGGCGAGCTCGGCAAGTTCCAGAATCTCTTCGATGCTATCAGCGACTTGCCGGCGACGTTTGGCTGAGAGAATGAGTCGGTCGGGACCAATCCAGACACCTTCCGCTGCTCGTCGGGTCAAGAAGAGTTCGCGAGCATTTGCCATCAAGGTTCGGGGACGGGTTCGCTCGATGAATCGTTCCGCGGAGTCCGCCACCGCAGTGGAATGCTGAAAGTAGTTGGCCATGAAGAGCTCGACGGCACGGCGACCGGGCGTATCTTCGTATCCCCATTCCTTCGCGAGTCTGACTTGATCTGTTCGAAGCAAGTCGTCGTGCGCCTTGTCCGAATGGAAGTGGAGGTCGCAACGGAGTCTTAAGAAATAGTCGAGAGCGGTCGCCAACGCGGCGGCATCTCCGGTCCCGACGACCCCACGGCTTTCCAGTTCGACGAGATCGGTTGTTTCGTAAATCGCATTTGTCGCCCAGCGGATGAGGTGAATGTCGCGAAGTCCGCCGATTGTTTTCTTGACGTTTGGCTCCAAGAGATGAATCGTCGCGCCATATTTGGCCTGCTCTTCACGAACCGCATCGACGACCTTGACGAAAAGTTCGATTCCCTTTCCTCCACGGAGGTAGGTACGGAACTTCTTTCGAAAGTTGTCGAAGAGTTTTTCCGGGCCGATCAGGAGTCGGGCGTCGAGGAACGAAGTCGCCGGCAAAACTTCCTTTGTGGCGAGTTGAACGAGCTCTTTCGGGCTACCGACGTTATGTCCCAGATGTAAGCCGGCATCCCAAATCTCGCGAACGAGCTCGCGAATCAGTGCGTGAACGGGAGGCTTGGCTTTGTCCGCGTGAAGGAGGAGGAGGTCGATATCGGAAAATGGAGCGAGCTCGCATCGGGCGAAGCCGCCAATAGCGACCAGTGCGAGCGAGCTCTCGATGATTTCTCGTTCTTCCGCGGGACGTTTCGCCAGAGCGCGAGCATAGAGGTGGCCGATCGCCTCTTCGGCGGCATCGGTCATTGCTCTCGCTGCCTTGAGCCCGTCTTTTGACGCGACGAATTCTTCTCGAATCTTTGCTCGGCGAGAGTTCAGAAGCTCACGCGGAAGGATCTGTTGCAATTAGATGGCGCCTTCGCCCGTCTCTCCGGTACGAATCCGGATACATTCCACGATGTCCGAGACAAAGATCTTTCCATCGCCGACATCTCCCGTCCGAGCTGTCTGCACGATCGTGTCAACGACCTTTCGAACGGTTGTGTCAGCCGCGACGATTTCGAGCTTGATCTTGGGCAGCAAATCGACTTGATACTCGACGCCGCGATAGGTTTCACGATGACCTTTCTGACGGCCGAAACCCTTGACCTCAGAGACCGTGATTCCTTGGACACCTGCTTCCGAGAGTGCTTTCTTTACTTCGTCGAGTTTGTGGTGACGGATGATCGCTTCGATCTTCTTCATGGTGTTCCCTTTGATCTACTCTCGGACAAGGACGACAGGCAATTGGTCTTGGAATACTTTCTATGCACATGACACGTATTCGAAACCCGGTCATTCGTCAGTCGACTCGCGCGATACCGCGGCACTGACTAACCAGCGAGCTTGTCACGAGCTTCATCGTGACAAGCCTCTGATTGAAACTTAGATCGCGGAATCGCCCGACTCACCCGTTCGAATTCGGGTGCAATCGACGAGGTCGCTGATAAAGATCTTTCCGTCACCGATCTCGCCGGTTCGGGCCGCCTTGGTGATCGTGTCGGCTACCTTTCGGACCTGATCATCGGCCGTGATGATTTCCAGTTTGATTTTCGGGAGTAGGTCGACTGTGTACTCGACGCCGCGATAGGTTTCGACATGACCCTTTTGACGTCCAAAGCCTCGAACTTCTGTCACGGTGATACCCGTGATTCCGGCTTCACTTAGCGCGGTTTTGACCTCGTCAAGCTTATGGTGGCGAATAATCGCCTCGACCTTTTTCACTGCTTTTCCTCCCGGAGGTGATGCTGCCGGCATCAAACATCACGAGGCTTGGACCATGGCGAATGGAGGCACTGATCCAATAAGCCTACCATTCCTTTAGGTACCACGTACCCACGGAATGCAGGCAAGCTCTCGACAATATTTGAAAACAGACTTTTAAAACTGCAAGCTGGGTGCCAAAACTGCATGAGTTCGATGAAAACGCGAATAGGTGCTCGGCCGTAAGTCCCCAAGCACTAGCGGTTTGAGGAAAAACACGAAAAGTTGATCTTCCCGCCCCGCTTATCCGAAGTTGCGCGAAGTGCACCGCTTATTGTCACTCAGTGCACATAACCCTGGCAGCAGCACCCGTTTTGAAATCGGGCCCCTTTCTTCTCCCTTGCATCTCCGGCCGGAGCGGTCCAAGATCGTCTGGCTTTCGAGGAGTAAGTTGCGGATGAGTGAGAAAAAGCCTTCGGGCGAACAATGGGGCTCAAAGCTCGGCGTAATCATGGCGGTCGCCGGATCGGCGGTCGGCTTGGGGAACTTTCTTCGTTTTCCAGGTAAGGCGGCCGATTACGGCGGCGGCGCATTCATGATCCCATACTTCTGCGCTCTCCTCCTCCTGGGAATACCCATTGGGTGGGTCGAGTGGACGATTGGACGGCGCGGGGGGCGATTCGGTTTCAATTCCGCTCCCGGAATCTTCAGCGTCCTCTGGCGAAATCCTCTCTCCAAGTTTCTCGGGACGATCGGGATTCTCGTGCCGGTCGTGATCTACGTGTACTACGTCTACATCGAATCGTGGTGTCTGCTGTATGCGGGTTACTACTTGGTCGGTGAGTTCGACTCATTGGGGAAGAACCCGTATGCGTATAGCGAGTTCTTCAAGCAGACAACAGGAGTCAACGAGGACGGCGCGGTTTTTGGGCAGGGTATCAGCCCCATTGTTTGGTTCTTTCTGGCAACCTTCGCTGTTAACTTCATCGTCATCTATAGAGGTCTCTCGGGCGGGATCGAGACATTCTGTAAATGGGCAATGCCTCTTCTCATCGTGGCAGCCTTGATCGTAGTAGGACGTGTTTTGACACTCCCGGAACAGCCCATTCCTGAATCTTGGCAAAAGAGTATGCCCGTCGTGCTCTCTTCGAATGAATGGGAGCGGACGCGCGCTAAACTCATCGATCCCTCTGTCAATGTCAACCAAGCGCGAGGTCTCGTCCGTTCGGAGTTCGAACGCTTCTTTCAGCATCCGGATTCCATTCATCAGGGCATTCCTTTCGCGCCGCCGGCGGGCTTCTTAAAGACGGACGACGGATTCGCCACTGCCCTGGCCGAGATACGAGATGTGGGCCAGGGAAATAGGTATCGTGAATGGTTGGGGAAGGTCGAAGCCTCGTTGAACTTTGACGAGAAGCGAACACTACAGCGCCTTGAACGCCGTCAGATGCGAGTTGATCAAGCGATCTCTCGTTGGCGAGAACGTCATCCGGACGCATCGAATTCGCATGACACTGCCATCGATCCGCACCTCGAAAGTCAACGGGTCGACATCGAAGCCGCTCGTAAAGCAATCGTTACTCATCACATCGCGGAACCGTTACCATCTTTGTCCCGTGAAATGAGGAAATTGTCGATCGCGGAAGACAGAATCGAACCGGCTCAGTTAAGAGCAGCCGCAATCGAAGTTGCGGAGATCCCTCGGACCGTCAATAACGGCCTTGGCTTCATGTGGAATCCCGATTTTAGCGAACTTCGAAATCCCGAGGTTTGGCTCGAAGCGGCTGGGCAGATCTTCTTTACATTGAGCGTCGGATTCGGAATCGTCATCAACTATTCGAGTTATCTGAAACGGAAAGATGACCTCGTTTTGTCGGGACTGTCCGCATCGTCAATGAATGAATTCTGCGAGGTCTGCCTGGGGGGCATGGTTGCGATTCCCGCGACGTTCATTTTCCTCGGAACCGCGATGACTCTCGACGTGGTCGCACAGCAGTCTTCATTTGGACTTGGTTTTAACACACTGCCGACGGTTTTCGCGAGCATGGCCGGCGGGCGGTGGTTTGCCGTGGCCTGGTTCTTTCTCCTCTTTCTGGCCGGTATCACGAGTTCACTCGCCATGCTACAACCGGCAATCGCATTCTTGGAGGAAGGATTCAAACTCAAGCGGCACGCCAGCGTTTCCGTCCTCGGAATTGGAACGCTGATAGCATCCCTACTCGTTGTCTACTATTCGAAGGATCTGCTCGTGCTCGACACGATGGATTATTGGGTCGGTACCTTCATGATCTATGTCCTGGCGACGATTCAGGTGATTCTGTTCGGCTGGGTGCTTGGTATCAAAGATGGTTTCAAGGAGATGGAATCGGGAGCGGAGATGCGCGTGCCACGTCTCTTCCGATTCATCATCAAATACGTAACTCCTGCGTATCTTTTCATCGTGTTCGCCGCATGGATCTTTCAAAATGCACCGGCGCGCATTGCAGATGTGGTTACTAACCCGGTCGTTCGAACGACTGTACTTGGAATGATCGGCTTTTGGGTACTCCTACTCTTGTTGGTCGTCTTCGCCGACCGAAATTGGAGTAAAGAAGGACGCGGAGCGAGGGAGATCGAATCATGACCACCGCCGGCATGATCATGATGATTGTCAGCACGGCTTCGATCACGACGCTTACCGCGTATTGCTTCTGGCGGGTCCTTACCTTGCCGAACCCAAAAGATGTCGAACACGCGCCACTCGACATCGATACCCGCGATCGATGATTCCGCTCGGAAGAGACAGGAGGCAATTCGATGGCGCGCGACTATATCATTGATGGCTATAACCTCCTTCTCCGTTGGCGGCGTGGAGGGCTCAAGCCTGGGCCGGGCAATCTGGAACGAGCACGGGAAGCCCTCATTGCTTGGATTGCCAGACACGCCGATGATCCATCGCGCATCACTATCGTTTTCGACGCGAGCCGTACGCCGCGCATCGGTTTGGCAGATTCGCAAGTGATGGGAATCCGGGTGGTCTTTTCCGAGGGATACGCCAGCGCTGATGACTGGATCATCAAGGAATGTCAGTCTCGCCCCCGTCATCGGCAACTAGCGATCGTCAGCAGCGACCGTGAGATTCAACTCGCCGCGCGTCGCGCGAAGGCGGAGGTAATCTCCGCAGATTCATTCATTGCCGACCTTCACAAGCGAAAGGATTTCGATGAAGAAGACGAGGAGGACGAGATCCGATCGGCCATGACGCCTCGCTCGCCCGGAGACTCGTCTGATAAAGGGCCGGAGGCCCTGGGAAAGACTCTTTCCTCTGAGGAGCTTGACGCATTTCGTGAAGTGATGAAGCAGACAAAGATTGCCAAGGAAGAGGAAGAGATAACGAGCAGCAAAGCGAAGCCCGCGCCTCCTTCTGAGGAACCGCCGGGCATAAAGAAAGAGATCAGAGAAGATGACGGCATGGAGGACTTCTACCGCCACATGCGGGATTGGAAGGGGGAGTGAGGGTGACGTTTTGCCGCACGTTGGAACCGGCGGCTCACTCAAGTAGTATCGAAGTGGAGCGTTTTTAATCGATTTGCGGCAGTTCATTCAGTAAGCTGCCGACGCTCCATTCAACGCGTGACGAATCTCGATCATGCGTACCGTTTGCCAGTCTAAGGGAATGATCAGATGCCCAAGTTCATGATTGAACGTGAGATCCCAGGAGCGGGATCGATGTCGGCCGATGAATTCAAGGCGGCGGCGCAAAACTCTTGCTCGGTGATCAAGGAACTCGGGCCGCAGATTCAGTGGCTTGAGAGCTTCGTCACGGACAACAAGGTGTTTTGCGTGTTCATTGCGCCGAATGAGGAAATGATCCGCAAGCACGCGGAGAAGGGCAGTATCCCGCTCAACTCCGTCCGCCAGATCAAGCGAACGATCGATCCCTCGACCGCTGAGTAGTCGAGCCGTTTCAGCAATGAACCCACTGTCAATGGGGTGGTAGTGGGATCATTCCGTCGAGAACATATGCTTGCAAGAGCGTGAGCAGCCCCATCAGGATCGCCAGTGCGATGCTGTGAGGGAAAACAAACCGCAGGATACGCCCCTCGCCACCATCTTGATTGGTCGCCACCGCCGCCACGACGATGCTCTGGGCATCGATCATTTTTCCCATCACGCCGCCCGTGCTGTTCGATGCGACGATCAGGACTGGATTGAGTCCGAGTTGTTCCGCGGTAATTCGCTGAAGACTTCCGAAGAGCGCATTGGAACTGGTATCGCTACCGGTCAGCGCGACGCCAAGCCATCCGAGCAGCGGGGCGAAGAAGGGATAGAGCCAACCTGTGTGCGTGAAGGCAAGGCCGAGAGTTGCGTCTGACCCGCTGTACTTCGTGACGAACGCCAGCGCGAGCATGCAGGCAATCGTGACCAGTGCCCAGCGGACTTGGTAAAGAGTCGAAGCGAACTGTTTGACAAACGTGATCGGGCCGATTCGGAGCCAGAGTGCAGAAAGGATCGACGCCAGAAAAATGCTGGTGCCTGTTGCGCTCAGCCAATTGAAGACGTATTTCGCCTCTTCCGGCTTCGCCGCTCGATCTGACCCCTCAGGAACGTTGGCGACGGGAGCGGCGCGATAAACGACGCCGTCTAGTCTGGGCACGGCGAGTGTCAATGAGCTGACACCAGCGAGCGAATTAGGACGGTCCGCCGGGCCGCCGTTAAGCATTGTCTTAAAGGAAGGCCAACCCCACAGAAAAACCGCGACCGAAAGCAACACCCACGGCACCCAGGCGTAAATGACTTTGCCGCTCGTCAGGTGATGATGATCGGTCGATGCGGGTTTGTTTCTCTCGTCTGGAAAAGTCCAGATTTCCCTGGGATGCCAAAATCGAAGGAAGATGGTGAGGATGATGAGCGATCCGAGCCCGCCGGCAACATCAACGAGCGCGGGGCCGTGAAGGTTCGCGGTCAGGCCTTGAATCGTCGCGAAGCTGCCTCCGCAGACGAGGATCGCGGGCCACGCGCCGACGATGCCACGCCAACCTGCCATGGTTCCGACCAACCATGCGGGAACGATCAATGAGAAGAGAGGCAGTTGCCGTCCTGCCATCTGGCTGAGGGTGAACTCGTCGATGCCGGATACTTTCGCCAACGCGATGATCGGCGTGCCGAGCGCTCCGAAGGCAACGGGAGACGTATTGGCAATCAGTGCAAGTCCGGCCGCATAAAGCGGAGAGAAGCCGAGCCCGATCATGAGGGCGGCGGAAATAGCGACTGGTGTTCCGAAGCCGGCGGCACCTTCGATAAATGCCCCAAAGCTAAAGGCGATGAGCAGCGCCTGCATGCGGCGATCAGGTGATATGGCGGCGACCGAATGCTTGATGACTTCGAACTGTCCCGCCCGAACGGTGAGGTGGTAAAGGAAGACCGCGCCGAACACGATCCACCCGATCGGCAAGAGGCCGAAACCCGCGCCATAACCAGCCGACGCGAGAGCGGCATCGAGCGGCATTCCGAATCCAACCACCGCGCAAAGGAGAGCCGTGAGGAGTCCGATCGCCGCCGATGTGGGAGCCGACACACCGGTCGCGAGAAGCCCCAGGAGCAAAACGATCGGCAACGCCGCGACGAGCGTCGAAAGAAGCACCGAACCAAAAGGATCGTAAACCTGCACCCAACCCACAGTGGCGAACTCCCGGTTGTCCATTTGAATAAAAGTTCAGCATCGATCAGAATTGCGAAGTCAGGATGCTACCAGGAAAACTGGAGAATCGCGATTTTCCGGTGGGATTTTGCCTCGAAATTCCCCTGGTTTAGCGCATGTCGATCAGTTTTTGCTTTCGAAGAAGGCGGTGCCTCGCGTTCTTTCGTGCGATTGACACATTTGCGGGCTGGGATTACTAGATCTTGAGGGAGACGTCCGCGCTTGCGCTTTTCTCGTCTTACCTAGATTGTTATTTGCCGCAAGGAGTTTCGCCGTGCGACGTTTCGTTTCGCTTATCGTGATGATGATGGCCGCACCTGTGACGTCCGCATGGGGGGACGAAGCGGTCACGCTCCAGGAGCCGATCAAGGTTGGCACGGAGGTTCAAACCACGCTTCATCTGGTCCTTCGAGGTGAATTGCAGGTCGATAAGCGCGACGAAAAGATCTCGGGCCAGGCACTTCTCTCTTACCCAGAGAAGGTCCTCGAAGTCGATGCCAACGGCCAGCCGACGGCGGTCGCCCGTTTCTACGACGACGCTCGCGCCAAGTTCGTGATCGGTAAGTCGGAAGACTCGCGTCAGCTTCGCGCGGGAATCCGTCTCATTGTCGGCAGCACGACGGAGAAGGGTTTGGAACTTTGGTCACCGTCAGGTCCTTTGCACGCCGAGGAGCAAGAGCTGATTGAGGACGTGCTCGACACGACACAGCTCACGGGACTTCTTCCAAATAAGCCGGTCAAAGCGGGTGATAAATGGGATTGCCCCGACGCCGTCGAGAAGCGCCTCTGCGATCTCGATGAACTCATTACTTCGACGATTGAATGCACCTTGAAAGAAGTGACCGACGCGAAAGCGACGATTGCGGTTGCCGGCAAGATTCATGGGTTGAACTTCGGCTCGGAAGTGAAGTCGGCGGTTGAGGCGACATTGACCTTCGATCGTGCGAAGAACATGATCACGCTTGTCGAATGGAAGCAGATCGATTCCCGTTCGCCGAGTCCCGTCAGTCCGGCCGGCGCCTATGAAGTCGGCATTAAAATCGAGCGGTCACCGGTCGATTCTCCCGCCGTCAGCGACACGGTTCTGGCATCGGTTGACACAAAGTTAAATGAGACCTCGACACTTCTTCTCTTCGAGGACCCGAAGAACCGCTTCCATTTCGTGCATGACCGTGATTGGCACGTGACGCTTCTCGAAGAAGACCGTGCGATCCTACGCCGGCTGAACGGCCGAGACATGATCGCTCAACTCAACATTCACGTGATCGGCGACAATAAAAACGTCGCGGAACTGAAGGCGGAGCAACTGCAGGAGTTCATCATCCAGACCGGAGAAATGAAGGTCGATGAGATCGTTCGGAGTGAAGCACTCGCCACTGATGGTCCGAACAAGATTCGGCTCGTGAAGGCCAAGGGAAAGATGGGAGAGATCGATCTGGTCCAGCGGCATTACATCATCCAGGACAATGCCGGGCATCAGGTTTTGTTCTCGTATTTGACCGAACCTCCCAAGGAAGAGAAGCTCGGCAGCAACGATCTCGCGGTCGTTAACTCGGTCGAATTCAAAGAGAAGAAAGCCGCCAGCAAGACGACTCCGGGGCCTCGCTAAAGGTCTCATCGGATCGGCCGTTGAGATGACCGAGTGCCGATCATAAACTCCCTGACATCTATCAACGAACGGCGTTACGATGCTAATGCCGTTCGTTTCTCTTTCTTGGACGGCAGCTTAACTCAACGTGGAGCGAACGCGATGGCAAAGCCCTGGCTTCTCAGTGAATTAACCTATCACGAAATCAAGGCATCGCTCCCCGAGGTCGTCGTTCTTCCATTCGGTGCCACCGAGCCGCACAACCTTCACTTGCCTTATGCGACCGACACGATCGAAGCCGACGTGATTGGATCTGCCATTTGCGAAGAAGCGCACAAGAGAGGGGCGAGGGTTCTTTGCCTTCCGACGATTCCGTACGGCACAGAAACGAACCAGATGGCGTTTCCTTTCGCTATGAATCTGCAACCGTCAACGGTACAGCTCATCCTTCGCGATCTCGTTCAAAGCTTGGAGCGGACGGGAATCAAGAAGTGCGTGATCCTCAACAGTCACGGCGGTAATGCGTTCAAAGGATTAATCCGGGAGCTGTACGGCCAAACATCGGTCCATCTCTTCGTGTGCAATTGGTACGCGATCAAGGAGGGGTACGACGAGATCTTCGAGGCAAAGGAAGATCACGCCGGCGAACTAGAGACAAGCATTCTGCTCCACGCTCGGCCTGATCTCGTCCACCTCTCGCGTGCGGATGACGGTGCGACGCGGCCGCTCCGATTCGAGGCGTTACGCAACGGTTGGATTGAGGTATCGAGACCGTGGCACCTGCTGACGACGAATTCGGGGAGTGGGTGTCCTCACCGCGCGACCGCGGAGAAAGGGAGGAAGTGGCTCGACATCCTGGTCGATCGGCTCGCAACTTTTTTGGTCGAGCTCTCCGTTAGCCCCATTGATGATTCGTTCCCCTTCGAACCGAAGGGGACGAAGTAAATCATGCGAGGATTTCGCATTTATTTGTTGTTGTCGGGTGCCGGCTTCGAAAGTTTCTTGAGTGCCGCGCGAACGCGGGTCGGACGTTCGAGGGCGCGATTGATTTGCTGTCGGCTGATTTCACCGAACTGCTCGAGATAGGGCATCAGCATCCACCGGTCCCAATGCCGAGGAAACCAAAAGTAGTTGTAGACAGGAACCTGTCGAGCGCCGCGCAGGGCTTTCGCTTCGTACGATGCGGGTCCGAGCCAGAGCCGCCGATAGCCTAGCGCGATCGCTCGTCTGATCGGTTCGTAAAAGCAAAGGGAGCTGTTGATGATCCGTTCGCGCGGTTGGCCGGTCTCGACTCGCCCGGCGCGATAGGTCCACATTTCTCCGCGCCGCTCGTTTCGAATCAAAACATGAAATCCGAGCGTCTTATCTCGGTCGTGGGCGAAAATCGCTTCGGCCCTAGGCCCGAAAATGTGCCCCATATTCGACCAGAATTCGCGAGGATGATGGATCTGGCTGTCCCCCACGCGGCTATGGCAGCGAGCATGTAGATCTGCCAATTCCTCAGCAACCGTTTCGACTTCGTCGGTATGAGTGAAATCGAAACCCGCTCGTTCCGTGCTGAGAAGTTCACGCGTGAATGCGCGGCGTGTCGATTTCCGAAAACTCTGCAGATAGTCACTAAATCGCCGGTAGTCGTCGAGCTCGACCACATTGTCGTGAAACATGAAGGTCCGTTGGCAGCCAAATCGTTCGAGCGATTGAGCAAGCCGGCCACGTTCACCGACAATGCCGAAAAACCAGAGAGGAAGCTGGTGGCGACGGCTGTACTTTTGCAGGGTTGTGATCAGAGAGGAATAAATTGATCCACGCGGCGATTCAGCAGACGGGGAAACCGGAACATGGCCGCGCAGCGCTAGCGGGCTTCCTACGATCAGACAATCATCGATCGGGGTGCCGCTTCTTTCGAGCAACCATTTGTATGACTTCACTCCCCTGAGCAAGCGAGAGAACGCCCCTTTCGGAGAGGGATGCTGCCGCAAGAGTTCTTCCATCCAGCGCTCAAAATAATAGCGCCGAATGCTGTAGGCAAAGTAAGCGCCTCGTCCTCTGATCCGCATCAGTGGGACGAGACTGACCGGTCGATCGTTTTCCGTCGTGACCGCGAAACCGAGTCGGACATCTCCTCCCGTCAGGCGGGAGATGTCCGTGCCGCTGACAAGGCGGTACCATTCGGCAGAGGAAAACGAGTGGCCGTCGGCAGTGATCTCGGAGAGAGACTCGTCCGAGATCGTCGAGAGGTCGGTCACCAAACTCGTGCGGATCGTGACCATTGAACTTACTTACCTCGTCATGTTGCCATGCACTTATTGCTGTTCGCGATCGTTTGGTTCCAGCACGGATCGGCCGGAACGGATAGGACCACGATCGACCTCTTGATCAGCTTGCTCCCGATAGGTCGTCGAATGTCGGATCGAATCTCGCTGGCTCCCGCACCGGCTTTGCGACCATCGAGTCGAGTGCGGCGGCGAGCGAATGTTCCGACTGACAAGGACCCGGTTTCAGGACGGGGAGTTCATCCGAATTCAAAAGAGCTTGCACTCGGGATGGGACAGAGAGCGAAAGCCCTTTCAGGGCGTCCACCCCAAGCCGAAGCGGATTTTTCCGCGGAGACGAGGCGTCGTTGGTCTCTTCGGGCTGCTGATCTCGATCGCTCATAGGGTGATTCTTCCGCTTATCGCTATCCAACGTCACGCGCCTCTCTCAGAGGAGCAAGACGTTAGAACACGTCCAGGATGTAGTGCATTCCCTGATAGTGTTTGCACGGATTATTGCCCGGCTTTGTGTGTTGATGGTAAGGGTAGTATAAATCAGTCCGGTAGTAGGGTGGGAACGCCATGTACTGCGGATACGCGGGATAGCCGTAGGGCGTGCTGAAGTCTTGGCTACGGAAGGGCTTGCGATAGTTTTGAGGGAAGTAGGAATACGGGTAATGATAGAATCTTCCCCAGTCCGTCGCTTGCGCGACATTTGCCACGGCTAGGACCAGAAGCGTGATCAGGACACCTGTTCCCTGTCGAAACCGCCGCATGGAACACTCTCCCCACTCGGATATTGGTCGCGAATCATTCTTGAACGTGGCGGACACGCGCGATCCATCGCGAGTATGTGCTGTGCACCACGCTATAACGTCTTATTCCGCGTTTTTGGGGGGCGGACCGCACTCGACGTCATCTGATTCAGACAGAGAGTAGGGAGCGGGGGGCGTGCGAAAGGAATGTTCGGGCAGTCGATCAAGACCCGATTTCCTTTCCCAAGCGATACGATCGTTCGAAGAGGAAAGAAAACTGGAGACCTCCTCTTCGCCCCGAGGTGATCGGGCTCTACCGAGGAAGTCTCCAGCGCACAGCGGCCTAAAGGGAACGCCTCCGTGTGTTTGAGTTCCCAGTTATGATGGGAAGGAGCCATCCTGGCATAAGCGGTATGGTAGGCGCCGGAAAGTGCCAAATCTATGTCACTTGTCCGGTTTTCACTCAATTGATGGACTTTGAGGGATCTCGGATAGGGGCATGAAATGTTTCGGAGGTCTCTTCCCGGTGTTCGGGTGGAAAATAGGCACATTACGATGAGGTCAGCAGGAAAAGCTGATGGATGATTTCTCATCGCAGTGACCGGTAGGGAAAGCAGATCACAAGTTTTTGTTACAGGGGATCGTTTTTGGTGAGATCGGTGCGAGCATGGATGTTGGGACTCGCGTCGGTCATCTATTTGGCGGGCTTCCTTTCCCTCTACTTTTCCGAACCTCTCTTTAACAGCAGCGGTGATCCAGAGAAACGGCTCCCCCGATGGCAGCTCTTGGTTTGGATTTTTTCCGCGGGGAGTGACGAGCTTCAGCATCCCTTCGCGACTCTTTTCAATCGGTTCACGCACTTCGACTGGGCGGTGGAACGCGCTCCGATCATCCTCTTGGCAAGTTTTGTCTGGATCCTTGCCATCATGCTGGGGAGCCTGGTGATTTCTTCTCTCGTCAAAAGGGAGAGTGTGACTCGCGGCGAGTGGATCATTCTCTCGGCAGGTCTTGGGCTCGGAGTGCTTTCGTGCATCGTTCAAGTACTTGGACTAGCAGGAGTACTCGACCGCTACACGTTCTTTGTGGTGGCCGGGGTGATCATCAGTCTTTGGGGTCTTAGCTTTGCCACGCGCGGCCGCGCGATGGACGTTTATGAAAAACGATCAAGTCCTCGCGTCTCTTTGCAGTTGGCCGTTTTGATTCCTAGTGGAATCGTCTTAGGACTTGCTCTTTTGTCGGCAATGTTGCCCACGCCTGATTACGATGCCCACGCGTATCACTTGCTCGGCCCGAAAGAGTGGTTTCTCGCGGGTCGCATCCAATTTCTGCCACACAATGTCTATACTTCCTTTCCATTTCTCACGGAGATGATGCATCTGGTCGGTATGGTGGCCTGGGGTGACTGGTTCTACGGCGGACTCGTCGGACAATCGATCCTTTCGGGCTTTGGTATTTTGACAACCGCTGCCGTCATGTGCGTTGGACGGCGACTATTCGACGAGAATGCGGGGTGGCTGGCCGCGCTGGTTTATGCCACGGCTCCTTGGACGTATCGATTGACGTCGATTCCCTACGTCGAGGGGCCCATGCTTGCCTATGGAATGCTCGGCCTCCTCTGCCTGACGCGTTTTAGTCAGGGACATGTAGTTTGGAGCTTGATGGCTGGGATCTTTGCGGGAGCCGCATTCGGTTGTAAATATCCGGCTCTTTTGATGGTTGCCGTACCTCTCGGAGCGGGAGTAGCGGTGCTTTCCAACCGTCGGACCATCCCTCTACATATGATTGCTTTTGGAGGCGGGTTCATTTTACTCTCCGGAATTTGGCTCGTGCGCAATATGGCATGGACAGGCAATCCCGTGTTTCCGCTTCTCTACGACTGGATGGGCGCGACGACATGGGATGCCGTCCGAGACGAACGATTCGTCAAGGGCCATCAATCATCGTCGTTCATGTTCTCGTTATTGGGATCATTCGCGCGAGATGTATTTGAAAGGAGCGATTGGCAAAGTGCACTCGTTTTCTCATTCGCCCCATGGTCGCTGTTTAGTCGTCGTCGTGTAGCATTCGCTTTGTGGGCACTTATCGTTTACTTGTTCCTTATGTTCTTCTTCACGACACATCGACTCGACCGATTCTTTCTTACGATTGAGCCGGTGGCGGCTCTCCTCGCGGGAGCTGGAATGGTTGTCGTCATGGGCTGGTTAGGGCGTTGGATACCGGCCATCGTGACGACCTTTATCGTTCTCTTCAACATCGCCTATGTTTCGACACCTCTATGCGGAATGAACTTATACACCGATCCACTTTCATCAGTACGTAAGGTGGCGCTTGATAATGTGGCTCCCTCATTGGCGGCGCTGATCGATAGTGATTTGGTAAAGAATGATCAGACGGTATTGTTTGTTGGCCTCGCCGCGGTGTACGAGTCCCCGTATTCTTCACGATACAACACGGTGTTCGATTCGAATATTTTAGAGCAAATAACTCGTGATCCGCACACGGGAGGATTGCGACGCGCGGATGACATTCGCTCATCATTGGCTCGCCACGGAATCAACGACATTTTTGTCGATTGGTCTTGGATCAAGCGGTATCGGTCGCCGGGGAATTATGGTTATTCTGACTTCATCACCCCGTCCCTCTTCGAGGAGTTGGTGAAAGAGGGTATTCTTCGTCCGATCGCACCTGCGCTGTCAGGGCAACCAGATTGGCAGCTTTATGAAGTCGTCACGGAGGCGGGCAAGCCTTGATACTCGTTACCGGCGGGGCCGGCTTCATCGGCTCGCATCTCGTCTCCCTTCTTGTCGAACAGCAGCAGGAAGTCCGCGTGCTCGAACTTCCGCATGCGTCGATCTCTCACCTCCCCCTTCAAAAGATCGAAGTCGTTCGAGGCGACATTCGCAATCGCAACGACGTTCGGGAAGCGGTCAGAGGATGTCATCAGGTCTATCATTTGGCTGCCAATCCAAATCTCTGGACACGGCGACGCCGTGATTTCGATGCTGTCAATCATCAGGGAACAGTTCATGTTCTCGAAGAATCGCTGGCTGCGGGAGCTTCCCGAATCCTTCACGTCAGCACGGAAAGCATCTTGACGTCGAAGGATTTTCGGGGCGGGGCGGTTGAACTATTGCGTCCGCGCCGAGAGGACATGGTCGGGCCTTATTGTCGAAGCAAGCTTGACGCGGAAGTCGCGGCGTTTCGATTTGCCGATCAGGGTGCTCCTGTCCTTGTGGCGAGTCCCACACTTCCTATCGGTCCTGGTGACAATGGTTTGTCACCCCCAAGTCGCATGACGCTCGCCTGTTTACAAGGTCGGCTCCCGGCTTATCTCGATTGCCAGTTCAACATGATCGATGTGCGTGACATTGCCCTTGGACTTTATCGCGTGATGGAACGTGGAGTCCCAAGCCGACGCTATCTGCTCGGCGCATGGAATATCGAACTCGCGGAGTGGCTCAGGCGTCTCTCCGGCGCCGTGAATCGAAAGCCTCCCACATGGCGTGTTTCGTATTCGTTGGCACTCGCAGTGGGATGGTTGAGTGAGCGGATCGCGGATGTGACAGGGAAAATGCCGAATGCAACCGTAACGGGAGTCAGGTTGACGAGGTACTGCATGCACTTCGATCCCAGTGCGACGCTTCACGAACTCGAACTCGTGCCGCGCCCTCTCGAAGCCACCATTGCCGATATCGTCGCTGAAGCCCGACAATCAGGACGGATTTAGCTCTTTTATTGCTCGGAGTGTGGCAGTAGGCGATTGAGTTCGACTTCACCCCGAAACGCGACCGGCCCCTCATTCTCGTTCGCTACCACGACCTGCAAAAAATTGATGCCGGGAATAAAGTCCTTCTTGATTTGGAACTCTGTTCCACCGGTACTGCCTTTTGTGACGGTCGCGGGATCAATCACTTTTCCGTTGAGCTGGATCTCTTTAATGGCCGAATGCGCCCAAAGCGTCCCGATCAGGGCATAGTGATTTCGATCCTGGGGATTGACCTCAAAGCCGACGTAGAAGATGTAGTCACCCGCAGCGGTGCGGAAGTCCTCGCGAAGCGGCGCGATTGAAATCCAGGAGGAACGTTCCGAGTTCGCGGTCCATCCGTTGATTGCATCGGTAATGACCGCTGGGCCTGGGGTAATGAATCTTGAGTCGGGACTCTTCGCAATCGACCAGCGAGGGCTGTGCGTCCCGGCCCGAAGTACCTCGTTGGAACGACTGAGCCCCGTATTGAGGATCCACCGATCAGGCATCTCGCGAACGAAGCTCTTTTGATCCACCTTGACATCTTGCCAACTGACGACGAACGCATTGAGGAACTTTCCGCTCTTTCCATCGAACCTCATGACGGCATTGGTCGAGTCACTCGATACGTAAAGTTTGCCATCGGGACCGAAGGTCAAGGCATGCGGCCAAGAGGGGCCTTCCACGTCCATGAATAAGCTTTCGCCTTCGGGCAACATAGGATCGAATCCAATCAGGCGGTGATTCGCGAGACTGGCGACGAACATCTTTCCCTCGGGAGACGACGTGATGCCGAACGGGAATTGAAGCCGGCCTTCAAAGGTGCGCTTCTCGCGGAATTCCCCGGAGGTCCCGTCGTAACGAAAGATCGCGTTGCTGTTTCGATCGACGACCCATAGATCTCCCGCGGCATCGAAGGCAATACCGGTTGGACCATCGAGTCCCCCCGATCGGCGTTCAATGAAGTTTCCGAGGGGTCGACCGGTGCCGGATTCGAATCGAAAGACCGTTTGCTTTCCAACGCTTGCCACAAAGAGGGACCCGTCTCTTCCAAAGGCCAGCCCCATCGGCTCCGCCAGATCTCCTCTACGCGGCGGAATGAACGTTTCCTGATAGGCTCCGGTCACGCCGTCAAAACGGAGGACCGAATGATTCCCCGGACTGCTGACGTAGAGTTGTCCGTCAGGCCCAAAGACCAAGAAAAACGGTGAGTTCAAATCGCCCGATCGAGGGGGAACGAAAACATTCATCAATGAGCCGGATTGCCCGTCGTAGCGAAGAATGGAATCGGTGAAACGGCTGGCGACAAATAGATTTCCATCAGGTCCAAATGTAATTCCCACTGGCCCGTCGAGACGCGTCGGGCGATCCACCGCGCGATCGTAGGGCTTGGTCTCGAATCGAGTCGCCTCGCCCGCGTGAAGCAATTTTTCCGGCACCGCGCCGTGAAGTATTCCCCGCTGTCGCACCTTTGCCACGCCGTTAAAGACGTGCACCTCAGTGCTCCCGTTTTCGTCTGCAAGGATGCCACACTCGGTATTTCGATCAACGACTTCCGTATTGCTGGTGAAGATGGTGAAATCCGAATCGTTCGAGTCAGATTTGGAGACCAATCTTCCCGAACGCAGAGTTACCGAATCGGGGGAGTCGAGTGCCAGTTCCGCCGGCCCTTCGAGCAGAATCGTATTGCCGCTATCGAACTTGATCTTCGCAAGGCCCGAAACCAGTTTCAACCAACCCAATGAAAGCCTGCGATCGCTCGACGACAGCGATTCATCGTTAGCCCACTCACAATCTGCTCCTTCGATGAGCGTCGCTACTTTTCTCTCAGGAGTGTTATCCCTTTCTGTAGGAGAAGAGGATTTCGCTCGCGGAGAAGAGCCTTCAAGGAGCAATAGCCGCCAAGTCGTGATTCCAATTCCGACCATGAGTGCACATACAAAGAGTGCCGTTCGGACGTAGATCGAAAGAGGGATCGTGTTGACCCGTTGTCTGTCGCTCGGCGGAGGAAGATCAGGTACCGCACGTTGAGCGTGGGTTGTTCTCGTTGAGGAATATGATCCAATTGATTCATCATCGGCCGCCTCCATGGGGCGGCGCTCGCTCGACACTCCGTATCGCTCAGCAATGCTATGCCATTGCATGAAAATCAAATAGTCGCGGCGGAACTCCTGACTTTGAAGAATCAATTCTTCTAGACGGGATTTTGCGTCAGGCGTGAGCCGCTCTTCCGCTAGATCGTGAAGCAAGCCAAAGAATTCATCTGTCAACTCGGTCGAGGGAGCCATGGCACCTCCTCATCTCGAGTTTTGTTTCGAATGCAGTCGGTCAGGATTCGGCGTATTCGTTTGAACGCGCTGTGAAGCGTATCAAGTGGGCGATCAAGCTGCTCGGCAATCTGTTTGATTCGCATTCCCGACTGATAGCGTCGGTGGAATAAATCGCGGTCCCGTTGCTTCAATTTTTCGAGACATGATACGAGCGCGTCATGAACCGCTGCGCTTAGTTCAGGCTGGTTCGATGTATCCTCGGCGATCGCCTCTATAAACGGCTCGCTAAAGACGAGGGAGTCGCGCCGCTTCCGCTTGATGAGTGATCTGATCTCCCAATAAGCGATTCGAGTCGACCAGCGAACGAAATCCGTTCCCAGCTGGAATTCGTCGAATTTCGTCCAGGCGATCGCGGCGGTTTCTTGCAGCACCTCTTCCGCATCTGCCTGGTTAACGACCAAAGATCGGATGTAAGCGTAAATACGAGGCTCATCCTTGATGAAAAGCCGCATAAACATCGCACTGCGATGATGCTCTTGGCTATTCAGTGAATCGGAGGACTTATCCCCCATCATCAAAGGCCTCTGCGGAATGCCCGTCGGCTGTTTGACCTGTTTCCCAAAACTGGCGCATGACCAAGCGCATGACCTACTTAATAACGGTGTATTCTCGAAATGGTGGTGAAAAAATCCGAAGATTCGGCTTCGGTGTGTGATGGGCGAATGAGTCTGAAAGCCGCAAATGGATCAGACGGCCTTGGTGACGGAAGTGCGATCAAGAAACGGAATCGGGATGGAACGTGGCTGCGTTTCCATCCCGAAACCTGCCGTCAGTCGAACGAGAGTTTAGGTGAAAAGCCGATCCCAAAGCGGGTCGGGCTCACCCATTTGAATCGTGTCGTCCCCATGAAGTTCCACGCCAAAGGGGGACATCCAGTGGATTTCCTCGCGACAGCGTTGATCACTGATGCCGAACCAACTGGCGACTTCCTTTACCGAAGTTCGGCCTCGATCCGCGACGAATTGTTCGATTCGATGAGACAAACGCATTGGCGTGCCTCCTTCAGGTCTTGTTGTTGTGGAGACGTTTCGGATGGCTGTAGAGCAAGGTGCGTGCCAATCGCTTCGATGTGAAAATGGAGGGGACTGGGTGGTCTATGACGCCCATTTCGATGCCATTCATTGAAAAAAATTCCGGTTGATTTGCAATGAATGATTGAAGTTGAAGATTCGGAGGAGAATAGAGGGCGAAGTGATCGCTGCGGAAATTCAGTTGCGACGGCTTGCCTTCGACGCGGCCAAAAGAATGCGAAGTTCGTCATCGTTAAAGTTGATGAGCTTCTGGAACTGGATGGCGAGTTCGTACATCCCCAGCGAGAGGGGACGATCACGAATAATTTTTCCCTGGATGGCGGCATGACGC
>JAIEPU010000003.1 GCA_019748235.1 bacterium
CCTACTTCGTGACCAACCCCGCGAAGATGGAAGCTGAGCTCGACGATGCGTTCATCCTGATCCACGAGAAGAAGATCTCGCAGGTCAAGGACCTCGTCCCCGTCCTCGAGAAGGTTGCCAACGCCGGCAAGCCGCTCCTCATCATTGCCGAGGAAGTCGAAGGGGAAGCTCTCGCGACCCTCGTCATCAACAAGCTTCGTGGCACGATCCGCGTCGCGGCGGTCAAGGCCCCCGGCTATGGCGATCGTCGTAAGGCGATGCTCGAAGATATCGCCACCCTCACCGGCGGCCAGGCGATCTTCGAAGATCTCGGCATCACGCTCGAATCGGTCGAAGTCAACCAACTCGGCCGGGCCAAGAAGGTTCGCGTCGACAAAGATAACACCACGATCATCGAAGGCTCGGGCAAGCCCGCCACGATCAAGGGCCGAATCGATCAGATTCGGGCGGAGATCGAGCGAGCCACCAGCGACTACGATCGCGAGAAGCTCGAAGAGCGTCTCGCCAAGCTCGCTGGCGGCGTTGCCAAGATCAACGTCGGTGCCGCGACCGAAAGCGAAATGAAGGAGAAGAAGGCTCGCGTCGAAGACGCCCTTCACGCCACCCGCGCTGCCGTCGAGGAAGGGATTCTTCCTGGTGGCGGTGTCGCTCTCGTCCGTGCAGCCGCTTCGGTCAAGCCGAAGGGTCTCAGCGCTGATGAGGAAGCGGGCTACAATATCATCCTTCGTGCCGCAACCGCTCCGCTTTACTGGATCGCCAGCAATGCCGGCGAAGATGGCGGCGTCATCGTCAGCAAGGTCAAGGAACAGACCGGCAACCAAGGCTTCGACGCTCGCAACGTCCAGTTTGTCGACATGGTGAAGGAAGGGATCATCGACCCGACCAAGGTGACCCGCAACGCCCTCACCAACGCAGCCAGTGTCGCCACCCTGCTCCTCACCAGCGACGCTCTGATCTCAGACGTCCCGGCGAAGAAGGAATCCGGCGGCCACGGTCACGGCGGCATGGAAGACATGTATTAATCGACCGAAGCGCGGGAGCGAAAGCTCTCGTGCTCTGTGATCATCGAAAATCGAAAGCCCCAGGGAGCAAGCTTCCTGGGGCTTTTGCATAATCCAATGGCCCCTTCCCCTAGTCTTCTTGCGAGCGACGAAGCGGAATTGTGCAGGCAAGAATCATATTCCCGCTTGCACTTTGGGGCTCCATCAATGAATATAGAGGCGGCTAGCACTATTCATTGCGTTCGTATGAATTGGAGTCAGTCAAGTATATTTGCATGGGTATCAACAAGAGGCTTACTAATGGAAATGGCACGCTTAGTCCTTGAGTATATTCAAGCACTTGTATGGCCTACAGTCGCAATGACCTCAGTGATACTTTTTCGAGAACCACTTAAATTAATTCTTCATCGCTTGAAAGGCGCAGGCTTACCTGGTGGAATCTCCCTCGATTTTGATCAGGAAGTTCGTGTAGTCACGCGATTATCGACCGAGGTAGCCAATGCCCCAAAAGAGGAACGTACCGAGCCGAAATCTGAATTACCACTAACCGAAGCAAATGCTCGAATGCTATCCCTTGGTCTACAACCTTCTCCTAGCGGACTTGACATGGACCGTTATGCTGATCTTGCACAACAGGACCCTAATATTGCATTGGCGGGACTTCGAATGGAACTCGATATTTTGACTCGCAACTTAGCAAAGGGCTTCAAAGTCGAGATTCGAGATAATGAATCCGCGAGTAGGTTGTTGCGAAGGTTGTTTGATTATGGCGCCATCTCCAAAGAACAATCAGATCTTGCAAGCAAGATTATCCAGCTTTGCAATGCTGCAGTGCACGGGACGCTAGTGTCGAAAACGGATGCCAAGGGGGTTATTGACGCAGCCAGAACGCTGACGAAAGAGTACCTGGATTGGTTGAGCTGGGGATTCAAGGATGACACTGGACATACCACGTAAGACATAAAGCCGAGTAGACACAATGACTGGACCCGTCGCTCACGTGTATTGTGGTTTGCGTCGGACGTTTCATTCGACATAGAGCCACAACTGCGGACGGGTCGAGTCATTGTGACTACAAAACTGGAATTAGCCAAACCCTCGAAAAATGAATGGCACGATCGGTCCGAATATCAAAACTGCCCCGCGTCGATTAATGGACGCCAACCCCCAAAAGTGCGGCGTCTAACTCCTCTCGATTGGGCGTATTATTCGACTCAATCATTTTCGTAAGCACTTGTTTTGTCAATGAATTCGATTCTCGGAATGCCTCATCAGGTATATTCGGTGCGCCATGCGCCGCTTGTGAACGGGCATCGTAAAGCTTCGCTACTTGTTTTTGTAGGTCCATTCGAGCTCGACCGGGGGGTTCCATGAAGGCAGCTATATTTGCGGAGACTCTGAACCGCAACTCTGTGCGTGCGGGCGAGAATATTCCTTCCAATGCTCCCCACAACGACACGAGGGCCAGGTTTGAATCTTGCATGAACATGCACTGATCACGGGCCCGGAACAACAGATTGAACTCGTGGCTTCGATTCATTAGTTTCCCTGCCTGCCACCAATATCGCTTGATCCATTCGAGATCATCCACAGTGATTTCATTCGACCCGTTTTCACCAACGATCAAGTATCGCGGCGCGACCTCAATTGGCCAGAAATGTACTTCTGACATGTCGTCGTTCGGTATCGTAAATGGTGCATTGGCCACCACCGGAACCAATGCAAATGGTGTGGCGCGAAATCGCAACAACGCCACGAACCACCAGACCGTATTCAGCCGATCGAACCATTCGGACGGCTGAAAATCTTTTGGCACGTAAATCTGTGCATGAATATCGAAACTAAAACCGCCCTTTGCCGCCCGCCAAGGTCCCGGGTGAAAACCATTCCTCCCGGGCGCCGTGAATGCCATTATGAACGGAGCCATTAAGTGTGAATAAGTCCGCGAAATCGAGATACCACATCCGAAATCGAATGCATCGGCCGAAAGGCGAGGACCGGAAAGGCCACCAAAAATATCGATTTCATTAAGCTCCATTCCGCACTCCTCGTTGCATGTCACGTAGAACAAGCCAATATCCGGATCAGCGCGCGAACTTGGAAAACGTCTGTTGACACAACATCCTTTGGCTTTTCGATGTCGATGATCAGTCCGGCCCTGTGGACACCTTAGATAACGCCCCGTTTATTGATCGTCGGAAATGATATAGTACGTTGGCGGACAAATGGAGGGTATTATCAATGATAATCGCTTGTGCTGATCTATCGTGGTTGTGGTCACTCAAAGATTATTGGTACGCGGTCGTCAGCGCCGTAATCGGGGCAATGATCGGGATTCGGTGGACTATTTTTGACTTTAAACGACAACGTCACCGGCAAGCCGCCAAATGTCTTTCACGCCTCCTTGGTTGCCTCAATTTCAATGTCGAGCGACTCAACCAAGCGAAGGCCCAACTACAGCAAAACACCATCCCGAATTACCCACTTGACACCGCGCAACTGAATCATTGGATTTCGCAAAGTCAAGATCTGCTGTCAAACGATCTTCTTCGAAGCCTAGATTGGCAGAGATACCAACTCGATCATCTATCAAGTAAGCTTGTAGCCACGAACCAATTGATCGTTCAGGCAAATAGCTATTCCGGGACGCTCACTTTAAACTCCGCCTACACTTCAGCGTTGATTCTGTCAGTTCAAAAACACGTCGACACCATTTTGACGGAGTTGCCGCCATTAATCGAACAACTTCACGAGCACAGTCGGTCGAGCAAAAGTTCGTGAACTCGCGGGGTGGCCCAGGCAACTCGTTTGCCTGGGTGCCGAAGGCACAAGAGGGGGACTTCGTCATCAGAAGCAGAGCATTGAATTCGACGATCAGACACCCATCCACGCTGCGTATCGTTTATAAGTGTTCTCGGTATTGAGTTGCTGGTTCAGTTCGATGCCAACCTCTGAGTCGCACACCTGGAAAAGCACGACCAATTCGTCGTTCTGTTCGCCGAAAAAACCCTCTTCGCGCAGACGAGATAGTGCGTTGACGCACGATTCAAAGATCGCGGCCGCAAAATTGTCATCCACATCGCAGGGTATGTCACGGTGAGGCGGGAGTATCATTCTGTATGCAGGGTCGAGGTATTCATTACCCTCGCCAAATTGCCAGGCGGATACATTCCAAATGCATTCCTCGTCGTTTAACTCTTTAATTGCCTCTTTGCTATTCGCGGCAGGCACGATGGTCATTGCGCTCTCATCGCTTAACAAGCCGAACAACCTGAGAGTTTGATCTGGATGAGTGGTTCGCATTGTCTCAAACGCGCGTTTTGCACCAAGGTAAATCAAGTTCCTTAGTTGAGGTACGTCCAGTCCGTTTTGGCAATAGACCCCTGAGTGCGTCAGAGTAAAACCGTTGCGCGTGGCATTATCGCACTCTGCGCGAAACGCTGCCAAAACGGTCTCTTCTGAGTCAAATGTCGATGTATGAGTCTCCCCAAACGTCTTTGGGCACCCACTCGCTTGCCAGACAGTGTGACCGAACCGACGTATTTCGTGAAACTCGGTCGGTCGATCACCGTCAAGTTTGTAGAAGAGAACCCAGTCGTGATCAGCATCCATATTTTGCCTTACTTTAATCACATGGCAGAGTCGCCAAGGCAACTTGCTTGCCTGGGTGCCGAAGGCACAAGAGGGGGACTTCGTCATCAGAAGCAGAGCAATCGATGATCCATCGGTGCTCGCCGATCCGATCCAACGCCTTCAGCCCCAATCATCGATCATGTTACGAAATAAGCACTCTCCCCTCTTGTTGCTGCGCAACCCCGGCAAGCCAGTTGCCGGGGCCACCCTTGGTCATTAACGCTCAGTGTATTCTGCCCAGTAGAGGATGTCGCGGTAATCCTGATTGCCTCGCTCCACATAGTACGTCAAGTCGGCCAGCTTTCCTTGGGATACTCCAGGATGCCTTTGCGAACGCGGTCCGTTTCATTTCCGGCATACCCCAACAAAAGCGTTCGAACTTCATCTTTATTTCGCGGAAACAGTGCCTTCAGCATCGCTTCGACATCGTTGCTCAATCGTGAGCTATCGGCATCGTTTTTAATCCCCACGATTGTGATCCCTTCGCTAGCCATTCTCGACAATCTCGCTTCTCATCCCAGGGTGGTCCAGGCAACTTGCTTGCCTGGGTGCCGAAGGCACAAGAGGGAGACTTCGTCATCAGAAGCAGAGCAATCGATGATCCATCGGTGCTCGCCGATTCGGCCCAACGCCTGCAGCCCCAATCATCGATTATGTTACGAAATAAGCACGTTCCCCTCATGTTGCTGCGCAACCGCGGCAAGCCAGTTGCCGGGGCCACCCGTCGAAAGCACGCTGAGACGGTCTTTAATCGCACCACTAATGCAGCCACCTCCCTGTCCGCTTTGCCGTTTCAATTCTGATGCCCTTTCGACAGGTCGTCGATTACGGAGGATGGTTTGCATGCGGTACTTCACTTACATCGCGGAGCAGTCGTTCAAGACATCGGAGACGGGGGAGCGGCTGTTTTACCTGGGTGGGCCTTGGAAGAGGCCGTACATCATCCCGGATGCAGAGACGGAAGACCGACTTTACTGGAAGCAGGTTTGGATGCTCCGATTCACGCTGGGGAGCATGATTGTCGGCCAGCCGTTCCTTTTCCTCCTCTATCCGCAGATCATGAGCGAGCCGTACTGGTTTGTCGTTTACCTTGTCGCGGTGATGGCGATCACGTGGGTCATTAGTCGAATCGTCTTTGCTCGCGACCTGAGTCGGTTGGAGCGTGCCCCTGCCCCACTCAAGCAACACTCCTTCTACAGCCAGATGGCGCAGAAGCATTCCCGGCGAGCACTCTCCTTCGGCTTCCTCGGATCGCTCGCATTCGTGGTAGGCGGCATTTGGATCTGGAGTGCGAAAGGGAATCTAGCCGTCGCCGTCACCTCAATCGTTCTCTTCGGCCTGTGCGCCTTCGCGTGGGGATATGCTCTCCTTCTGAAGATGCAGAGCGGCATTTCGTCCGCCGAACCCGAAACGGCCCAGCAATCGTAACCAATCGATGGAACATCACCACTTTTGTCGGACGATCCATCAACCTTCCTCCGCAGCAGACGACGCCACTTCTTCGTGCAACGAATCGGCATTGTTGCCGTACTCGTACCAAGTGACTGATGTCAATCAAGCGGTATGCACGGAGTGCATACCCTACCGGCTACGAACCTAGTGCTCGGCAAGATGAACACTTCATAGAGCACCCGTCGTCATCGATTGGATAAGATAATCGGGCCGTGATTCGCTGTTTGTTGACTGAGGAGGAACAGGCCGCCCTATGTTCGAGAACACTTCGGAGCCGATTGTTTCGCGTTGGAAGTTTGCCCTTCGATTGGTGGGGGCGTTCGGCGTGGGGTCGGCTCTCATCGCGCTCTCCTTATTCGCGGGGATGTGGGGATATCATTACTTCGAGGGGATGACTTGGGTCGATTCGTTTGCGAATGCCTCGATGATTCTCTCTGGGATGGGTCCCCTTTCGGACATGAAAACGGACGCGGGAAAGATTTTTGCCGGGTGTTATGCGCTTTATAGCGGACTGGCCCTCATCACGATCACCGCGATCGTCTTCGCGCCGATCATTCACCGCTTCCTGCATCGACTGCACGTCGATTTCGATGAAGAGGATTCCAAGCGGCTAGACGAGGATCGGTGAAACAACCTTGCCCGCGATGTCGGTAAGGCGGAATCGCCGACCTTGATAGCGATAGGTTAGTTCTTCGTGATTGATGCCGAGCAGGTGAAGCACGGTCGCCTGCAAGTCGTGAATATGAACCGGATCGCGCGCGACGTTGTACGAGAAGTCGTCAGTTTCGCCGTAGGTCATGCCGGGCTTGATGCCGCCACCGGCCATCCAAATCGTGAAACAGCGAGGATGATGATCGCGGCCATGTCGGGTCTTGTTGTCGATATCTCCCTGACAGAAGACCGTGCGGCCGAACTCACCACCCCAAACGACGAGCGTTTCATCAAGCAGTCCCCGCTGCCGCAGATCTTGCACAAGCGCGGCGGAGGGCTGATCGGTATCGAAGCATTGCTCCTTGAGCTGTGTCGGCAGGTTTTGATGCTGATCCCAGCCGGAGTGAAGAAGCTGAATGAATCGGACGCCTCGCTCGGCCAACCGGCGTGCGAGCAAGCAGTTTCGCGCGAATGAGCCGGGCCGCGTCACGTCTTTGCCGTACAGGTCGAGCACATGCTGAGGCTCGGTCGATAGATCAACGAGGTCGGGGACCGAGGTTTGCATGCGATAGGCCATCTCGTACTGCGAGATGCGGGTCGAGATTTCCGGATCCCCCGTCGCCTCGAGCTTGATCTGATTTAAACGATTGAGATCGTCGAGCAATTCCCGTCTCAAGGAGCCGTCGATGCCGGGCGGGTTCGTGAGATAGAGAACGGGATCGCCCCCTTCAGAGCGGAACTTCACTCCTTGATACTTCGTCGGCAGGAATCCGCTCCCCCAATAGTAGTCGAAGAAAAGCTGGCCACAGGAGCCCTCTCGATCACGCGAGGTCATCACACAAAAGGTCGGCAGGTCGTCGTTTTCACTCCCAAGGCCATAAGAAAGCCAAGCACCGGTGCTTGGACGGCCCGGCTGTTCGGCACCGGTAAGAAGCATCGTCATCGCGGGAGCATGATTGATCGCTTCGGTGTGCATGCTTTTGATGAAGCAGAGTTCGTCGGCGATCGATGCGACATGCGGAAGCATATCGGTGACCCAGGCGCCACTTTGGCCACGTTGACGAACCGGCGCGATGGGGGGAAGGAGTCTTTTTTGAGCTTGGCTGGCGGTCATGGTCGTGAGGCGCTGTCCCATTTGGACGGACGACGGGAGTTCGTTCCCTCGCATCTTGTGGACCATCGGCTTGTTCTCGAAGAGATCGAGCTGCGACGGCGCGCCAGACATGAGGAGATAAATAACTCGCTTTGCCTTCGGAGCGAAGTGTGGAAGTCCCGGAAGCGCGGCCGAGGATGAGTTCGAATTGGCGGCGTATCCGTCACGCGCGAGGAGCGAACCGACGGCGGCCATGCCGATGCCCGCGGCGGAATGTTGAAGTAGATGACGGCGGGTCATCTCTCGCTGCATCGCCAGGAACGGGTGCATCGGTCTACTCCTTCGTCACGACTTCATCGAGATTCATGATCACGTTCATCACGACGGCATAGGCGGCAAGTTCAGCCGGCGGAATGGAAGGATCCGCCGGATGATCTCCAACAGCGAGTAGCTCCTTGGCCTTGTCCTCATTCGCTTGAAAATGAGCTTGGGCGCGACCGAGGCGGGAGAGAAGTATATCGAGTTCCTCTGGCTTCGGAGTTCGAGCCGTTGCCAAGCGAAAGCCCATTCGCAAGCAAGCTTCGGGCTCGGGGGAAGATTCTTTGAGAATTCGTTCCGCGAAGATGCGAGCGGCTTCAACAAACGTGGTGTCGTTCAGCATGGTAAGCGCTTGAAGCGGCGTATTGGTTCGTTGCGGCCTAACGGTGCAGAACTGCCGCGTGCTGGTATCGAAGAACATCGAAGGTCCGACGGAGCGACGCCAGAATGTGTAGATACTTCGACGATAGAGAGATGCTCCCTTATCCTGCTCGTACTTGATTTTGCCGAGGCTGAAATCGGTCCAGATGTTCGCGGGCTGATAGGGATTGACTCCTGGGCCTCCCATCACGTCGACGTAGAGTCCCGCCAAGTCAATCGCTTGATCGCGAAGTGCTAGCGATCCCATTCGATAACGGGGTCCGCGCGTCAGCAGGCGGTTTTCGGGATCGCGATCGACGAGTTCCTTCGACACCTTTGAATCTTGTTGGTAGGTGTTACTCGACACGATCAGTCGATGGATGCCTTTCACATCCCATCCCGATACCGGCAGTTCCACCGCAAGCCAATCAAGAAGCTCTTGATGCGACGGCAGTTCCCCTTGTGAACCAAAATCCTCGGTGGTACGAACGAGCCCCAGCCCGAAGAATTGTTGCCACCATCTGTTCACGGCGACCCGAGCTGTAAGAGGATTCTTCGCGTCCGTCAACCAATGGACGAGGCTGAGTCGATTCTTCGGCGCATCGCTCGGAAGTTGCCCCAATGAGGTCGGCACGCGGGGCTCCAATAGCTGCGACTTGTCCGGATTGTCGTATTGACCCCGAATAAGCACATATGTCTCGCGCGGCTTCTCTCGATCTTTGAGGACCATCGTCTCGGTCATCGCTTCTTCAAGACTCGAAAGATCTTTTTTCGCTTGATCGAGCGTCCGGCGAATGTCCGGGCGCTTGGTGGCTGACTCTTTGAAGTAATCGTTAAGCGCCGAGGTGAGCTGGGTCGATCGCTGAACGGCGGGAATACCGACTGCCTCGACCACATAGTCAGGAATGTCATTGTCCGGCAATGATGGCTGTGACTCCGACGTCACGGACAATCGGAATCGGCCAAGGTTGTGGAACTTGTGACGTGATTGATGCTCGAGTGTGATTTCGATGGTGGTACCGGGTTCGACGTTAGCCGGTTGGTCGAAAGTGAAGACCGCTTGGCGTTCCGTCTTCATGTCATCGCTGTAAACGGCCCATCCGGTTTCCGATTGATCATCAAATGCCTGACGAACGGGATGTCCCCCCTGCTCAAAATCCGCTACGGCTGAGGCAATCTTGAGGGGAATCGGCTCTCCCTTGGGTGGATGCAGGACAATCTTGATGTTCGTAAGAACGAAGTTCCCGCTGTCGGAGCGTGCGAAACCGCCGTTGGTGAAGTCCGGATGAGGAATGGCTTCGACCCGGAGAGCCGTGATCGATGACGTTTCGATCGGAGCGGTGATGCGATAGCTATCCTTCTCTGGGTTCGCGCCGGTGACGAACACGGAAAAGTCGGCGAGCGTCTGAGTCTCGGCAGCACCCTTTGATTCGACTTGATTAGGAACGAGAGGCTTCCAACGTGGCTTTAGACCTGACTCTTCCACCTTAAGCTTGAGTGACTTCTCCCATTCCAACCTTGCCGGCTCCGAGAGGTCAGGCTCCTGACGAAGTTGTTCTTCGAGCGAAGCTATCTGTTTCTGAATTTCGTCACGACGGGCGTTCTGCTCGGGAGTGGGCATCTTAATGACGGGGTTGGCGTTCCCGCCACGATCAACGCTTCCAACTTCCTCGATATTGTTGAAGTAGCCGTAAAGACTGTAGTAATCCTTCTGCGTGAACGGGTCGTATTTGTGATCGTGGCAACGCGAACATCCCATCGTGAGGCCGAGCCAAACGGTCGACGTCGTATCGACTCGATCGACGCAATACTCAACGCGTGATTCCTCGGCGATGCGCCCCCCCTCGCCATTGAGCATGTGATTACGGTGGAAGCCGGTCGCCACCAATTCATCGGGGGACGCCTCGGGCAAGAGGTCCCCCGCTAACTGGAGCTTGGTGAATCGGTCGAAGGGGATGTTGGCGTTGAGGGCATTAATAAGCCAATCACGCCAAGGCCACATCGTCCGCGTGCCGTCGTTTTGGTAGCCGTTGGTGTCGGCATAGCGAGCGGCATCGAGCCAAGGGACGGCCATTTGCTCGCCGTAGCGAGGAGATGCCATCAATCGATCGATCACGCGATCAGCGGCATCGGCAGAGGAATCCGCAAGGTAGTCGTCGATCTCGTGAAGCGTCGGTGGCAGACCATTCAAATCGAGCGTCAATCGCCGAATCAACTTCTCGCGCGGCGCAGTGCGCGAGGGTGAGATTTTCTCCAGATTGAGCCGCGCGAGGACAAATGCATCGATCGGATTAGAAACTCGAGGATCAAATGCCTCTGCAGGCAATGTTGGCGAAACAGGAGGAACGAACGCCCAATGATCTTTCCAAACGGCTCCTTGGGAGACCCAATTTCGAAGCAGTTCGATTTGAGCGGAAGACAATTTTCGACCCGACTTGGGAGGAGGCATTTGCTCTTCGGGGTCGGTTGAAAGAATTCGCTTGATGAGTTCGCTTTCGTCCGGCTTACCGGGCGCGATAATCGTCCGTCCGTCCGCCGTCGTAAACGCTGCATCCTTGACGTCAAGGCGCAGATCGGCTGCTCGCGTTTTCTCGTCGGGACCGTGGCAGTGGTAACAATTGTCAGAGAGGATCGATCGGATTTGCTTTTGAAAGTCGAGCGGGGGAGGTGCCGGGTCAGCTTGGCCCTCTCTTACAAAGATCAGCAGCAAAATCGCTGATACCAAAGCATATTGAGTAAATGCAAAGTTGGTCTGAACCATCGGCATTCAACGTCTCTTCGGCGACTATTCCCCTCGAAACATTTTACCGATTCGAATCAGAAGGTGCGAGCAGATAACCGTGCATGACGTTCGTCGCGAAGACTCTTCTCAAACAGACGATCCAACCTCTTTCCCACCGCAGGTCGACGGGTTAACTTGGTATCAACCTTTCGTCGGCACCACCATTCCCATGAGGAATCGATGTATTCATTTGTTTTGCGTAGATGGCCTCGTTTTGATCGAAAACAGTTGGCATGGCTATCGTGGACAGGATTCCTCCTGTTCTGCATCAATGTGGTCGATCTTCGAGCAGAAGAAACTGCGCCCCCTCTTACGCTAGCAAAGATTGACGGGTCCACTCCCCAAAATGTCGTGATCATCCTTATCGATGATCTCCGTCACGATGCCCTCAAATGCACGGGGCACCCCTTTATCGATACGCCGAACATCGATCGATTGGCAACGAATGGTGTTCGTTTTCAAAACGCCTTCGTGACGACAAGCCTTTGCTCACCAAGCCGCGCATCGATCCTGACGGGTCAGTACATGCATCGGCATCATGTGATCGACAACAACGTTCCCGCGCCGCCGGGCACCATCTATTTTCCGCAGTACTTGCAAAAGGCCGGTTACCAAACTGCGTTCCTCGGCAAGTGGCATATGGGAGGGGGAAGCGACGATCCGCAACCAGGATTCGATCATTGGGTGAGCTTCAGAGGACAAGGCAACTACATGTCCCCAGGTTTGGGATGGAAGCTAAACGTTGATGGCAAGCCGGTTCCTCAGAAAGGCTACATCACCGATGAGTTGACCGATTACGCGATTGATTGGCTTGATAAGATCGATCCCGCACGTCCCTTCTTTCTGGAGATTTCACACAAGGCGGTTCATGGTCCATTCGAGCCGGCGGCGCGACACAAGGGGCGTTACAAAGACGTCCAAATAACGCTACCGACTTTGCCGGAGGATTGGCGAACTCGTGACGGCGTGCCGATGTGGGTAAAGAATCAGTCGAATAGCTGGCATGGGGTCGAGTTCCCCTATCATTCGAATCTCGATTTCAAGGAGTACTACCGAAAATACTGCGAGACTCTGCTCGCGGTGGATGACAGTGTGGGGCGCGTGCTCGACTGGATCGTTAAGCATGGCCAACAAGACAAGACCGTCGTGTTGTTTATGGGAGACAATGGATTTTTCTGGGGAGAGCATGGTTTGATCGATAAGCGGTCGGCTTATGAGGAATCGATGCGTGTGCCACTTCTCGTGCAGGCCTCCGGGATTTCAAAGGGTGGTCGTATCGACAAGACGCTGGTTGCGAACATTGACTTGGCTCCAACCATTCTTGAACTCGCGGGCCTTCAGCCGCCTAAAACGATGGACGGCCAAAGCATTCTTCCCGTGCTGAAAGGTGAAGAGATGCCCAAAGGCTCACGGGACTATGTGCTTTATGAGTACTACTGGGAATGGAACTTCCCGCAGACTCCCACCCAATTCTCGCTTCGAACGGATCGTTACAAATTCATCGAGTATCACGGCATTTGGGATACGGATGAACTCTTCGATCTCGAAAAGGATCCCGGCGAGCAAAACAATCTCATCAAGAGTCTCGATCACCAAAAAATCGCCAATCAGATGCGAAAGCGATTGCACAACGTTCTTGTTGAGACCGATGGTAAATCGATGCCGATTGGAACGAAAGAAGGCTCGGGCGCTAATCTTCGTAGCGAGAAAGGTTCAAAGGCGGCGGACTTTCCAGGCTCCATTCTGAAGAAGTGAGAACACTGCAAATGATAAGGCTGGACGCTTTCATGAAAACGGCCAGCCTTGTCGCATCTCTGTCGGATTGAAGGGATTGAAGGCTTATTTTCCTTCGGTGGCCTTCTTGGCTTCTTCTGCGGCCTTGTCGGCTGCTTCCTTTGCCTCATCGGCAGACTTCGCGGCAGCGTCTTTCGCTTCTTCCGCCGTCTTCTTGACCTCGTCGGCAGCCTTATCCGCTCCTTCCTTAGCCGAATCGGCCGCTCCGGTGAACGTTTCCTTCACCGATTCGACGGCCTTCTCAGTTCCTTCCTTGATCTGCGTTCCCGCCTTCTTCGCTGCTTCCGTCGCTTCGGCGGCTAACTTCTTGCTTTCCTCAACTGTATCTTTTCCGATTTCCTTGGCTGCATCGGCTGCATCCTTGGCCGCTTCCTTCACGGATTCCTTGGCCTTCTCGACTGCCTCCTTCGTCTCGGGGCGGTTGCTGCAACCGACAATGAAACCAGCAACGGCGAGCGAAGCCAAAATCTGACGCCACATCGTGAGGACCTCCAACTTCAAATCGTGGACTTTAACGACATCAACTTCGAGTATTCTACCCGACGCTTGAGCAAAACCATGTGAATCAAATGTTCAGAATTATGTCGCAGCACTGATTGACTGCTATATCTTCTCTAGCTTTCGTCCGTCGCCATAAAATCTTGGTCTTGAATCGAAGATAGCGGTTGTGAGATTTGAGTGAATGAATCACGACTGAACTGGCCGTGAATTTAGGCGATCGCCATACTCAATGCCTTGTGCGGGAATCAATGTGCGGTGGTTGTCGCGACATCAAGCAAAGGAGATACACTTGAAACTTCAGTTCCAGGGTGAACGAGTACTGGCTGTCGTTGCCCATCCCGACGATGCCGATCTTCTTTGTGCCGGCACTCTTCTTCGTGCACGGGAGGATGGTGCTGCAATCGCCGTTTGTTATCTCTGCCAGGGAGAGAAAGGACAGCCACCCGTTCCCGTGCCAGATTTAGCCGGAATGCGTCGGCGTGAAGCCCTTAATTCTGCCGAGATGATTGGTGCGGAGCTTTTCACCGGTATCTTTTCGGACATGACACTCGCGGACAATGAAGCGTCCCGCGCCTTTCTGGTGAATGTCTATCGCACGTTTCGACCGACGCTAATTCTCGCCCATCCTTCGAATGACTATCACACCGATCATCGTGCCACTTCGGCAATAGCAGAGGTCGTTACTTGGACGGCGGCCGCGAAGGGACTTGTCACCGAGGGACTTGCTCCACTTCCCTCTCCCCCTGCCCTATGGTGGCTAGATACGCTCGGCATGACGAGCTTCGAACCGACCCTCTTCATCGACATCAGCGCCTACGCGGAGCTCAAGGAGCGGCTCCTCCTCTCGCACGTTTCGCAGCTATCTCGCGGAAAGGATGGCGATGCCCACCCATTCCGCGACCTCGTTCGTGAGCAGATGCAAGTGCGCGGACGTGAAGCAGGAGTCAACGCGGCCGAGGCATTCCGACCATACGTCACCTATAAGCGTACTCGTGCATGGTGATGTCGACCGAACGACATCCCTTATGGAAACTACGGAGCAGTCTGGCGCTCAACGTACAGGTAGGATGCGCCTCGGCGATCGGATGATTTCCCCTCAGACGCGCTGAGCGCTAATGCTCCTGCGCCAAGTGGAATGATTGCTGTTCCGATATGCGGATGGTTTGGTGTCGGCGTGAGTGGAATTTCCTTTCCGTCGATCAGAAGATTTAAATCATTATGTTCCCCCTTCTCAGGAAACTCCGCGCGAATCTCGTAGTTACCGGCATGTACGATTCGTACCCGCCATTCCCCGACGCGGTGATTCTCCCAGCCTCCCCCCGAATCGCGCCAATCCTGCCGTGTCAATCGAGTCGGCGATTCGTGATCGGTTCCGACCAAGATCAAGGGTGGGTCGTAACCGCGCGTTGCTGACACGTCGTCAAACCAGCGGTCATACGCGGCTTTCAACCGATGGACAATTTCGGGATGATCAGCGGCAATGTTTGTCTTCTCGGCTGGATCTGCTTTCAGGTCGAATAACTCGAATTTCGCATCGGTATCCGCGTTCCAAATTCCCTCTCGAGTGCCGTCAGCTTGCACGAGTTTGTATCTCGATTCGCGAGCGGCGAACGCTCGATACCGTTGAGGAACATCGCCCCGGTGCCATTGAAAAAACAATGTCCGCTCTGGAAGCGATTCCACCTTTCCTCTCCAACACTTCAAGAGGCTAACTCCATCAAACTTCGTCTGAGAAGGTGGTGACACCCCGCAGGCATCGAGAATCGTAGGCGTCAGATCGATGTGCGCGGCTGGATCGGGAGCCAGCCCCGGCTTCAACTGCGCAGGCCACCGCACGAAAAGAGGGGCACGAATCCCACCCTCGTAAACGGTTCCTTTCGATCCGCGAAGACCAACGTTGAAGCGAGGTCCGGCCGGACCATTATCGGTCAAGAAGAGAACGATCGTGTTGTCCGCAACACCTGTTTCATCAAGAGTGGCAAGGATCCGACCGATGGCTTGGTCTACATGTGAGACCATCGCATAAATACGGGCAATCCGCTCTGCCTGGGCTGCTGGTATCGGTCCCGAAGTCTCTTGAATCTCCTCTATCTTCGCGAGATACGGTTTGAGAGATTCCTCCGGAACTTGAAGAGGATCATGCGGAGCGTTGAAGGCGAGGTATGTAAACCATGGCTTGCTCATTTGACTTTTGATGTACTGACACGCGGCATCGGCAAAGATATCCGTGCAATACCCCTTCGATGCAACCGGCTTACCATTATGGAGAAGTTCAGGATCGAAATACGTTTCGTTTGGATTGCCCGCTGCTTGAGCTAATCCTCCTCCACGATGAACGAGCGACTCCTTGAATCCCTGGTCGGTCGCGCGGAGCGGATAGTTATCGCCGAGATGCCATTTGCCAAAGATCCCCGTCTCGTAGCCTGCATCTCGTAAGATCTCGGCCAGTGTCACCTCATCGGGATCCATCATCGCACGACCAATGAAAGTATCGATAGCGCGTGTGCGATAGTTGTACCGGCCAGTCATCAGACTCGCGCGAGTCGGAGTGCAAACGGGGGACACACAAAACGATGAATGTTGAATTCCTTCGCGAGCCAAACGATCCATCGCCGGAGTTTCGACCACCGTGTTTCCATTGATACCTATATCGCCGAATCCTTGATCATCGGTGATGATTAAGAGGATGTTGGGATGATCGGCAACAGCGGCACTCAATTCACGAGGAGCACAAACGATCAAGAAAACGAATGACCAAATGATCCGATTCATCGTTCCGGCCCCTGACATTTTGCTGAAGTTCTTTACATCGTAACGGAAAGTCATTGAAGAGAGGATGAAAAAGGACTTCTCGATGCGTGTCGAAAACTGATTGCCGATCTTTGAACGATCTTCGAGTCACTTAAACGAAGAGGCGTGAGTTTGTGCTCAGAAGAGATCGGGATAGGCGAAGAGAGCAGGTGAACCACCGGTATGCAAAAAAATGATGTTGTCGTTCGCCGTCAACTCACCACGCGTCACTAGATCGATCAGACCGGCCATTGCCTTCCCGGTGTAGACCGGATCAAGAGGCAGACCCTCGAGTCGTGCCGTCAATTGCACTGCTTCCTCCATCTTGTCTGTAGGCAATCCATAGCCAGGACCCACGTAACCGTCTTCCACTCGGATGCGCGAGGGATCGGGTTTTTGGACGGACGAAAGGAGCGACAGAGTTTCCTCAACAAGCCTCTGGACAAGATTCTCTTTCGTCGTGCGGTCGGCGCTGACTGCAATTCCAATGACCTCTTCAAAGCGACCCAGTTCCGCTAGACCTGCAAGTAGACCCGCATGGGTTCCTGCGCTCCCGGTGGGAAGCACGATGGTGGCATTCTCAATCTCATGATCATCGAGTTGCCGGGCTAATTCGCTGGCGGCAGTCACATAACCAAGAGCGCCCAGCGCCGTCGAACCTCCCACGGGGATGAAGTAGGGCTTATTTCCTCGATGGGAAATGGCTGAGAGAATCGTCTCAATCGCGTCATCCGTAGGCTCACCCCGCTCGAGTCGATGGATCTCGGCCCCGAACATGCGGTCGAGCAGCACATTACCTGAAAATAGATACTCAGGATGCTTTCGCTCCACCGCGTCTTCGAGAATCGCAACACAGCTTAGCCCAATCTTCGCCGCGGCGGCTGCTGTTTGACGTACATGATTGGATTGAATACCACCGATTGTGACAAGCGTATCCGCGCCCTGCTCGATGGCATCGGCCACTAGATATTCAAGCTTCCGAACCTTGTTCCCTCCCCCTCCCAGTGCGGTGAGATCATCACGTTTGACATAAATTGAAGGGCCGCCCAGATGATGGGAAAGACGCTCGAGCGGTTCTAGCGGAGTATGATGTGGAATCAGTTGAATCCGCGGAAACATCGGACGTGTCATGACGGCCCTCTTACGACAAACTCATCTGCATCACGATTGTTTCCCAATCGCTTTGCCGATACAAGAGGATCGCGAATGATTCGGACTAACGTGGATTGATCCACTGCTTCAAATGACGGGTGACGTATTGTTCCAAAAGTCGCCCCGCCACATACGATGTCGCGAGGGTCACCGTCACCATCGCAAGTAAATCCCAGACGCTACCGGTCGAGCGACCAATCACGATAAATGCAAACCATACTCCCACAGGCATCTGAAGGGCGAACAGCGGAAAGCTGGCGATACTGAATTCACGAAGCCACCGATGAGCGAAGAGCCGGCCGACCAACCCACGGCGATTGGCCACATCGAACACCAAGAGAATATAGATCGGTACGCAGATCCCATGACGAAGTAACACGTATGGTATCCAGTCACCACTTCCCAAGATGAACGCGAGCAAGAGAATTCCAAAATCCGATCGCGCGAACCAGGCGTTGGACGTTTCCTTCTGCTCAAAAAAGGGATCATCTGCTCTGGAGCGTTGCTCGATCAAGGAAAGGGTGTGAAGTCGTCCAAGACAAATCCCCATTAGAAACTGCGGTAACCAGCACAAAGGATGAAAGCGAACGACCGTTAACCAGAAACCTCCCAATGTGGTTGGGACTGCCGTCCATGCATTTCCTTCAGGATTGATCACAAGGTAAAGCGTGGCGGGAAGAACTGACAATCCTGATAGAATACACGCCCGTCGAATGATTAGTCTTCGTGTGCCTGACGAACACCATTTCGATGCCCGAGGAAAAACAAAGTAGAAGGTCGCCATCGCGGAAAGCGCCCAAGCCGGCGCATTCCACCAGAGGGCGAACTTGGGAAACCATGCTTGAATAAGTGTGAGACTCGTTGACATTCCCCCCAACACATCGAGCAGCGATTGCTTTTTCGCGATCATCGGCATCACGGAGGGAAGTGGCGCCAGCAGTAGAAGAGAGATGAAGTAAAGCGGATAAAGCCGAACGAATCGACCGATCCAGAACTTCGTCGATGATCCTTTCAGACTTCCCTGATCATCGAGATAGACATACGTGAGCAGAAAGCCGGACAAAACGAAGAATAGACCGGTCGCAATGTAACCGCTGCCGAGGATTCGGTGAATCGATTCGGGAAGCGCATCGAGCACGGGAAACCGCATGAGTCCTGCGTCATGCGCTTGCACGACATGGAAGAAATAGATCGCGATCGCCGCTGAGATTCGAAGGCCATCGAGCCCCGGCAATAACGGACGATGCTTCGATGATGCCCCCCTTGACGATATCGGCGTCACACGCGGAAGCGGTTCGGAAACTTGAATGATCATGAAACGAAGTCCTTTGGGAAAGCATGTCGCACATGCCATACCCATTGCGAACGGTGACGGTCAAAAGAGACAGAGACGCGGTAGTGAGTGACGGAAGAATCCGATCGTGTGATTCGGGCGGCCCTGCCCTGGCGAGAAAAACTATTTCTAGCGAAATAGAACTGAGCGTTTGCGGCTATGAAAAGAGTTTCATGGAGAAAGCCGTTAAATACGTATCGCCCAACCATGATGAATCACGGGGATATTTGCTGGACTAGACCGGTTTGATCCGCTCGAATGACACCTCTATGTCATTGATTTGATACCGACGAGCGAGATATTCGTCTGTTTTGCAGCCACCAGTAAACTGGCAACCCTAAAACAATGAACAAAAGTCCCATCCGAGACTCGAACGGCCGCGCCAGGTAGACTTGTGTGAGAAACCAGAGATAGGTCGTAACGAATAGAAATGGAACGACGGGATAACCCCAAACTCGAAACGGTCTTCGTGCCTTCGGCTCACGCCAGCGCAGAATCGGGACTGCTAGAACAGTGAGCAAATAGAAAATGCTCGAGGCAAAGATCGCGAAGTTGGTCAATAAGTCGAAGATCGATTCTTGTTTCATCTGCGGGGCGATAGCCACGACCACCGTCGTCGCGATGACAAGAGCAGATGCGAGAAGAGCATGAGTAATGATCGCTTGGACGGGGGTGCGATAGGTCTTGTGAACGTCGCCGAATCGGGAACTGATATGTCCGTCACGTCCCATCGCATACGTCACACGCGGAGTAATAAGTAGATCGGAATTGATCGCTCCAAAGGTGCTACACATCAGAACGACCGCCATTGCGGATGCCCCGATCGGTCCAAAGACACTCGCCAAAACAACCTCGGCGGTGTGTTCTCCCGATGCAGCGACTTGCTCCATCGATAACACGCCGTGATAGGTAATGTTCGCGGTGATATAGAGCCCAAAGATAATCAAGATGCCCAGCAGAATTGCTCTGACGACGTTTCGTCTGGGGCGCTTGATTTCTTCGGCGACCGGCGTCACTCCGTGCCAGCCGTTATAAGCCCACATCACCGCGAGTAGTGCAACACTAAATCGGGAAGTGAATGACGCGTCCGTAGAAACGGGAATCGTGGTCGAGTAGTTCTCGAGACGAATGGCGCTAAATCCGATGATGCTGATCAGAATTGGTACGAAGCCAACGAAGGCGAGAAAGCCGACCTTAATCCAAGTCGTGGCATTTTGAAGAAAGCCTCCCCAGATCACACCTCGAATATTGACGGCCGCGATGAAGCAAATCACGACGACGGAGCAGATTCCTTTCCCCCAAAGATCCAATTCAAGCCCAACGAGCGCCGACAACGCTTGAGAGAAAATAACCGCGAGCGCACCGGTGGTGGCAGGCCGATTGAAAAGGACTTCGGTCCATCCAAAGAGAAATCCACCAAGCGGACCATAAGCACGCCTGATGTAGAGATAGGGTCCCCCCGCCCCCGGCATCATGGCTGCGAGTTCTGAAAAGCAAAGTCCTCCCAAAGCACACAGGATCGCGCCGAGCACCCAAACGGAAACAATCGCGGGAAATGAACCAAGCTGCGTCGCGATGTTCCCCGGCTTCACGAAAATTCCCGAGCCAATGACGCCGCCCACTACGAGCGCAATGGCCGACCCAAACCCAAGCACCCGGGCGAGCCTGACGGGTCGCTCCACGACAACGTTGACCCCTTGGGGATGGAATTCTGATGGGAGCGAATGTATTTCCGGATCGGTAACTGGGCTCGCCATCGCATGAATTCCCTCGTGATGTGCGTTCCATCCTGACATGATCATGCCGATGAGGCAAACAAGATCGGACGTTCGTCGTGATGGAGCTTCATTGAATCGATGCAGTTCTTCTCCAAGCAAAGCGAGTGCCAAGAGCCGAAAGAGATAGGCTGGCTTCGTCCACTCGTGAATTGCACCAGTAGGCGACTTCGGCAATTCGAGGTCACCAGCGCGATCCATGAAGCATTTCAATGATGCTTCGCGGTCCGATAGCCAATTCCATCGAAAGAATGTAAACAAAGATCTTTCTTAAGGGCGGCCCATTATCCTCCCTTCGAGATTCTTAATTCAGCAACTCATCTTGCATCGACGGAGCGGAGTGACGTGACCCTTTCCAACCATCGCCTTGCGGGACGCGTGCAGTATTTCGGGGAGTCGGTCATTCGCGACATGACTCGGTGGGCTATTAGACATCAGGCCGTCAACCTGGCGCAAGGAATGCCCGACTACGATCCGCCTGAGGAAATCAAAGAGGCGGCATGCAAGGCGATCCGAGATGGATTCAATCAATATGCCGTCACCTGGGGGACGCCGGATCTTCGACAAGCAATTTCCGAGAAGATCAAACGATTTAACGGCATCGCCAGCCATCCCGACCGCAACATCACGGTCTGCTGCGGCGCGACCGAATGCATGATGGCCTCTCTTCTCGCGATCATCAACCCGGGAGATGAGGTGATCGTCTTTCAACCCTTCTATGAGAACTATGGACCGGATGGACTCATCTCCGGGGCCAAGCCAGTTTGGGTACATCTGAAAGGACCGGATTGGTCGCTTGATCTCGACGAACTTCGAGATGCATTTTCCGATCGGACGAAGGCGATCATCATAAACACACCAAACAACCCGACGGGAAAGGTTTTCACACGCGATGAACTCTCCGTGATCGCCGAACTTTGCATCAAGCATGACTCGATCGCTATCGCGGACGAGATCTATGAACACATCATCTATGTCAATGAACCACACGTGAGCATCGCGACGCTGCCTGGAATGGAAGAACGGACCATCACGATCGGCGGTCTTTCGAAGACATTCAGCATGACTGGATGGAGGCTGGGCTACTGCATCGCCCCCGAGGACCTCACGAACGGTATTCGCAAAGTGCATGACTTCTTGACGGTGGGGGCGGCCCATCCACTACAAGTCGCCGGCGCGGCGGCGATGCGACTCCCGGATAGCTATTTCGCAAATCTACGTCACGAGTATCAGCGCCGTCGCGATGTATTCTTACCCTATCTCACGGAATCGGGATTTCGATTCACCTCTCCTGATGGAGCCTATTACGTTCTCGCGGAATTCGATCGCCGAGGATTTGAGGACGATGTCGCATTCTCGCGGTGGCTGGTTGAGCATGGTGGAGTCGCCACCGTCCCCGCGAGCAGCTTTTATTCACCCAAAACTCTCGGAAGCCACATGATCCGCTTCATGTTCGCGAAGCAGGAAGCGACGCTTCACGAGGCGGGAGAACGATTGCGACGAGTCCCGGAGTTATTGAAAACTCGACAACGGACAATTTCGTAAGCGGAGATTCTTAAACGTCGAATTAGACCTCTGTCGATGGTTCGGCGAGCGATTCTCTGGGCAGTTCGACTCGTTCGATTCTAATTCGTTCGACCGCGCGATCAGTCGCTTCAAGGACCAAAAGCTTCATGGTGCCGTCAATGAATTCGTCACCCACTCGTGGAATATGCCCGAGCTTCATCGTCAAATAACCGCCGATGGTGTCGTAATCGTCGCCGTCGGGAATATTCAGGCCGAGCCGTTCATTAATCGTGTCAATGCCCACCCAGCCGTCAATCTCACAACTGTTGCCGTCGATATTCCGGACCGATGGAACCTCCTCCTCGTCATATTCGTCCTTGATCTCGCCGATAATTTCCTCAATGACATCCTCGATGGTTACCAGTCCCGCAACACCTCCATACGAATCGAGAACGATGGCGATGTGAATACCGTTTCGGAATTCGCGAAGCAACACATCGACCGGCTTGTCCTCTTGAACGTAAACCGGCTGCCGCAGCGTAATATTCGCGAGCGTCTTCGGGGTATCCGACGTTCCGAGATGAGGAAGCAAATCCTTCGCGTAAAGTATTCCAATGACCTCGTCTCGATTGTCGTGATAAACTGGCGTGCGCGAGTGACCCGATTCGATGACCTCGATGCGAGCTTCCTCGATCGTAAGGGAATCGGGAAGCATGATGATATCGGTGCGCGGAGTCATGATCTGGCTCACTTCCACCTCGTGCAGGTCCATCATCCCCGCGATCATATCCACGGCATCACCCGCGATTTGGCCCTCTCGCTCTCCTTCGTTGACGACCGTTTTGATCTCTTCATGGATCGAATTCGCATTCACGTCCTCATCTCTGCCGCTTGCAATGCTGAACACGGCATTTGAGAACCATGAGATCCATAAAACTGGGAGAAGAGTTAAACGGACCAAGGAGAGAACAGGCCAAGTCCAGTAAAGAAACGGCTCCGCGAAATTCTCTCCTAACGGACGCGCCAGCCAATTTTCTAGCGCGACTAATGCAATCCAGATGGTGCCGAGATAAACGATCCAATGCTGCCACCAGCGGACCGTCGTTTCAGATTCTGGTAAACACGCGAAAAAGGTGGCGATGACTAGTCCGAAGAGAAGGATTCGCATTCCGCCCCGCACCGCCAAACTGACATCATCATCGTGGGCAAGAATCCGGCGGAGGACATCGCGGTTCCTGGTGCTGCAGTATCGTTCGAGTTTGTTACGCGAAAACTCCGTGAGGGCGCCCAGCGCGGCCGCACCGAACAAAAGGCCGACGAAACAGAACCATACTCCAGCTTCTATGAGGTGCGGCGTGACGACGTACTCCCCTTCTTCGAAACTCTTTTCTTCGAAGCTGACGGTCTCTTCAACGCTCGAGTTTCAACGTCAGCCGAAGGGACGAACTCCTTCAGCAGTTTTGCCTGGCGTTTATGCATCACCTTTTTATCCGCCGGTTCGTGATCATCGTACCCGACAAGATGGAGCAGACCGTGAATGACGTACAGCAATAATTCACGGTCGGGAGCATGACCAAATCGTTCACCCTGTGAAATGGCATGATCAGCGCTGATGACGATCTCGCCTCGCAGTGGGATTTCATCCGATTCCGAGTAAGGAAAGGTGATAACGTCTGTCGGGTAGTCATGCCGCAAATGGTCACGATTGACTTGATGAATCGTTGGATCATCGACGAAGGCGAGTTCGATTTCTGCGGATAGAACCTCTTCCGCCATCAGCACGTCACGGACCAGACGCCGAAGCAAGGATCGCGATATCGGTAAGGATCGCTGGTGATTAGCGATTTCCACAGAGAACTTCTTAGGCACGATATACTCGATTGGCTCTTCGAGAGATAAGGGTAAGTCAGGCATCCGTGTGCTACACCGCTGCCGGATATTTGATCCGGCCGTGATAAACAGCGGTTAGCGACTTCTTGAGACTCTGCTCGATCGCCTGAATCTCCTGGAGCGTGATGCCGCACTCATCGAATTGACCGTCGAGGAGCCGGTTGAGCATGAGGTTATGAACAAGCTTTTCGATTCGAGCGGGTGTCGGATCACTGAGGGCACGGCTGGCGCTCTCCACACAGTCCGACAGCATCATGACGGCTGCCTCTTTCGTTTGCGGCTTTGGTCCAGGATATCGGAACGCCGCCTCATCGACCTCTTCCTCTGGGTCGGGACGACTTTGCAATTCGCGAGTCGCTTCGTGGAAGAAGTAATCGACGAGCGTCGTTCCATGATGTTGTTCGATCATGTCCATGATCGCGCGTGGGAGATGATGTTCCCTCGCCAATTCCATTCCATCCTTGACGTGCCCGATGATGATCAGGGTACTGATGGCCGGGGCGATGTGTTCGTGCCGATTGACTTCGTCGGGCCCCTTATTTTCGATGAAGTATTGAGGCTTCAGCATCTTGCCGACGTCGTGAAAGAGCGCGCCGACTCGAACAAGAAGGGAATTACAGCCGATGGCTTTAGCGGCAGCCTCACCGATAATCGATACGCTGACGCTGTGGTTATACGTTCCGGGCGCGCGGCGAATCAAATCCTGTAATAACGGATGACTGCTGTCGGCCAATTCGATGAGGCTGATATCGGTGACGATTCCGAAGAGGGATTCGACGAACGGAAGACTCCCACTCATGACAAAGCCCGCAATGAGCCCGCATCCGAAGAGCCGAACGGAGTCAAGGAAGACGAGCGTCAATGTTTTGTCGAGAAGTAAGCCCACGCCAATTTCGATCGCGGCATAGACGAGACCGGCTACCAATCCAACGAGAATCGGCTTGGTTCGCGAGCGAACCGAATCGAGCAAGAGGACACCGGCCACGGTTCCCCCCGCGAGCACCGCCAATTCTTCCATCGGTTGCGGCTGGCAGACCGCGATGAGTATGGAAAGGCCGACCGCCATCACCGATGCCATTTGGCGGTTGTAAGAAATCGCCAAATAGAAGGAGCAAACCGCGAGGGGCACCAACTCAGCCCGATACGGTTCGATGCTAAAAACCCGGGCCAATGCCAACGTCGCCAAGAAGATACCTGACAAGACGACGATCTGGCGGAAGCTCTTCACAATCACCGACTCAGTGACGATCAGATAGAAGCTGGAAAGGAGAGTTACCACCCCCACAAGCGTCAGCAGCCCGAAAAGTCGTCGGTAAAACGCCCATGAGTTCCACGACCGTTGGGCGAGCAGTTCTCGGTGCTCATCCTGAAGAAGACGAAGCTGCTCCTGGCCGATCTCGGAATTGAGCTCAACCACCAACGAATTGGTCGCGTATTCATCGACAATCGGTTCGACGGCCCCCATCGCCTGCCGCTGCACTTCCTTCGTCTCTTGTTCGTCAAAAGTGAGGGTTGGTTGAAGCTTCGGGACGAGTACCTTCAAAACGGTCACCGCACCCTCTTTGAATTCCTGGCGAAGGGACTTCGAAAGAGCGCCATCCTCTTGCGGCAACAATGGAAGATAAACGGCATCGAGCTTGGGTAGATACTTCACATTCGATCCGACCGGTCGAACTTCGATCAGACTCGTTTCGCGCTTGGCGTCGGTCGGGATATTGGCGGAGTCGAGCAGTCCGTATCGAACGAATGGATCGAGGACACGGTCGATCGATTTGTTGAATGCCACCGCGCCCGCTTCGCTCGGAATGAGCTCCCGCATCTTGGTGAAGAGTTCGGGAGTCAATCCCCATTCATTCGCCATGACGGAATTGAGTTCATCGAATGCTTTTGCTTTACCGATTCCCTCTGCCAGCGCGTGCATCCCCTCGCGGACTTTCTCAATCGGTTGCGGATTATGGGAGAACACCCAAGGAGCTTCTCGCGCGGCCCGTTCACGGGCGTTTCGGGTTTCGGTAACGTTCTCTATCTGAAGCGGAACGGCAAGGCGGATTTCGCGATGAGCACGCTGTCCGAGGCGGTAGGTGAATGGTGGACCACCGACCGCGAGAATGGCCGTTGCCGCCAAACCCGCGAGGATGACCACGATGACGCGGGGCCAAAAGCCGGACCAGAACGAGGGACGTTCCCCCGTTTCCAGGCTCCCTGTGGACTTGGCTCTCAGAAAATCAAGACGATTCGTCGTCCGGCGTCGCCGGTCAACCGAAAACATCGCTACTCTCAATGCCGCCAAGGATCATGGACAGTAATTGCGGGCTCGGCGGCATGCCGCACCGCATCGGTCGACCGAAATCACTCGTTCGACACATTCGTATCCGCATTTTTTGATCCGTCCGCCGAAGCAGAGTCCTCGCTTCGATGTGGGATCGGCTTCTCGTAAGCCTTCACGATCGCCTGCACCAAGCGGTGCCGGACAATGTCCGTTTTCTCCATTCGCACGACGGCAACGTTTTCGATTCGATCCAACCGGACAACGGCATCCTTCAGACCACTTCGCGTTCCGGGAGGCAGATCCACTTGCGTCACATCTCCCGTGACGACGATCTTGGACCCTTGCCCCATTCGGGTCAAAAACATCTGCATCTGCGAGATCGTGGTGTTTTGCCCTTCATCAAGGATGATGAACGAGTCGTTGAGAGTGCGCCCTCGCATGTACGCGAGAGGTGCCATTTCAATCGCATCGTTCTCCATGAACGCCTTGACCTTCTCGTAATCGAGCATGTCACGCAAGGCGTCGAGCAACGGCCGAAGGTAAGGGTTCACCTTGGCCTGCATGTCACCTGGAAGAAAGCCTAGCTTCTCTCCTGCCTCAACGGCGGGTCGAACCAAGACGATCCTTTTGATACGTCTTTGATGCATTTCCTCAAGTGCTTGGGCTACAGCGAGAAAGGTCTTTCCCGTTCCCGCAGGGCCGACGCAGAAAACGAGGTCATTATTTCGCATCGCCTCGACGTACTGCCTCTGGCCCGGGGTTTTCGTGCGTAGCCGCACCACGGGACCAACGATCTCTGCAGGGCCTCCATCGCGAGGCCCAACGGGGATCGCATCAGAGGAGGGATTCATCTGATCAATGAGAATGCGAACATCCGAGGAAGAGATGTCCTGTTGCTGGCGATACTTTTCCCTGAGTTGATCCAGAATCTTCTGGCCGATTTCCACTTGTTCCGGGGCACCTTGGATGGAAACCTTTCCGCTCCGAGCGACGACCTTTAGGCCAAGGACATCTCGGAACAATCGCAGGTTTTCATCTCGACTCCCGAAAAGGGCGATCGCCTCGTCCCGGTCGATCCCCTCTAGCGTCGTTTCTGCCATGCCCCTCCAGTTAAGTGGAAGCCCTCTGTAGTCGTACCCAATATTGTACCGGTCATCCGCCGAAGGCGCCTGCTCCGTTTGGCAGAAGTTGCCTCGAAGCGTCATTTCGGTCGTCGACGGGAGCGATTAAGTCAATTCGCCAACTCTCTTATCCCGTTAAAACCATCCTCGTTCATGGGCCTTCCAAATTGATAGAAGCAAGTAGGCGACTGGTGCCGAGAAGAAAACGGAATCAACCACGTCGAGCACACCCCCGAATCCTGGAACGTTATCAGAGGCATCTTTCGCCCGGCAATCTCGTTTGATCAAAGACTCCATTAAGTCGCCGATCATGGCAGCGAATCCGACCACCAACCCAAAAATCGCTCCGGCATACCACGGGAATCCCGGCATGACGCCGGTCCACTCACCCAAAAGAACGGCGAGGGTTGCAAAGGCGGTGGAGGTGAGCATTCCGCCAATACTCCCCTCAATGGTCTTTCCTGGGCTCAGCACAGGGGACATCTTGTGACGACCGAATTTTCGACCGGCGAAGAATGCTCCAATATCGCAAAACTTCGCGGTGAAGATCGTCATCACCAGGATGTAAGTTCCCTCGGCGGCCGATGAGCCGAACCAATGAAGCAGTACCACAAAGCTGCCGAGCAATCCGACGTAAAAGAAGACGAACATGTGACCGGCGATGACCATCATGGCCTTGCCGGGCGAGGTGTAAAAGATCGCCTCGAGCATGAAGGCGATCATGGCGAATGAACAGAAGACAGCGAACGGCGGTCGAAAGTTCGGGTTCACGCTCCCGACGAATGCGGCATACGCGGGTGATCCCCAAGCCGTCATCCATACCGAAAGCGGGATCGCGATCGAGCCCAGAATGCAGAACCAAGGGCGGACAGGCATGGGGAAAAGAAGCAGGAGCTTCGAAAGTTCCCAACTCGTCACGACCGCGATGATGAGAACGACGACTCCAAAAAACGGGTATATCGGCGGAAACCAAAGATCAGCAATGAGAGCGGCCAAAATAATGACGCTCATCAGGACGCCGGAAATGATCCTTTTTCTCAGCGACGCCCGATCGCGAGTAGGTGCTTTCGACAATGAGGCGGCTTCTACCGTCGCCAATCTTTACTCGCTCTTTACCGACCGTTCACAAAGTTCTGATTGATAATGCGGAATCCAGAGGCAATTGCCAATCCGACTTCCATCATACTCAATGAATTTGATCCGCAGAGATGAAAATCGCAAGAGATGGATCGCAAGGCCCCGCAGCGAAACAGGAGCCCGGCACCGAAAATCAATCGATTCGGAGAGGTCGAATCAAACGCCGTCCGACCCGTTGGCAATGAGCCCACCGAAACGCCGCTCGCGATGCGTGAAATCCTGCAGTGCTTGATGGAGATGAATGATGTCAAAATCAGGCCAATGAACCGGAGTGATCCAAATCTCGGCATATGAAATTTGCCAGAGGAGAAAGTTACTCACCCGTCTCTCGCCTGCCGTTCGAATCAATAGATCGGGATCGCTCATTTCGCGTGTGTAGAGGTGATCGCTGAGCAGCTTTTCGTCGACCTGATCGGGAGTCAACTTTCCATCCCTCACCTCTTGAGCAATGGATTTGACGGCATCCACCATTTCGGTCCGACCGCCGTAATTGATCGCCAAACAGAGGACCGTGCCCGTATTCGACGCGCTCATCGCGATCGTTTCGTCCATGCGTGCTTGGACAGAATCGGGAAGCCCATCCCGGCGACCGATGACTTTGAGCTGTACGTTGTTTCGCATGATGGTTTCACGCTCTTCGACCATGAAGATCTCGAGCAATTCCATCAGTAAATCGAGTTCCCGCTTCGGCCGTTTCCAGTTCTCGACGGAGAGGCAGTAAAGGGTGATTTGTTCGAGTCCCAGGCGGCAGGCTTCTTCGGTAATCCGTCGCACACTGTGGACACCCTGACGATGCCCTTCGATACGGGGTAGGCCGCGACGCTGTGCCCAACGACCGTTTCCATCCATAATGATGGCGACGTGGCGAGGCAGGCGATCCGTTTCCAGACCACACTCCTGAACGTAGTCTGTTGCGGTAACCGTCGTTCCCATGGGATTTTCGCCCCCCCATCCGATCAAGGGCCATTAACCGAAAACTGGGCTTCCACTTCTGACGTGAGGGCCCACCAGGATCACTTTGCCGTTACTCTCAGACTGCGGTTTCATCGCGTGAGAAGCCTTCCGTGACTCTCTGCTAGACACCGATCAGGAGTAACTTTACCAAGCAAAGCTTAATCTAGCGAGACTTGTTTTTCACGTTTATTTTCTACCCCTTTTACGAATGAATTCAGGGGGATCCGAACAATGCGACAGAATTGATGTATCAGTCCGCGAAAACAATCGTTTCCGCCCGCGCGGGTCCAATGGACGCGAGTCGGACGGGAACCTTCAAGTATTCCGCGATCGTATCCAGATAGGCTTTCGCTTCCTTCGGTAGATCCGACGGCTTTCGGCAGCTCCGCAGGTCCTGTTTCCAACCAGGGAACGACTTGAAGACTGGCTTATATTGCTCGAGCTCGTGGGTGATCACCGGGAACTCGGTCGTTTGAACGCCGTCTTTCTCGTAAGCGACGCATATTTTGAGCTCGTCCAGCTTACTCAGAACGTCGAGCAGCATCACACTTACTTCGGTCACGCCATTCAAGAGGGCGGCGTAGCGACAAGCGACGAGATCGAGCCACCCACATCGACGTGGTCGCCCCGTCACGGTGCCGAATTCTCGGCCTTCCTGACGAATATGCTCTCCGATCTCGTTATCCAATTCGGTGGGAAAAGGTCCGGATCCGACCCGGCTAGTGTATGCCTTCACGATTCCGATCACTCGGTTCACGTGTCTCAGCGAAATCCCACAACCGGACGGTAGCCCACAGGCCGAGCTATTCGAACTCGTCACGAAAGGATAGCTGCCATGATCCACATCGAGGAGTGTTCCCTGCGCCCCTTCGAAGAGAATCCGTTTACCAGCAGCTAATGCCTTTTGAAGAACCCAGAAAGTGTCATCAACATAGGGCCTGAGTCGGTTCGCGTATTTTCCGTACTCCTCCGCGATTTCATCGACGTCGAATTGTTTGGCCGACGAGGAGAGCGCGGCGAGAAGTTGGTTCTTCCGAGGGACGATCACAGAAAGACGATCGCGAAGCCGCTTTTCGTCGAGCAAATCGTGCATCCGAATGCTGTGGAGCCGATTCGCCTTGTCGGCATAGCAAGGCCCGATGCCGCGACCGGTGGTGCCGATCTTCTTGGTGCCGGCAGCCGCTTCGACGACTCGTTCTTCCTCGATGTGGTATGGGAAAATCACATGAGCACGATCGCTAATGAGTAGTCGACCCTCGATACCGAGTCCGCGCGAAACAAGCTCGTCGATTTCGGAGAGGAGCTTACTTGGATGAATGACCGTCCCGTTCCCGATGACGCATTGCAAGCCGGGCCAAGTGATGCCTGAGGGGATGAGGGAAAGCTTGTAGACTTCTGAGCCAACGACAACGGTATGTCCGGCGTTCGCGCCGCCGTTGTATCGAACGACGAGGTCATGCTCTTCCGTGAGAAGATCAACGACTTTTCCCTTCGCCTCGTCTCCCCATTGGAGACCGACGACACAGGTGGAGCCCATGGACATGGATCCTTTTTTGAGCGGGCGGTCTGAATTCATTAGCCCGCGTGAGCCGGACTCTTCTTGTTTTCCGATTTCATCTTCGCGATGAACTCGTTGAAGAGGTACATGCTGTCATGCGGACCCGCGCTCGCTTCAGGGTGGTACTGCACCGAGAAAACTGGCAGCGTCCGATGGTGAAGTCCTTCTAACGTCTGATCGTTCAAGTTGACATGGGTCGCTTCAACGTCTGAGGGGAGGGACTTCACATCGACGGCGAAACCGTGATTCTGCGTGGTGATTTCGACGCGGCCCGATCGATGATTCAACACTGGCTGATTCGCGCCGCGGTGGCCGAACTTGAGCTTAAAGGTCTTACCCCCAAGTGCTTGTCCCAAAAGCTGATGACCGAGGCAGATGCCAAAGATCGGTTTCTCACCAACCAGCTTCCGAATGGTCGTGATCGCGTAATCGAGCGGCTCCGGATCGCCGGGGCCATTCGACAGAAAGACACCGTCTGGCTTACGCGCGAGAATCTCGTCAGCGGGTGTTGAGCCAGGAACGACCGTCACCTGGCAGCCGATCTCCGCCAGACAGCGAGCGATATTCCACTTCATCCCGAAGTCCATCGCCACCACGTGAAGTGGCCGGCTGGGCTTCTCCGAGTTGTGAAGTACCTCGGGCTGCCATTCTTCTTCGTTGATTTGAGACCATTCGGTGATTTTGGCCGGCATGACCTCTCGAGCGAGGTCGCGTCCCACGAGACCTAATGAGGCTTTGGCCTTTTTGACGAGACTCGCGTCATCAAGATCCGTGGTCGAGAGAATCCCCTTCATCGCTCCCTGTGTTCGAGTCGCGAGGACGATGGAACGGGTATCGACCCCCTGCAAGCCGATGATTCCACTATCGGCGAGGTAGTCTTCGAGCTTTTGCGTGTGGCGGTAGTTGCTGACCCGGCGTGCAAGTTCGCGACAGACAAACCCGCTGAGCCAAGGTTTCGCGGATTCGCAATCGACTCGATTGATGCCGTAATTCCCGATGAGGGGGTAGGTCATCGTAACGATTTGGCCGAAGTAGGATGGATCGGTCAGGATCTCCTGGTATCCGGTCATCGACGTGTTGAAAACAACTTCACCCGTCGACTCCCCGGTGGCTCCAAATGCCGTACCCGTGAAGACCATTCCGTTTTCGAGAGCCAGTTTTGCAATTGTCATGCGCAGTCCCGCACGCCGGGTTTGGCCCCTGCCAACCCGGTCCGGACGTAATGTACGGAGAACCGCGCCCGAAGTGAAGGATGATCAGGGAAGCTACGTGAAGGAGTTGCTCCCTCTGGTCGATTTGACGCAGGAATATGGCGGAAAACAGAGACCAAGGTGCCAGGAGGAATTGCAACCACCGCCGATACGGATTTTTCACGATCGAGCGCCGACGAGCGAAGGTCGATTGCTGCCGGACGAGCTCATGTGCCGATTTTCGGAAAGAGACACATGGCAATGGGACCAAAGATGAACAGTGGCGTCCACGCGGCGAGAACGGCGTCAATGTAACCATACGCCGCCATGTAATTTGCCATCGAGTTCGTCACAAAGAACGCACCGCAAAGCCCCATGGAAATGGCAATGCCCGCAAAGACGTTCTTTCGTTCCCACTGGAGAACAAACGGCAATCCGAGCAAAACCAAGATGAAGTGAAGCGCTGGATCCATGATCCGATTATGGATCAAGATCCGAACGTTTTGCGGATCTTTGATCTCTTCACGCTGAAGAAGGCTTACGAGTTCCCACGTTCCGGCGAAGCTCTTCCAATTCGATTGACGGATCATGTCGTTGAAAGAAATGTTCGTTAGGACAAAGAGCTTTCCGTCCGCCGTCTTACGAAGCTTTCCCTTCGTATTGGTCACATCAACATTCGAATCGACGTCGTTGAGTTCCCAGCCCATCTCGCCTGAATCCGGCAATGCCTTGTAATACGCCTTGAGGCAATGAACTTCCTGCAAAACACCAGTGATTTCCACAGGAAGCGTGATGTTCACGTTTTCCAGACGATTGTCTTCACGAAAAGCCCGGTCGGCACGAAATAGAACTTGATCCTTGTCGATATTCATCGTGGGGAGGAGAACGCGCTCCCCTTCGATGTCTTCGTGAAGGCGCTGGAGCATTTCGGAATAGGTTGGGAGTACCGTCTCTCGATTGACGATGCCCAGAGCGATGACGATAAGCGTTCCAAACAGAATTGGCATGAGCGCGCGACGGGTCGGAATACCGGCCGCGAGAAGAGCGATGATTTCATTGTGGCGATGCAGGTTAGCGAGTGTCGTCATGGCCGAGATCATGGTGATCACCGGCGAAAGCCGAGCGAAGTATTCGAAGGAGTGGATGAAGTAGAACTTACCAATGCGACGGAGGAAGGCGAACGTTCCTGCGTGATCTTCGAAGAACTCATCCGCATTCGCGAAGAGATCGATGATCACATAAAGCCCGACGAGACTGAAAAAACAGATGAGGTATGCCGCGACGAAGTTTCGGAACAGATACCGATCCATAATCGTCATTGGCGAAAGAACCTCCTCCGGCCCATTCCGGGTTCTTCCCATAGTCGGATTCGCGGAAGGAGACAAGGGGAATTGCAAGTTCTCTCAGAAGCATTGCTTGACCCAATCATCTTGGAGTAAACAACTTACGTCGGCTCCGCAAATTCATTGATGGGTGAGGGGTTTACCGACCATCGGATTGAAATTCACCGACAGATGGTCCCGCCGGATGTTGTTGCTGGCGGGAGAGCCCGTTACCATGTTTTTTCCACGGCCTTCAAGGCCGCGGCAACGGTGGCTGCCTGCAACACTGTGTTCAATGCGAAAGGAACCGAAATATGGGCCTTTTCGGTAGTATCGGGAAAACGATCAGCGGGGTTGTCGACGAATCGATTCGCGAAGCGCTCTCTGTGAAAGGGGAAGATTTTGCGAATGCGAATAGCAAGATGCTTCAAGACGTGCTCAACCAGCTTAACGCTCAGACCTTTCCCCGCGATATGACCACTTACCTGCAGCGGTCCGGCCTGACGGACGATTCCATCACCACGCTTCCGACACAGCAGATCTTGAATATCCTCAGCGGAGCTAATAGCCCGCTTCGCGATTTGCACCAGAAACTGCAAATCGACGAGCACTTATTCGACACGTGCAAAGCGGTCGTCGATACTATCAAGGACTAGATTCTTCTTTGCAAAAATGAAAACGGGACCGCACCCATGGATGCGATCCCGTTCTTTTTTGAACAAAAACTCGTGGTTACTTTCGCTCGAAGATCGGAACGTAGTCGCGCTTGACCTCGCCGGTGTAGATCTGGCGAGGACGGCTGATACGGCGTCCGGGCTGAGAAAGCATTTCCTTCCAGTGAGCGATCCAGCCAGGTAAGCGTCCGAGCGCGAACATGACCGTGAACATGTTGACTGGAATTCCGAGAGCCCGGTAGATCACGCCGCTGTAGAAGTCGACGTTGGGATAGAGCTTACGTTCCACGAAGTATGGATCGTTGAGCGCGGTCTCCTCAAGCTTTTTGGCGATGTCGAGTAGCGGATCAGCTTTCTTCAGCTTGCCGAGCACTCGCTCGCAATACTTGCGAATGATGGCGGCTCGCGGATCGTAATTCTTGTAGACCCGGTGCCCGAAGCCCATCAAACGGAACTGCGAGGTTTTGTCCTTGGCCATGGCGACGTACTTAGCCACATTGCCGCCATCCTCGTGAATATCTTGCAGCATGTTGACGACCGCTTCATTTGCCCCGCCGTGCAGCGGCCCCCAGAGAGCACAGATTCCAGCCGAAAGAGAGGCGTAGAGATTCGTCTCCGCACTTCCGACGAGTCGTACGGTCGACGTGCTGCAATTCTGCTCGTGATCGGCATGCAGAATGAAGAGGACATCGAGCGCGGCGGCCATATCGGGATCGACGTTGTAGCGCTCGACCGGCAAGGCAAACATCATGTGAAGCAGGTTTTCGCAGTACTTAAGGTCGTTCCTCGGGAAGATGTAAGGCTGCCCGGTGAGCTTTTTGTAGCTGAACGCGGCAATGGTCGGCATCTTTGCCAGCATGCGAATGATCGTGTTGTCGATCTCATCCTTGTGATGAACGTCGATCGTTTCCGGGTAGAAACTCGACAGTGATCCGGCCATGGCGGAGAGGATCGCCATCGGGTGGACGGTCGCGGGATAAGCATCAATCACGCGGCGCATATCCTCATGGATCATCGTGTGATGTGTGAGCTTATGTGTGAACCTGGTGAGTTCCGCCTCCGTCGGAAGTTGGCCGTAGATGAGGAGATAGGAGACTTCAACGAAGGTGGAGCGTTCGGCGAGTTGCTCGATTGGAATGCCGCGATAGCGAAGAATTCCTTCTTCGCCATCAATGAAAGTGATTTCGCTAGTAGTCGATCCCGTGTTGCCATAACCGGGGTCAAGGGTGATCAGCCCCGTCTGCGTCCGGAGTTGCGTAACGTCGACTCCGGTTTCTCCCTCCGTTCCCACCGTTACCGGAAGGTCCGTCGTTTGTCCATTGTATGAAAGCTTCGCTACCTCGCTGGGCATCAGTTTTCCGTCCCACTTGCGGTTCCGTTCAACACCTAGCATCTCACCCAAGGGAGTGTCGCGTCGCACGATGGCCGATCATGGCACCGCTTCTCTTCATGAACGGGCCCACGTGCCTTCCCATCAGTGATCCACCTTTTACCTTCATAGCAATCGGAATGGAACGGTTCACGAATTGTTTCGTGAAACATCTCAGAGAAAAGGGGGGAAAAGTAGGTTAAACCGTCGCTTTTCCATCCAAATCGACAGCTCTTTTCCCCAATGGCGGTGGACTCGAAGGCGGTTGGCGAACTGTTTTCAAGACGAGGAAAGGATTCGACAGCGGAGAAGGTGCCTCTGTGCGTATTGAGTGAGGAGTATGATTCAGTGCGACGTACGAGCGATTGCTCGATCAGGCTTTCGGCGCTTCGCCTTGGGCGTTGATTAGGGATTCTCAAGAGTCTTTTTTCAAGACAAGATGTTTCGAACTGTGGGGGGAACCGGAACAACAGCGGACTCAAGGCCCGCGGGGGACGAACCGATGTCAAAAGTAAGTAAGTCGAAACCCTCTCAAAATCACCATTCTCCAAGCCGTTCTGCTTCTCCGAATCGAAATGGGCGGAAGCAGCGCCCCATGACGATTTCGCAATATCTGATTGATCGCCTGCACGGCCTCGGCGTCAAAACAGTGTTCGGTATCCCTGGGGATTATGTTCTTGGATTCTACGCGGACCTCGAAGCGAGCCCGATTCAGGTCGTAGGGACGACTCGCGAAGATTCGGCGGGTTATGCCGCCGATGCTTACGCACGGGTAAGCGGGCTCGGATGCCTTTGTGTGACGTACTGCGTCGGTGGGCTCAGTGTTGCGAATTCAATCGCGGGAGCCTACGCCGAGAAGTCACCACTCGTTGTCATTAGCGGCGCACCGGGTCTTGACGAGCGATCACACAATGCCCTGCTCCATCATAAAGTTCGGGACTTCGACACGCAGCGACAAGTTTTCGACAAGATCACCGTCGCAAACGCCGCACTAGAGGATCCGCTCACGGCGTTCCGAGAAATCGATCGCGTACTCGAAGCGGTGATTCGTTACCGACGCCCCGGTTACATCGAAATTCCACGCGATATGGCGCACGTCGTCCCGGAGCATGAGCACCATCCGCTCGTTCGCGAGGTGGTGAGTGATCCTAAGGAACTCGAAGAAGCGGCGAATGAAGCGGCGGCGATGATTACCTCGAGCCAGCGGCCCATCATCATGGCGGGAGTCGAGGTTCATCGATTCGGCCTGCAAAAGGCCGTCCTTCAACTGGCCGAGAAATACAACATTCCGATTTGCAGCACGCTACTTGGCAAGTCCGCGATCAGTGAAGGGCATCCACTATATGTCGGCGTTTACGAAGGAGCGATGGGGCGTCGGGAAGTGACGGAATTCGTTGAAGACTCGGACTGCGTTTTGATGCTTGGGACTTTCCTCACCGACATCAACATGGGGATTTACACTGCCAACCTTGAACCGAGCCGATGCATCGTCTCCACCAGCGAAGACCTGCGTATTCGCTATCACCACTTCCACAACGTGCAACTCGGAGACTTGCTCCGCCGACTCTCCAAGATGTCGCTAAAGTGTGTGAAGCGAGACATCCCGAAGAAGCATTTGCTGAGAGCCGAGACGTTCAAGGCGGTGAAAGGGGCAAAGGTCACGGTCAATCGCCTCTTCGAGAAGATCAATACCTTCCTTGATGAAACGATGATCGTGATCTGCGACGTGGGGGATTCGCTTTTCGGCGGAGCGGATCTGGTGATGCGTCGCCATACCGACTTCATCAGCCCTGCTTACTACACCTCGATGGGGTTTTCAGTACCGGCCGCTCTCGGAGCACAGATGGCGAGCCCGAAGCACCGGCCGATCGTTATCGTCGGTGATGGCGCGTTTCAGATGACGGGAATGGAACTTTCCACCATTCACCGGCGGGGCCTCAATCCGATTGTCATCGTGCTCAACAACAAAGGCTACACGACCGAGCGGTTCATCCTTGACGGGCCGTTCAACGACATCGGCAACTGGAACTACCACAAGATCACCGAGCTCATCGGCGGGGGTTGGGGATTTGAGGTCTCGACGGAAACGGACCTTGAAAAGGCTCTCGACGCCGCCCTGGCGAACAACGACAGCTTCAGTTTGGTGAATGTCCACCTCGATCCGTTTGATCGGAGCGATGCGCTTGAGCGACTAGCGAAACGTCTCGGTGAAAAGGTGCAGAATAAGCCATGAGACGTTCTACGTTGGCCTGGGGATCTCGTGGATATTGGTCAGCGAGGCATAATTCTGCCCGCCAAGCCGGGCGATCGGATTAAGTTTGAATGGAGAAGGAAGCCCGTTCTCCACGATGGCATCATCCAAGTGAAAATGAACGATCTCGCCGAGGATCAAATCTGTGGGATTGTCGCCCGGTTGAATGATCTGCATCAGCTTACACTCCATTCGCAGCGGCGATTCTCCGACGCCGGGGGGTTTAATCACTGCCGACGAGACCGGGGTCAGACCAGCGACTCGGAACTCATCCACTTCGTGCGGATATTCACCGCTGGTGATGACCATTTTTTCGGCCATCTGACTCGGACATATGTTGACCACGAATTCACCCGTCTCTCGAATGTTGCGAGCCGTGTCCTTCTGATGGTCACGTCGGTGAGCAACGGAAACTGCCAGCATCGGAGGCTTCCCACCAACCCCCATAAAAAAAGAGAACGGGGCGACGTTGTGTTGTCCCCTCAGATCAATGGTGGAAATCCACGCGACTGGACGGGGAATGATCGATGAAATCATGAGCTGATAGGCATCGCGAAATGAAAGAGAAGAACTGTCAATTTCCATCTGGCACCGTTCGCAATGGGAAAACTAAAGTTCGTTTGATCGAATTTTGGCAGTCAGACCGACTGAGGTCCACTGATCAATTCGTGTTCATCTCGGACGAAGGAATGTGAAGCACGAAGTCATGCGTCCCTCCTCTTGCGTGATGGGAACGATGAATGCACCCGTAGGGAGAGGATTTTCGGAAGGCGAAAGGTAAAAGCGAAAGAGAGAGTTTTGGCCGATCCAACGAGGAACAGAATCGGAATGAATGATCCGGCGTAACAGGCCGATGACGATTGTGCCGACGGTGAAGCGGGCATTCAGTTCAACAAGCGAGCGAAAATGAATTCCTTCGTTCACGCGGAACGCAAAGCCATCGATGCCACAGGGCCCGCGAAACCCCTTCTCTGCAACTTCGTGGACAAGCTTGAGTGAATCATCGATATGCCGAGTATCGAACTCTGATCCGGCGTGAAATTGACCATCAACGATTCGGCCTGTGTGGCCATCGTAAGAACCCGAGGTTGACAACACTTGCGCGAGCGTTCCGAGAACCTCCACCTCGCCCTTCGAATGAACGAAGAATTGCGACGAAACGTCCACCGTTCGATCGAGGAACGGTTCCAAGATGACGCCGCCCCGATCGATGAGTCGTGACTGGGCCCCGGGTAGCGCCGGGAGTTCGACCCGAAGAAAGGTGCCTGGAAGCCGTCCTCGCCCGCTGGAGCCGAACCGTGGCTTCAAGGTCCACCGTTCCTGATATGTTTCGGGCCAGCTGGAAATCGTATCGCGCAGTGATTGATGAAACGCACTAAGATCGCGCAATTCCTGCGGATCGAAAATTCGAAACAGATTCTGAATGGGTGAAGGATCAAGAGCTGAGTTGTCGGCGAATCTTTTGATGTACGCCTTGTCGTGAAATTGATTCACCAGTTCCGGCGAAGTCCCCCACGGCTGGCATCCCAGCTTTCGAAGACTCTCGGCGGCCCCCTCCGTCATGAGCCAGGGAATGCCCGACTCTATTTTCGGCAATCCCGCGAAGACATGTTCATCGCGGCAGAATAACGACGAACGAAGAAGATGAGTTGATGGCCCATCAAGACCTTTTATCAGTGTCTCTTTGCCGAATAGCAGTCGCCACATCGTCGCGAGCCGGCGATAGAAGGGTTGAGACAGGAGGAGCCGCCAGTTGGCATCTTCCTCGGCACAGAAATTCGGAAGAAGGACAACCGACGGCATTTATGCTCTCGAAAGGTTCGACTTCGTAGGGGAGTTTTAGAGGAGTCGTCCAGAAAATGTCAAGGAGTCAAAAACATGGCATTTTTCCATGTAGTATGCCTGTTTGCCCCGTCGTCTCGACAACTCCCCCTAGAACGACAGTGTAGGCCGTGCGAGAAATTCTCGAGTCATCGTGACTTTGCTTCTCGCACACCAATTTGTCACTGATGTAAACAGCGTATCAGCAAATCGGTCGCTCGTAGACGGTTGGTGACAAACGCGGTGATCCAAATTTTTATCCGGTCGCCTCAACGGAAATGAAGAATCGCCTTGAATAACGCTGATTCGCAGAAAAGCCATGTCCACGGGACAGTCTTCGCGGCGTTCTTGACCACAGGTATCGTCTATGGCGATATCGGCACGTCGGTCCTTTACGCGATCAATGAAATCTTCTTTGGTCACGCTCACATACCGATTGAGCCGCCCAACGTGGTTGGAGTCATTTCGCTGGCCCTTTGGGCGTTGACGCTCATCATCACGGTGAAATACATCTTTCTCATTCTCTATGCGGATCATCAAGGAGAGGGAGGCGTCTTCGCTCTGTTTGCGAAACTCACTCCAGCGCAGTTCGGTGTGAAGCTGGGAGTAATGAGCCTGCTCCTCGTTCTCGCGGCAGGTCTGCTCTATGGCGACGGAATCATCACCCCTGCCATTTCCGTCCTCTCGGCGATCGAAGGGTTGAATGTCATCACTCCGGCCTATCAATCTCAAACGACATGGATCGCGGCAGCGGCGCTCTTGATCTTGTTCATTCCCCAATCATTCGGCACGCATCGCGTTTCTCTTTTCTTTTCGCCGGTCATGGTGATGTGGTTTTGCTCCATCGGCATTCTTGGCGCGATGCAGATATTGAAGACGCCGAGTATTCTTTGGGCGCTCAATCCCTGGCACGCGATGCATTTCCTCTCCACGAACCCCCTTCACACGAATCTTGAAGTCCTGGGTTCGATCATCCTTGTGGTGACGGGTGGCGAGGCCCTCTTTGCGGATATGGGGCACTTCGGTCGAAAGCCAATTCAAGTTGCATGGCTTAACGTTGTTTATCCCTTTTTGATGCTCAACTACCTTGGTCAGGGAGCCTATTTGCTGTCGGGCCAAACGGTCATCCAGAAGAATTTGTTCTATTCGATGGTCCCTGAATCGCTTCTCTATCCGATGGTGGGCTTAGCGACGGCCGCGACCGTGATTGCATCGCAAGCACTTATCACTGGGGCGTATAGTTTGACGGCACAAGCCAATGCCCTTGGACTTTTGCCTCGATTCCGGACCCATCACACGTCGTCCCATCAACAAGGACAGATCTACCTTCCGTTCGTGAACTGGTCGCTGTTGGCGGGCTGTCTTTACTTGGTGTTTTCGCGTGGATCGAGCAGCAATTTGGCGGCGGCTTATGGGCTGGCGGTCTCTGGCGTGATGCTTGTGACGTCTCTTGCGATGTGCTTCATTTCTCACAAGGAATGGGGTTGGTCGCCGCTCAAAGTAGCGTTGACCTTCGGACTATTCTCCATCATCGATTCGGCGTTCCTCTTCGCGAATAGCTTGAAATTCATGCATGGTGGTTACTTGCCGTTCATGATCGGGCTCGCGCTCTTCATCGTCATGACAACCTGGCGTAAGGGGCGCGTGGCGATTGCCAAGGCTTATGGTCGATTCACTACGAAGACGATCGATTGGCTCATTGCCGTGCGTGATAAAGCCAAAGAAGTGCAGTTCCTGGCGGAAAGTGGTTTGTCGGAAGCAGCGAAGAATCTGGAGGGAGGACGGTCGCTACGATTCCTGCAGAGGGGAAGCGTGTTCATGTCTTCGCGGCCGGTTCGGCAAGTCGATGACTTACTTCCCGCTCCGATGCGAATCTTCCTCAAACGGTACGGCGCCATCGCGGAAGAGATCATCATTCTGCACGTGCATATCGTGCCTGGCATTCCGTTTGTTAAAGAGTCAGAGCGGCACGAAGTCATCAAACTGGCGGATGGTGTGACATCGGTCGTTTGCCATTATGGCTTTCAAGACGACGTCAAAGTGCAAGAGGATTTAGACATCCTTGAGAATAGCGGACGACTTCGCCTCGCCGATCAACAATGGACGGTTGAAGTCGGTGAGAATGAACTGAAGATGCAGGCGTCCGACATTGGATTCATGCCCGCGGCCACCTGGTTATTCCAAAAGATCGGACAGATGTTCGGGATTAAGAGCAAATCGGCGCGGACGACGGATTGGGGAATACCGCTTCATGAGCAGGCTCAGTTCCTGCTCTACCGATTCCTGGAACGTTATGCAGCGCCACTTTACGAACACTTTGCGCTCGAAGGGATGCAAATCTCAAAGATCGTCATCCCTGTCGAATTCGACGAACATGGCGCTTCCATCAAGATGCCCGACATGGAAATTCAGTCGGTAACGACCGACAGCGTCATGTGAACCCGTTCGCCCCCTGCTCTCACTCGTGACCTTTCCAAGTAGTCTTTTGACGTCTGTATTGACATCTGATGAAAACCGATTGAAGATTCGGGTTAGCGAAACTTCAGTCGGGGTCGAACGGGTAGAAACAGTATCGCATCTGTACGCGATTAGGCTGTAGGGATTACTTTGCCAATCAAAGGAAGGGAGAGCGAGATGATTCGCGGAGTCGCTCGCGCGATGCTCTTGGTGGGATGTGGCATCCTGTATGCTGACGCCTTTGCCAAGGAGGATTCGAGTAAAGATGGAGCGATCGCGAAAGATTTGCCCGCTTTCTCGCTCGAGGACACCACCGGCAAGAAGTGGACTGAGTCAGAACTCAAAGGAAAGAAGGGAGTGGTGCTGGTTTTCATCGGCACCGCTTGCCCGGTCGCGAATCTTTATCTCCCCGAGCTTTCTGAACTTCAAACCACGCTGGGAGGAAACGGTCTGCAGGTCCTTGGGATCAACGCGAATCATGGAGATAGCAAGGAGGCGATTGCCAAGCATGCGGCAGATTTCAAGTTATCCTTTCCTGTCTTGATCGATCCGGATCAGAAATTAGCGACTGCGATAGGAGCAAGGCGGACGCCGGAAGCTTTTGTCGTTGACGGCGCGGGTAAGATTCGATACCACGGCCGGATTGATGACCGGTACGGGTACGTTTATCGTCGAGACAAGACGACGCGCGCGGATCTCATCGAAGCGGTGAATGAGGTCCTTTCGGGGAAAGATGTTTCCGTCGCGACCACCGAGCCGATTGGGTGTTTGATTTCCCGCAAGCCGGAATCGGTGAAGGAAGAGAACGTCACCTACTCGCGGGATGTCTCGCGCATCATTCGGAACAAGTGCGGCTTTTGCCATCGCGAAGGGGCGACCGCTCCCTTCCAATTGCAAACATATGAAGATGCGGCCAAGTGGGCGGAGACCATTAAGGAAGTCGTGAACGAGAACCGCATGCCCCCCTGGCATTCGGATGCATCGTTCGGGCATTTTTCAAATGACCGCCGATTGACGGAAACCGAGAAGGCGACGCTGATCAAGTGGATTGATAACGGCACTCCCGAGGGAGACAAGAAGGATCTCCCCCCTGCCCTAACCCAACGGGATTCGGGCTGGATGATTGGTCAGCCTGACATTGTGTTGAAGATGCCGCAAAAGGTGAAAATTCAGGCGGATGGTGTGGTGGCCTACCAGTACTACATCACGCCGACGAATTTTAAGGAAGATACCTGGATCACTGCCGCCGAGGCGCGCCCAGGAAATCGGGGAGTCGTCCACCACATCATCGTTTTCTTCCGCGATCCCAAAACGAAGCTACCGATCGGCGAACCGGATGGAAAGAAGTTTGGATTCCTGGTGGGAACGGCACCGGGTGACATGCCTTTAATTCTGCCACCGGGGGTAGCTCGACGAATCCCCGCGGGCGCGGAACTCGTTTGGCAGATGCATTACACGCCGACTGGCAAGGAGGAGGAGGATCAGTCAGAGATCGGTCTTATATTGCATCGGGGTGAGCCACCGAAGTTCAACGCGATCACGAAGGGGATTTCTCAGCGTTGGTTCAAGATTCCACCGAACGCCGACAACCATCAAGTGGAATCGAACTTCAAGTTCGAGCAAGATTCGATCCTTCTCTCATTCATGCCGCACATGCATCTGCGAGGAAAGGCATTCATGTACGAAGCGATTTATCCGGATGGCAAGAAGGAGACCCTTCTCAACATTCCGAAATATGACTTCAACTGGCAAAGCACCTATCGATTGGCTCAGCCGATGAAGATGCCAAAGGGGACGCGAATCCATTGCGTCGCGCACTTCGACAACTCGAAGGATAATCCGGCGAATCCTGATCCGAGCAAAACGGTCTTCTGGGGAGATCAGACTTGGGAGGAAATGATGATCGGCTGGATCGACTTCATGAATGCAGAGCCGCTCGACCCGGAGGTGGCGAACAAGTAACGATCCATTCGAGCTGTTGAACACGAAGAGCCGGCTCTTCTGACGAGGGTCGGCTCTTCTCATTTCTTGCCGGTCTCTTTTCTTCCAGCTCAGCGGCCATCCTCTACAGGCCTTGAGGAGATCGAACTTCGAGCGAATGCGTGCCCGTCGTCACGTTCTTCCGCCGAGAGCCATTACTTCGCACTCCACCGTCCCACAAATCGATTGTTTTGAACCAAATGAACCAGAGAAGCAAAACTCATTGGTTCATGTTGTAAATAATACAATCCTTAGTAATATACGTTTGTTCATTATTTGATTCGTTACCTCGGCAGCTTCGTTGACGGTGAACAGTCACCATTCGCTGCTCATTCGGATCAGGAGGGAGTCCACGTAATGGACGGAGAGAACGGGGCACTTGGAAACGAACGGCCCCATCGATTTCAGCGCGGACCACTCCCATCGTCGGACGGAGTTTCGATTCGGGAGCAGCTGATGACGGGGGCACTTCGCCAGGGACCGTCGTTCGTCGTCTTGCTTTTGATCCTCTACGGGCTTTGGCAGATGGCGGATTACCTGATGACGGAGGGAGTCACGAAAGGAATCGAACAGATCAAGCAGGGTTACCGCGAGATTCAGGATTCGCACGACAAGAATCTGCGCGGGGTGATCGACACCTTCGAGCGGGAGCGAGAACGGGACACCACTGTTGTTGGCCTACTGCGCGAAGTCGTCGAGAACCGGGAGCTTCTGAAGGACACGCACTCGCTGCTGAAAGAGATGAACGACAGTCGCCTGCGGAAAACGGAAAAGGAGATGCCATGAGTCAGGGTGAACAAGACTATCCGAATGTTCTGCCGATCGAAGGGGTGCAAGAGATCATTCGCATCGTGCGAGCGGGCAACCTCGTGACGGAGCGATCAGCATTCGCGAAGCATGCATGGAACGTTCAAGGCTATCTGCAAAAGGTCGTTCTTGGTGAGCCCGCCGTTCTCATCGGATCGGCCTCGCCAGCAAGCGATGCGGATGCATTGGCCGCTCTCGAGTGTTTGAAGTCTCGCGCATACGCGGCGGCGGAAGGGGTAACATCTCCGACGCTCCCCCTTCCTGTCCAAACGATTCTGACATGGCTTGTGAACAAGCTGCTCGAATCACTTTTCACTCGCGCCATCTGATCTTTCGATCAAGGGAATGTTTGTCCAACCCGTTCGCACATGAGGAGAGGGTCTGATGCGAGTTCTTTGCGCTGCTTTACTACTAGCACTTCTAGGAAGTGCGCCGAGCGCTGTCCCGGCATCCGCGGAAACTCCCGCGAAACCGCGCGAGATGGGGTCACCACTGGTGGGGCCTGAAAAGGTCACGTCCGGTAAGTCCGCCATCGTTCGCATCGATCGGGCGCTCGCGGGAAATGAGTACGACTGGCAGGTGCAGCCGAGTGGCGTGAATTGGATCAGCGGCGAAAATCGCCAAGAGACGTTCGTCATCTTGCTGGACCTCGATCCGGGTCGTTACTTCGTTTCGTTTAGCAGCTTTGACAAGAAATCGCATGCCACGCAGGTCGTGGAAGTCGACCCATCCTCGCCGCCGGACCCGGCACCTGTTCCCCCTGTTCCGCCGGGTCCGGCCCCACTTCCCGATGGAAAGTACAGATTGGCCGCGCAAACGCTCGATTGGATTTCGACGGTTCCAGAGAAGCAGCGTCTGCTCGCGAAACCATTGGCAAATTCGTTTCGCGGAATCATCTCTGCTATCGCTGCGGGGACCATTACTAAACCGTCCGATGTGCTGCTTCACACTCGATCGAGCAACAACGCGGCACTTGGTGATGCGGCCGATTCTTGGAGGCTCTTTGGAGCAAAACTTCAACAAGCACTCGAGAGGCTCGATCAGGACGGCACACTTCGAACGATGGAGGACTACCGCACCGCTTGGGAGGAGATTGCCCTTGGTCTGGAATCGGCGGCTACGCCAACCACTCGATGAACGGAGGAGCAATGGCGCGAGAAGATATGCTCCTCACAATTTGTGCGGGGATGGTGATCGGTTACACGGTTCTGATATGGATCACGGCGCGGAGAAAATAAATCATGGCGGATTTTGCCCAAGGTTGGCTCCCCTACGAACAACGAACACGAGATCAGCACCAGGCATCTCATGAGGCAATAGCCGCGATGCCGAGATTCGGCATTAAAGGGGCGAAGGAATCTTCTGTCGGTAAGCGAGTCGTTTTGTGGGAAGCAGAGAAAAAGGTGCTTGGCCGATTCGTGCCGACGTTGCACCAACTGCAGGGATCATGCGTCGAGCAGGGAAAAACCAACGCGATCATGCGGGTTCAATGCGTGGAGATCGCCAAGGGTGATCGCGAAGAGTTCAAGATTCCATCCCTTTATCACGGCTACGGCTGGACCAGGAAGTTTTCCGGAATGGGTGAAGGGCGCGGGGACGGAGCGACCGGCGCGGGAGCGGCAAAGGCGGCGCGAGAAGCCGGAGTCTGTCCGATCGATGGGTCCTCCGAGTTACCGGCTCCACAAATCAAGCGCAATGACGGCCAGGACGAGTTGATTTGGGGAGAGTATAACGAGTGGAAATACTCCACTGTTCGCGCGGTCCCGGAGAGCGCCAATCAGGTCGCGCGAATACATGTCATACGCACCACTGCTCTGGTGTCGACCTATGAGGAAGTGCGTGATGCGCTTGTCAACGGGTACCCCGTGACTGTCGCCAGTAATCGCGGTTTCAAAATGGCGGGGACTATCAATCGCGGAAAACTTTGGGGAGTCAAGTCGGGTGTTTGGAACCATCAGATGTGCTTCATCGGCGTTGATGATGATTCCGCTCGACCAGGTTGTTACTGCATGAATTCGTGGGGTCCCTGGGTGCATGGCAAGCCGGTCGATGATGCCCCTCCAGGCGGATTCTGGGTCGATGCCGATGTGGTGGAAGACATGGTGAGTCAGCAAGACTCATTCGCCTACAGCCAATTTGACGGATTCCCTGAGCAACGGCTCGACTTCTCTCTCATCGGCTGACGCTCATGAATTCAGTGTCACCCATATGACACTATTTCATTTGCGGATGACGTCAATCAAGGCCGAACAGATGACACCCATCTATTCTGGAGGAGACATGATCGTTTTCATCCTATTCACAACACTAAGTCTCGATTTCAAGCTGATCGGTGCCACTCGCGAGATGCCGTTTCGACTGATTGAATCGACGACGTCCGCGTTGAGGGATCAGTCCAATCCGCCTCTGGCCGGGATGTCGAAGCAAGTGCAGACTTCCATGCCTTCATCTGAATCGACGATTGCTCCGAATTCGAACCGAGTGACATTTAGGAACCAGCGCCATCGACGAACGAGGATATCGCAATGCCAGAACGGAAGGTGCACCCCATGAATCTGAAACTCACAAATACCGGACGAAAAATGGACTTGGCAAAGACATGGAGAGTCATGGGACTCAAGACGGACAACTCTGAATTCCTGATTGTAATGGGATCGAGCCGTGAGGAGTGCGAACGGCTGTTTCAAAGCGCGTTGTCCGAGTACAGCCATGTCGAATTGAAGGAAGTCGATTCCGCGTGGATCGAGGAATGGATTCACGACGATCTATTCGATCGGTCGGCTTGGATGCCGCGCACGGAATTATCGCTTCGACGGCTTCGACTACGCGCGGCGGCGATTCAGCAACATGCCATGCGGCGATCCGCATAATCCATGCCGGGCAACGGAATCAGTCGCCGATAGAGGAGATCAACCCTTGCGTGTCATCTCACAACAATTCGAAATCGTGCCGATTGATTCCGTTCGCCCTCACCCTCAGAATCCTCGGTCCGGTGATACGTCCATCATTCGAGATTCGATCGAAATCAACGGGTGGTACGGCGCCATCATCGTTCAGGAGTCAACGGGATACATTCTCGCCGGCAATCATCGCTATAAGGCCGCCCTGCAAAATGGGGCGACGATGATCCCCTCGATTCGGGTTGCCGTCACCGATGACGAAGCGACCCGCATCATGCTCGCGGATAATCGCACGAGCGATGTCGCGACCTACGATGACAAACTCCTTTCGAGCATTCTGGAGGAGTTATCGATCGCGCCTCTTGGACTTCGTGGAACCGGTTTCGACGAAAGCGCCTTGGAAGAGTTGCTCGAAGAACTCTCAGACGGCCGCGCGGAGGAAGTAGCGACCGATCAGTTGAATGAACTGGAAGATCGATTCGAGATCGTAGTGAGCTGTCCATCGGAAGAGACTCAGCGGTCTCTACTTGAACGGCTCATGGACGAGGGATTCACATGCCGAGCGCTCATCTCTTAAAGACCGTTCCCGTGCACCGAAGCGCGAGAGTGATTCAACTCGAAGGGATGTTCGATTTACCTCCCTCTCAGCAATCGAAGAAGGAATGGAACGTTTCACTGCCGATCGAGGAACGTGCTTGGAACATCGGTCTTATCGTCGGACCGAGCGGAAGCGGCAAAACGACGATTGCTCATGCGTTTTTCGGAGCAAGCATTATCCGTGGATTCGATTGGCCTACGGATCAGTCCATCCTTGATGGGTTTGATCCAGTCCTTTCGATCAAGGAAGTCACTGGACTTCTTTCGAGCGTCGGATTTAGCAGTCCGCCCGGTTGGCTGAAGCCCTTTCATGTTCTGTCGAACGGCGAACAGTTTCGTTGCACCATTGCCCGCGCTCTCGCGGAACCGCTCGAAATGGTTGTCGTGGATGAATTCACGAGTGTCGTCGATCGAACGGTCGCACGAATCGGTAGCGCCGCCATCGCAAAGGGGATACGAAAGCGTGGAACCAAGTTCATCGCGCTGTCGTGTCACGAGGATATTCTCGATTGGTTGTCACCCGATTGGATTTACCGAACGGATGAATCGACGTTTTCATGGAGGTCTCTTCGGCCCAGACCGTCGATTGAACTTCAAATTCGGCAGACAGACCGATCGGCATGGCGGACCTTTCATCACCATCATTATCTGAGTGGCAATCTCTCCCAGTCCGCGCGCTGTTTTATCGGCGAAGTGGAGGGACACCCCGCCGCGTTCACGGCGGTGCTGTTTTGGCCTCATCCGACCCGTTCGGGATGGCGAGAGCATCGCACGATTTGCCTGCCGGACTTTCAAGGAGTTGGGATTGGAAATGGAATGAGCGAATTCGTTGCGAGTCTCTTTCGCGCGACCGGCCGACCGTATCGAAGTGTGACGAGTTCGCCCGCTATGATTCGTCACCGCGCCCGATCGCCTCATTGGAAGATGACACGTTCTCCCTCGCGAATTGCAAGCGAGCCTCGCCTCAGGCAGTTTCGAAGATCGTCCTCGATCCGGCGCATGACGGCCAGTTTTGAATACGTCGGCCCCGCCCGCGTAAAGGAGGCGCGTCGTTTTGGCATCCTCAAAGCCAGCTAAAAGAAATCGAGCAAGCAACGCCAAGAAAACACTCACGCAAACTAGATCCTCGGGAAAGCTGAATGAGGATGTTCGCAGAAGGCTGGTGACGGCAATTCAGGCCGGAAACCACGTTTCCGTCGCGGCCCGGTTCGCTGGAATTCACCCAAATACGTTTTGGAATTGGATGCGGCAAGGAAGTCGCGCGAAACGTGGAACCTATCGGGAGTTCTATCTCGAAATCAAAAGCGCGGAGACCTATGCGGAGATGATCGCGGTGGCAAGCATTCACAAGCACATGAAAGAGAACTGGAGAGCGGCGGTCGCCTATCTGGAGCGGAAGTTTCCCAAAAGATGGAGTTCCGGGGGCAAACGATCTGGTTCTCCGACGAAATCAAAGCGAGGTCAACCTGTTGCCGTGAGGCTCAAGCACGATGCCGCATTCCTCGGAGAAGTCGCCCACATTTTGGACCAGTCGGGTGCAATCGAATCCGTCTTGGGAAACGAAGCTCTCTCCTCGACTGACTAACATGATTCCGCATTCACCTACTCCTAAACAAGCGGCCTTTCTTATCCTCGACAGTAGGGAAGCGCTGTATGGGGGAGCGGCCGGAGGGGGTAAGAGTGATGCTCTTCTGATGGGCGCCCTGCAATACATTGATATTCCGGGTTATGCCGCGCTATTACTTCGCCGACGTATCCCCGATTCGTCACTTCCTGGTGCGATCCTTACTCGTTCACATGAATGGATGACCGAAAGCGAAGCGAAGTGGAACAGTGAAAAGCGAACCTGGACCTTTCCCAGTGGAGCAACCCTTACGTTCGGCTATCTCGATCGGCCACAAGACAAATTTCGTTATCAGTCCAGCGAGTTCCAGTTCATCGGTTTTGATGAGCTGACGCAGTTCGAAGAGGACGAGTACACCTATCTCTTCAGCCGACTTCGTCGCCGAGCGGATTTTGATGTTCCGCTTCGCATGCGAGGCGCCAGCAATCCGGGAGGGATCGGACATGACTGGGTGCGCCGCCGGTTTCTCATTGAAGGACCGGCCTATGGTCGCTGGTTTATTCCCGCGCGGGTGGACGACAATCCCCACCTCGACCGAGAAGAGTACGTGCGAAGTCTGGCCTCTCTCGACCATTTGACGAGAGCCCAACTCCTCGAGGGAGATTGGGAGGTCGGTGACGACGGTTTGCTTGCCTTCGATGATATCGCAGCGTGTGAAGGAGAAACTCTCTGGTCTGAAGATGGCACGGCCGATGTGGGGAGAGGAGAACTCTACGTAGGGGTTGACGTCGGTCGAACGCGCGATTTGACCGTTATCTGGACTTGGGAACGGATCGGCGACGTCTTTTGGTGCCGCGAGATCAAAGTCATGTCGAATGTCAGCTTCGGCGAACAAAAGGAAGTCATTCGAAGCAGCCTCCATCGTCATGTCGTTCGATGTGCGATCGATAAGGGAGGGATCGGGTATCAATTGGCGGAAGAATTCGAGCGAGAGTATCCACATCTTGTGGAAGGAGTTCAACTGACGGCGGGGGTTCAAGGAAGAATGGCGCAACGACTGGCCGTTGCTTTTCGTGAACGCCGTGTGCGAATTCCCAAAGACGACGAACTCCGCGCGGACCTTCGCTTGGTAAGGAAGCTTCGGACAATCTCCGGAATAGACCGTGTCACCACCGAGAGAAGCCATGTGGGTCATGCCGACCGATTCTGGGCAGCGGCACTAGGCTTCGAAGCCGCGGCACTATGCGAATCGATTCCCCCATTCCCCGTTGCCTCATTGCCACGCAGTTTTCGACCGAATCGAAATCCGTCGTGACGTATCAATGTCACCCATCAGGAGAATCTAACATGCCGAGTACGGAACCCGTTAACTTGCCACGTGCCGCGGCCCATAAGGCCATTCTTCGATCAGCAGCACGGCAAGAGCCGAACTCGATTGCAAAACTCGTCGATTCGATCGAACAGGATTATCAATTCAAGCTCGGCTACTTGGTGATCGAATCACTGGCGAAGTCCGCCCCCGTGACGATCGAGGTAGAACGGATTCCCGAGTCCGTCGATCGATCACGTGTCGACGCTCTGACGGGGAATCTTCGAGAGGCATGGACACAGGCTTTGCCCAGTGCGATGCGGTCATTCGCCTACGGGCGCGCCGCTTTTGAGAAGACCTATCGTTTCGACGCGGCCACCGGTCTATATTTCGTGGCGGACCTCGACTACTTGCCGCCTGAATACACGGAGCTCGTGCTTGATGATGAGGGTTCATTCTCCGGAATCAAACTTGAAGTTGGGGATGACTCCGTACTGCTCGACGCGCCACGCTCTTGGTGGTTCGCCCTTGATCCGACGGCCACTGAGCCTCATGGACGAAGCCGTTACTTGGGCGCGCCGCTCGACGTTTGGAAGGCAAGGCGACAACTCGACGAACAAGAGCGAATCTGGTACTCGAAGTTTGCCATCGGACACGGAATCGCACGCGCGCCGGACCGGATGGAGTCCGCTCCCCCTTATCAGGCAGGGAGTACCTCAACGAGTTCGAGCGGAGAAACGAATGATCCGATGGAGGTTCTTCGTCGCGAGCTCACTGCCATTGAGAGCGGGGGAATTCTTATTCTGTCAAGCCGAACCTATCCCGACGGCACTCCGCTCTATGACTACACCGAGTCGGAGGGGCAACGAGATAGCGGCCCGCTCGAAGAACGACGTCAAATGCTCGACGTGGCAGCACTTCGTTCCCTTGGGATTCCAGAAAGGGCCATCACGCAGAACGACAAGAGTGGCTCGCGCGCGATGGCGCAGGTCCATCTCGAGGTCCTTTATCGCACGTGCGAGGGAATCCTCGACCAGTTCATCGCAAGCTTTCAGCAATACGTCATCCGTAAGGTGATCGAGATTAACTGGCCCGACGGAAAGCGTCCGGTCCTTCGTATGCGTTATCGTCCGATTGGCGATGTATCGACGACGACGGAGGAAGATGCGAATGCCATGCTTGCTCGAAAGTTAGTCGGGGAGCAGGACCTTCCTGCCCTGGCGAACTCACCGTTGGTCGACGTGACACGCCTACTTGCATCGGCGGGAATTCCCCAGCCGATCAATCCCATTGGAATGAGTGAACCGTCTCCCTCGGCGACTCCTGTTTCTCAGGCAAATTCAATCCCCTTTCAGCGGATGAATGGCCACTCTCCACGGGTTTTTCCACGGCAGTCCACGAATTGACGGTGGGTTCGATTGCAATTCGAAGAAGCACCAATTACTATACATATGATCATTAATCATCACGGTGGCGATTGCCAAGACCGTCCGGCTGATGCCTTTACCAAAGGGGATTCGCATGAAGCGACAGCTATTCGACAAGGACGTTTTACGAACGGGGCGTTGGATGGTGGGGGACCGATGCTGGGACGTGACGGCTGCTTTACTTCGGCGGTTGGTTCAGAACTTTCAACTGGCCCGGTCACGTGGCGTGCGCATCCCCGTGGTATGGAACCACAGTAACGACGCTCGAGACAAGATCGGCGAAGTGGTCCGCCTTTACGTCGTCGGCGATACCCTACGTGCCCGATTTTGGGCAGCGATTCCGGAAGACATCCGCCGGTTGAATCTGACCTCCGACGAAGCTTCGGTCGAAGTGGCCGAGCCGTGGAACGATGGGTCAGGACGACGCTACGACTCGTTCCTGACGCATGTCGCGATTGTCAATCATCCCGTGGTGTTGAACCAGGGTCCGATTTACCGGCTTCAACTCAGTCAAGCAACACGACAACATGAGCAGGGAGAATCCATGACACGAAACGACTCGCCGGAGGCGCATCACGCCGTGGACGGTACACCATCATCGTTCGATATGGCCACTATCGTTCAGTTGATCAATGAGATGATGGGAGCCTTAGGGACTTCTTATCAACTGGCCGAGGACACGGACGAATCGAATTTTGAGAGCCGGCTCCGCGACCTGCGAGATCGAATCGATGCGGTCGTCAGCGACCATGATCCGTCACCGGATCAAAGTGCCGATACGCCGGTGAGTGCAAGCCTGCAACAGCAACTCGACAGCGTCACGCGTCAACTGGCGAACCATCGTCACTTATTGAATCAAGAGAGGGAACAAGCATTTGGGCGCGCGATGGATCGGCTCATCACGGAAGGACGCCTCACCCCGGCGGATCGTGAATCGCTCCTGGAAGCAGCCCGGCCCGCCGGTTATTCACTCTCTCTGCTCGGACCATTCGAACGGATGCCCGCCGGAGGAGTGATTCCCACTTCTCCCGCCGCACGC
>JAIEPU010000021.1 GCA_019748235.1 bacterium
GCGATAACGACTGGAATAACGAAGAATCGTCCCCATGAAGCTCGAATGGAAGAGAGCGAAGCCAGAGACGATATCGAGCGGTCGCAAGCTCTGGTGCACCAGAAATGGTTCGACGCACTCCTCGCCGATGTCGAGAATTTCAAGCAGATCGATTCCTAGGTCAATTCCCATTCGAGTCAGAGATGCGACCAGTTGCTCCGTCGGAGCGTTTCCGGCGCTGCGCCCCATCCCTTTCAGAGAGCCGTCAACGATCGTCGCTCCGAGTTCGATGGCTTTTAGGGAGTGGCTAACGGCAAGCCCGAGATTGTTATGTCCATGAAAGCCGATGGGAACGCTCGATCGTTCGCGGATGGCATTCAAGTAGGATTCAAGTTCTTCCACCAGCATTCCGCCGGCGGAATCGACAATGTATACGACGTCGGCTCCGAACTGCTCGGCCAGGACAACGCGCTTCGCGAATTCGGCAGGCTCCATCGTGTACGACTTCATGAAGTTGGCCATGACCTCGAGGCCGAGGTTCTTCGCGCGAGCGATAAAAGGACCGGCGTCGGCGGCATCGCTAACGTTCGTGCCGATGCGAATGAATCCCGCCCCGTGATCGGCAGCGAGATTGACGTCGTCGAGATGGGCGATACCAGGGATGCAGAAGACTCCGAACTTACCCCGATGAACGGAGCGCGCGGCGGCGATGAGATAGGCCTCGTCCGTTTCGGCGGCTTCTCCCTTTCCGGCAACAGAGGCGCGAAGCCCGACGCCGTGCCCGACTTCTATCAGTGGCACGCCCGCCCGGTCGAGGGCGCCCGCGATGATCTCGGTATCGGCAGCCGTGAAACGAAAATCGATGGCATAACTGCCATCGCGGAGCGTGCAGTCGAGAAGTCGGAGATTGCATCGCGTCGCGACCATCGCACCCTCTTTTCAAGCCATCTCACAGACACCACGTCAAATGACGTTCCTATCAGACGAGGTCTTCCGAGCAGATCGCCTGACCTACTTGAACGGGTCGCGCTAATCGCCGCCCGACCACCCACCCGATGTCACGAACCGAGATTCCGTGGCCTGTTCGAAGCGCTCTAAGATCCTGTTGCTCGACAATCTGGCCCGGTTCCAATGGCCGAAGCGCGACCAGGCCCCGATAACCGAGTTTTCTTCCTTCGGACTCCGATGGATGAGGACGTTTGATCCCATTTCCCATGGCTGATTCAATCTTGCGGATCCCAGTGACCAAATCGCGCAGTTCCTCCGGCTCCAATGACGCGCGATGGTCAGGTCCGATCAAATCTCGATCGAGCGTGAAGTGTTTCTCGATAATGGTGGCACCGAGTGCCACTGCCGCGAACGAGACCTCGTTGCCGAGCGTATGGTCCGAGAGTCCCACCGGTACTCGGAATGCCTGCGCCATCGTTACCACGGCGCGAATATTCATTGTCGCCGGGTTTGCAGGATAACGTGACACGCAGTGGAGCAAGGCAAGGGGAGGATCGCCGGCCTCTTGAACGACTCTCACCGCCTCGTCGACTTCCGAAAGGTAAGTCGTTCCAGTGGATAGAATGATCGGCCTGTTCTTCGACGCGATGTACCGCAGCAATGGATGATTGACGATCTCGCCTGATCCCACTTTGAAGGCGGGGACTCGCAGCTTCGCGAGTAGATCAACCGCTTGCTCATCGTATGGCGTCGATAGGAACTGGATATTTCGCCGTTGGCAGTACTTGATCAACTCACGGTGATCGTTTTCGGAGAGCTCGAGTTTTCGCAGCATGTCCAGTTGCGACTCGTCGGGGTCAGTCGTTTCATGCTGGTAGGCGGCTTTGGGAGCAACGGACGACGCGACACGATCGGCCTGAAACGTCTGGAATTTCACCGCATCTGCCCCGGCATCAGCGGCGACATCGACCAGTTTCTTCGCCAACGTGAGTCGGCCGTTATGATTCACCCCTGCTTCGGCGATGACATAACACGGATATCCAGGACCAACCAAACGACCGGCGATGTCAAGAGTGGCGGACATTAGACCCGCTCCCTCATCAGAAGACTGACTAGTTCCAATTCCCACGGGGAATCGATGTCGATTGAACGTTCCGGCGGCATGACATATGCGAAAGTTCGCTCGGTATAGAGGCGGCTCGACGTCATCAGCACCTCCCGATCGGCAAGAAAGATCGCGCCATTCGGAAGATACATGTCAGTGATCGCCTGTCGCTGCGTTAGCTTGACCTCCGCATCGGCATACCCTGGGACGCGCCCATCCGGTTCGACATTCGTGAGCCAAATCGAAGGGGCTTTCGTCTTACTGACGCTGATCACCCAATCCGCGCTTCGCTCCCGATGGAGCGAGATCGCCGAAGAGAGATCTGTCGCCTCTCGAAGAGGGGACGTCGGCTGTAGACACATGGTCAAGGTCGGGCGATAGTTCTCTTCATGCTCAAGCCAATCGATCGCGTGCTTCCAAACCGCGCGCCCTGGAGCATCGTCCGTCGCGAGTTCAGAGGGGCGAAGGAACGGAACCTCCGCACCGTAGTCACGAGCGACCTCCGCGATACGAGGCGAGTCGGTCGTGACGATCACACGTTCGATTTCAGGTGTCGCCTTCGCCACCTCAATCGTGTGCGCGATCAGCGGCTTACCTGCCACCAGGACTAAGTTCTTATCCTTGATCCCTTTTGAACCGCCGCGAGCAGGAATGATCGCGACGATCGATCGATGACTCTCCGCGATGCTCGTCATGATGTTGCTCGCTCGCAGGAGATCTTCCATCGCAGACCCAGCGGTCTCCGCGACTCGCGAGCGCTGACGCCACCAAAGATCAGACGGCGGACGGCGCGAGATACGGGGAGGCTTCATGGTCCGTGAGAAATGTACTCGACGATGTTTAGGAAAGATGAGATTCATGCGTGAAGTGGAGAGGTTTTATGTGGGTTGACGGTTGCGTTCTCATTAACGGCGTTAACTCGCTCAATCTCGTCAATCGCGTTACAGATTAACATCGACCGGGATCGTATGAAGGCTGATCGTATCGATCAGGTAAAGTTCTCTTCCTTTGTTGTCTCGGATGAATGGAGAAGTCGCGGGAGACGATCGTTCTCCTTTGCGGAGCCGCTCTTTATCGGCTACGGTTCGTCGACGCTTAGTGACAACACAATGTCACTGGGGGTCTTCATGCCGGCTTGTCTGACGACGGGCCAGCCCGATGATCTCATTCATCCGAGTAAAAGTCATGGCTTCGTCCATCTTGGTGATTTGCGCCCACCCGGATGATGAAACGCTGGGCTGTGGTGGGACATTACTTCGGCACGCGCAGAGCGGCGACCGGAATAGTTGGGTCATTGCGACCCGCGCGATCGGCGAACGCTGGTCGGATGACGTCCGGCAACAAAAAGACGAAGAGATTCGCCGCGTCGCGAAAGCTTATGCAATCGAAGAACGATTTGAGCTGAAGCTCCCTTCAGCATCTCTTGATCATGTTCCCCTTGGACAGATCATGGATGGCATTGCCGACGCGGTAAGAAAGGTTCGTCCCTCGGTCGTTTACGTGGTTCATTCCGCCGATGTCCACACGGATCATCATGCGGTCTTCACCGGGACGATGTCCGTTCTCAAGCCCTTTCACATGAGACAACTCGGCGTCGAGCGAATCATGAGTTTCGAGACGCTTTCATCCACCGAAGCGGCCCCATTTAGAGTCGGTGGTCAGTTTGTGCCGAATCTCTTCATCGACGTCAGTTCGCAGTTAGATCGCAAAATCGAAATCATGAGTCTGTACGCATCCGAGTCACAACCCGATCCAATGCCGCGCGGTCCATCCGCGATTCGGGCATTAGCTCGTTATCGAGGCGCGACGATCGGCGTCGAATATGCGGAAGCCTTCATGCTGATCCGCGAATGCCAGTACTCGAACCCTGTGTAAAGGAGGCTCATCGTGAAATGTCAACGTTTGGTGGGCCTGGGCGCGGGGGGACATGCCGCGGTCATTATTGAGACGCTTCAGGCGGCCGGGCATGTAGAGATCATTGGACTCCTTGCGCCCGCGAGCGGTGATGTGCTCGGTATTCCCATCATCGGTGACGATAACATCTTGGTGACACTCCAGGATCGCGGGATCGATGGCGTGTTCCTGGGGGTCGGGATGATGAAGAGTCCCGCCGCGCGGAAAAGATTAGTCGACAAGGCGACTCATCATCAGTTGGAAATCGTGGGGGCGGTTCATCCGACCGCGTTCATCGCGCCGTCAGTGACCATCGGAAGAGCGCCACAAGTACTCGCCGGCGCCGTTATTCAGTCTCGTGCTCGCCTGGGAGATCACGTACTCGTCAATACCGGAGCGATCATCGAGCACGATTGCCGACTAGGCGACTTCTCGCATGTCGCGACCGGAGCTCACTTGGCGGGAGGTGTGACCGTAGGCGAGGGAGCATTCATTGGCGCAGGGGCGGTGTTAATTCAAGGAGTTACCGTTGGCGCGAATGCGGTAATCGGGGCGGGCGCGGTGGTCATTCATGATGTCTATCCAGGCACGACGGTGGTGGGTGTTCCTGCTCGACCCTTGCCGCAAAACTCGACCAGTCGGACCAAGTGTCCAAAAGATGAAGACTGTTATGCATTGTCGTCGATAGGTACGCCGTCAACGTTCGAGGAGATCAGTGAATGATCGACATCGACAAAATATCCATCGGTCCAGATGCCTCGATCCGGCAAGTCATGTCTAGGATTGATGAAGGAGCGAAGGGGATCGCCGTTGTGATCGACGGAGATTGCCGGCTTTTGGGAACGATCACGGACGGTGACATCCGTCGGGCCATTCTTTCTGGAAAATCACTCGATACGCGCATTCATGAGGTCTTGACGGAGCGAGAGCAACGCGGGGGAAGAAGTCCCATCACCGCGATGGTGTCTACACCGGCAGCGGAACTTTCACGAATGATGCTCACCAAGGGGATTCGTCATATCGTTGTCCTTAACTCCGCAAACCGCGTGGTGGGGCTGGCGACGCTAGAGGAAACGATCCCTTTCATTCGTCAACCGGTCGAAGCGGTCATCATGGCGGGAGGACGCGGGCGACGGCTGATGCCGCTCACCAATGATCTCCCCAAGCCGATGCTTCCGGTCGGCGGGCGACCCATGCTCGAGTGGATCATCGAGGGACTCAAGCGTTCGGGCATCACGCGGATCACGATCTCATCGCATTATAAGGCAGACGTGATACGTCGATATTTCGGCAACGGCTGGCGACAGGGAGTGAGTATCTCGCACTTGTACGAAGAGCGTCCCTCCGGAACGGCCGGCGCGCTCCGTCTGTTGAATAATTGGAATCAAACGCTTCTGGTTATCAACGGAGATATTCTGACCTGGGTCGACTTCACACAGATGATCAACTTTCACCGGGAGCAGAACGCCTCACTGACCGTGGCCGTTCGTCAGCACGACATTCAGGTGCCGTACGGCGTCGTTGACATGGATGGATCTCGCATACGTCGATTGAGCGAGAAGCCGATCATGCCCTATTTCGTCAATGCGGGAATTTATCTGCTCGAGCCGTCGCTTCGCTCTCTATTGGGTGATGAAGATCACCTCGACATGACCGACTTGATCGAGCGAGCGATCCAGCACGATCAATCGATTATCGGCTTTCCGGTGACTGAGTATTGGGCGGACATCGGTCAGATGCACGACTACCAGAAGGCTCGCGAGCACATCAGCGCTCAACTTTTGGGGGCCGTCGTATGAGAGTCCTCGTAACGGGAGGAGCCGGTTACGTCGGTTCATTGGTCTGCCGCGAACTGATTCACTCGAATCATGAGGTCCGCGCGTTCGATTCGTTGCTCCACGGAGGGGACGCGCTAACCGGCCTCTATCCAGAGGATCGATTCAGTTTTCTGGCGGGAGATATTCGATCGGCGGATGACTTGAATCGCGCCGTCAAAGGAATCGACGCGGTCGTCCACCTGGCCGCGATCGTGGGTGACCCGGCCTGTGCTCGCGACAAGTCCCTATCGCTCGACGTCAATCACACGGCTGCCCTACATTTATTCGATGCGGCGAAGAACGCGGGATCACGACGATTCGTCTTCGCCTCCACCTGTAGCAACTATGGGCGGATGACTGATCCCGAACATCCGGTTGACGAACAGGCGGAACTCAGACCCGTATCGCTCTATGCGGAAACGAAAGTGGCCGTCGAACAGTTCCTTCTGCATCAATCTCACAACTCTATCGAACCGACCGTGCTTCGCTTTGCCACGGTGTACGGTATTTCTCCGCGCATGCGTTTCGATTTGACGGTCAATGAATTCACGCGTGACCTCTTCGTTCACCAGAAGTTGACCGTGTTCGGGGAACAGTTTTGGAGGCCGTACGTCCACGTTCGCGACGTCGCGCGTGCCGTTCGAATTGTCCTGGACGCTCCATCCGACTTGGTGCGCGGACAGGTCTTCAACGTGGGGGATACTCGCGAAAACTACACAAAGGCAATGCTCATCGACAAGATTCAGCGAGCGTTACCAAATGAGACCCGGATTGATCGAGTCCATCGGACCGAAGATCCGCGTGACTACCGGGTCGATTTCACGCGAATCAAACGAGAATTGAACTTCGAGATTACACGTACGGTCGACGATGGCATTCGCGAACTGATCGATGCCCTGAGTCAGGGTGTTTTCACCGATCCGTTCGCGGACAAGCATCGAAACTGAGGTGGTCCATGATCACGCACTGGTCGGCGACGAAGACGGCACAACCCGTTCCCCTTTCCGTACCGCACATGGCGGGGAATGAATGGCAATACGTGCGAGAGGCGATAGAGAGCGGTTGGGTCTCAACCGCAGGGCCCCACGTCGAACGGTTCGAGGCGGCCGTCGCTCGGCGAGCGCTGGTTCGATACGGCATCGCCACCTCGAGCGGAACAGCCGCACTTCACACCGCGCTGGTCGTTGCCGGTATTGAAGCGGATGATGAAGTTCTCGTGTCGACGCTCACTTTCATCGCCTCCGCGAACGCGATTCGATATGCCGGCGCAAATCCAGTCTTGATCGATGCCGAACCGAACTACTGGCAGATCGATCCAAACCTGGTCGAAGAGTTTCTCACTCGTCGATGCGAGTCGAAGAACGGCGTCCTTTTGAATAAGGCGACCGGTCGGCGGGTCAAAGGGATCGTGCCCGTGCATATCATGGGACACCCGGTTGACCTCGATCCAATTTACGATCTTGCTCGCCGATTTGGCTTGGTCGTGATCGAGGATGCGGCGGAAGCGATCGGCGCTGACTACAAGGCGCGCCCCGTTGGACGAACGGATTCCATTGCCGTCTATAGCTTCAATGGGAACAAGATCATCACGGCCGGTGGCGGCGGAATGATTCTTACCGATCGCCCCGACTGGGCGGAGCGGGCCAAGTATCTCACCACGCAAGCGAAAGACGATCCGATCGAATACATTCACGGAGCGATCGGCTTCAACTATCGACTCACGAATATGCAAGCGGCTCTCGGTTTGGCTCAGCTCGAATCGCTCGAGGAATTCGTTGCCTACAAGAGAAGCATCGCCTGGCGATATCAATCGCTTCTCGCTGACGTGCCGGGCATCTCGACCATGCCTGAGGCGGCGTGGGCCCGCAGTACGTTCTGGCTTTACACGCTACTCATTGATCCCGAAAAGTTCGGGAGCGACAGTCGCGAACTCGCGAACCGACTGCAATCTCTCGGAATTCAAACACGTCCCTTGTGGCAACCGATGCATTTGAGCAAACCCCACGGCCCATGCGAAGTCATGGGCGGCGAAGTGGCGGAACGACTCTTCCGTCAATCGATCAGCATCCCTTGTTCGGTGGACCTAGACCTAGATCAAGTGGATGAAATTGCCTCAATCATTCGTTCTCATGCGCGCGCCTAATGGGTCACGAAAGAGCGTGGGGCGACCTTGTTAGATGATGGATCGATCGAAATGAATGCATTAGCCGAGATTCGAAATCTTCGACCCGATATTCTCGGCGTATTTGTCACGCTCGCTTGCCCGAAATGCGCGCATGGATGGGAAGCCTATCAGCCGACGAGTCTCGGAGTATCACTGGCAACGCATCGATGTCCCTGTTGCAACACGATGTCCTCGGTCACTCCCGAATCGTTTGGCCGCGCGCTCGATCAATTTTGGCCCGAACCGTCTCGCGAAGAAATTGTCGCTCTGACGAACGAAGCGAGCCGAGTCACCCAGGATTGGCACCGGACCGAGATTTTCGCGAACGCCCTCAATTACAAGGGAGTGAATCTAGGAGAAGCTTCAGAGCGGTATCTCGTCTCGCATGTCACGCTCGGACTGGGCCTGCCGAGTGGCGCGGAGGCACGCTCATGAAGGGTCAAATACTCTTCGTCGATGTCGTGAGCCGTGATCTCTTCGGAGTCGTTCAGGAGATAGTATCGCTCGGCTACGAGCCTCTGTTTAATGGTGGCCCGCTGCTTGAACTCGCGAAGGCGCACGGCATTGCGTCCCGTTCGTGGGATGAGTGGATTCCGGCAGATTTGAACGCCACCGTCGAACGAGAGTCAGCACGGCTGACCGCGTCCATTCAACAATCGGTGCAAACTCCCCAAGGTCGGCAAGCACTCGCTTCTAATATGGGAAGCTGGCTTCCGCGCACCGGACAATCCTTCTTCCGCGATCTGCTTCATCTAGCGGCTCAACAGATTCAAGCCATTGAAATCGTTCAATCGATTCGAGCAGCCGGTGGGTTGAGAGGGGTGGTATTGGGTTGCGATAACAGCCCTGTTCAAAGGGGGATCGTCCTTGCTTGCCGTCGGTGTGGTGTGCCCACCATTCAATTGGCTCATGCGATCTACGGTCACAGCAAGGCGATCGCTCGACCCGCGGGAGAGATGCACACTCTTTATTCAGATTACGTCTGCGTGTTCGGCGAGCGGGCGAAACGAGATATGATCGAAGCGGGAACGCCCGCCGATCGCATTATTGTCACCGGAGCGCCTCACTGGGAGCATTTGCCATCGTCGCTTGAGAAAGTAACTCGTGACGATGCATGCCGTCGATTGGGTCTTGATCCCGCACGCCCCGTCGTTCTATACACCGGCGGATATGCAGAAGGGGCGTCTGGATATTATCCCTTTATCGCTCGTTGGATGGAACAAACGCTTCGATCGACGATTGATGCCTGTAAAAGTGTGGGACAAGAGGTGCAACTCATCGTTCGTCCGCATCCACACGAACGTAGGCGATATCCGCTCGATCGTTCCACGTTAGATTCCACCGATGAAATGCTTCGTGCATGGGCGCGCGAGTTGGGACATCCGATCGCACATCTCTCATTAGGCGATAGAATCGATCCCTTTCGTGCGGCGGACATCGCTATCGCAACGGCTGGATCTTCAATTATTCCTGAATTGATGATGACGGGCTGTCCAGTGATAGGGGTGCCGATTTTCAAAGAGGCCGGGCTGCTCTATCACGAGTCGGATGGTGTGGCGATCGCGCGTGAGCCGGCGGACATCACGCCGATTTTGCGGCGTCTGCTGAATGATGCAAGCGAACGCTCCGAAATGCTCGCGAGACAGAAAGCATCGTTGGCAGATCTGGATCAACCAGGCTTGAGCCGGCCGTCTCGCCGGATCGCGATGGCGGTCGACCGAATCGCGAGCGATGCCTTCCGGCATCAATTCCGCGCGGCGCGCATGCTTCATGGATACAAACGCCCCAGCGTACTCTTGGCCGCTCACGATTTCTTTCCATTTGGAAAGGCGGGAACGGAGCGTTACACGAGGGACTTGGGGCACGCCTTGCAGCGGCGCGGGTACGATGTCCGCGTGATTCATCCCCGCCCCGTTTTGAATCAAGGAGAGACATGTCGGATCGAAGAGGATCATGTTGAAGGACTTCGCGTCACCCGATTGTTGATTCCCGCGAACGCTCACGGCGCGACAAGGCTCGACATGATCAAGCCTCTGCTGCGCGAGTATCTGAAGCATTCACCCGTCGACATCGTTCATGCGCAGCATCTGATGGGGCTTGGTCCGGCATTCTTGGAAACCGTGAAGGAACTCGATCTTCCGATCGTCGTCACCGCGAACGATTTTTGGCCTCTCTGCGAACAAGTGCATCTCATGCATCCCTCGGGGCAGGTCTGCAGCGGCCCAGAGACGGTGGATAAATGCGTGCAATGCATTCGTTCGCGATTCGAAGTCAAAGAACCAGAGATCCCGCAGTATTTCTATATCCTCTCCGATCGGCATTACACGCTCAAGCGAGCGATGGACTTAGTTGATGTCGTGATCTGTCCGTCCCTCTTCTTGAAGCGAACTTACGAACGGCACGGGTTCGTCGCTTCTCGGATGATCCATTTGCCACAAGGGGCGCTGCTGAAACCGCGACGACCGAGAGAGCGACGGGCCGATGGTATCATCCGATTCGTCTATCTCGGCCATGTGGCGTATCGCAAGGGACTCGATCTTCTCGTTCGAGCATTCAATCGAATCAAGCTGCCGAATGCGGAGCTTCATATTCACGGGATGAACTCCGAGCCGCCGTACCTCGCGCAAATCATGGCGACGGTACCGGCCGGTGCGAAGGTGGTCTATCACGGAGAATACGCTCCGGAAGATATGCCGGCCATACTTGCGAGTGCCGATCTCGCGGTGGTTCCGTCTCGTGGCGAGAACTATCCATTCGTCATCCGTGAGATTCTTCATCAAGGCGTTCCGGTGATCGCGTCGAACGTTGCGGGAATTCCAGAGATCGTGGCGGACGGGAAAAACGGCCGTCTCTTCCGTAACGAGGATCATCACCAACTCGGTGAAATCATGAGGGAATTAGCGGAGAATCCTTCCACGATCGAGATCCTTCGAGCGGGGATCGAGCCGATCAAGTCGATTGACGAGGATGCAGCGGAGATCGAGACGATTTATGGGCATCTCGCCGGTAAAGGCGTCATCGATGGGATCAATCTCACGCTCGTCGCACCGTCGCCTACTTCTCCCAGCGTCAGTCGCGCGGAAATAGGCAACATCCTTGCTCATGGATTCGTTGATGCCGGCGTGCCGGTGCATGAGCAGACCAACGCCGTCCAGTCCTCTTCCGCGAACCTGCTCATCGGATATGAGGCAATTGCTTCCGTCGAAGCGATGAGTGGCATGCGGACGATCGCTCTTCAGTTTGATCCATTGAGTCATCTCAATGAAGAACGCCGGCGAGAACTGGCAACGCTTCTCGGGCGGGCGAACGAAGTTTGGACCTTCTCCGCACGCGATGCGCGTTGGTTCACCGAGAATGGGATAAAGGCGAGAGTTCTTCCGCTTGGCTTCGCCGGGCCGATTCCCCCTCGAACATCGGTGGAACACGATATCGACGTTCTCTTCGAGGGAAATCCCAACCAGCGTCAGTCTGTCGCAATCGCTGAACTGGAGAAGTTCTGTGAGGTTGCTCGCATTCAAGGAGCCTTCGGCGCGGCGCGAGATGACCTCTACCGGCGGGGGAAGATCGTCCTGCTCCTCAAGCCGGAGGAAACGTCGTCTATTGATCACGCTCGCGTCATTCATCTAATGCGAGCAGGCGCGCTCATCATTGCGGAAGATGCTTCCGAAAACGGATTCGGGGAATCAATCGTCACCGCTCCCAGGAAGGAACTCGCCGAGACGGTGAAGCGATATCTTTCCGATCCGGAGCTCATCGACAGGCAGAAGGCTAAGCAAGAGAAGTGGCTCGCGGAGCATCCCCTCGGTCCGCTGCTTCGCCAATGGATGGATGACCATCAAACGACGGATATCGTCCTTCGATCGGCGACATTCCAATCTCAGGGAATCGAACCTTCCTCATTCGATGATTTAAGTGCGTCGATCCCAACGACGCCCGCCCTGATTGGTGTTTGAGTGCGGGCCGCCGTTGCCGGTGTGATCGGAAGATTCGCTACCGTTTGATTCCGGAAAGTTGTTCCAGCGCCAGCATGAGGGCTTGTGTCCCCTTGCGTTCGAATCCCTGCGCTTGGACCGCAAGATAGAGCTGCTCGGCCAGTGCGAGCCCCGGAAGCGAGATGCGCATTTTCTTCGCTTCCGCGAGAGCGATCCCCATGTCCTTGATGAAGTGCTCGACGTAGAAACCGGGTTCGAAGTCCCTCTTGACGATACGTGGACCAAGGTTGTTGATGGCCCATGAAGCCGCTCCGCCGCTTCCGACCGATTCAATCACTTTCAGCGGATCAAGACCCGATTGGTACGCGTACAGCATTGCTTCACAGACGGCGATCATGGTCGGCCCGATGAGAATCTGGTTGACCATCTTGGTGTGCTGGCCCGCGCCAGCCGGACCCTGATGTTTGATCGTTTTGCCCATGGCTTCAAAACAGGGAGTGACCGCCTCCACATCAGCCGCGTCGCCGCCGATCATGATCGAAAGCGTTCCATTCTTCGCACCGATGTCTCCACCAGAAACGGGAGCGTCCACACTTCCGATCCCCTTCGCCTTGGCGGCTTCGTAGATTTCGATCGCCAGGCTTGGCTCACTGGTCGTCATATCAACGATGAGATTTCCCTTTTTGGAACCCGCAATCGTTCCATGGGGCCCGAGATTCACATCGCGAACGTCGTAGGGGTAACCGACCATCGTGAAAGTGATATCCGATTGCTCGGCAACGTCCTTCGGAGTCTTTGCCCATTTCGCCCCTTTCGCGATGAGATCTTTCCCTTTCTCCTCGGTGCGGGTGTAAATGGTCATGGAATAGCCGGCGGACATCAAGTTGGCGCACATGGAACGACCCATGACGCCGGTGCCGATCCATCCCAGTTTGGTTTTGCCAGGTTCCGCCTTCACTCCCATGAATCTCCTCACTTTCGAATGTTCTGTCTCAGCCCATGACAGCACATGGAAGTGCCTGCCATTCGGATGCGGTCATTTCTCAGCAGTCTATCGGGCGGCTGATGCTACAGCCGCATTGGGATCTCTCTAATTTCCGATTTCGCCATCGAATGGACAGACCAAATTGTTTGTGGAGGGAAAGATGAAGAATTCGCGACGGTTCGTGGCCCTTGGGGCGGGAGAGAGGAAATCATAGCAATGGAGGGTCGGGCTGACGGAGTCCGAGCAATTCCCTGGCGTTTCCATCACGGCCTGCCGGTCGACGACGTCGGGGATCACCCACACACCGGAACAGATCTTCATGACCAAGGCCATCAACCTGCCTGGGACTCGAATCGAGATTCTGAATCCTGAGGTTTCGCGCGGCAAGATTCGGCACGCCCTATTCGATTTCGACGGAACTCTTTCGCTGGTTCGCGAAGGATGGCAGGACGTGATGGTCCCGATGATGTTCGAATACATCTCGGAGGTCGCGAAGGACGAGTCGACCGAAGAGGTCATGCACACGATCCGTGACTTCGTGACTCGGCTGACTGGCAAGCAAACGATCTATCAAATGTTCGAACTCGCCGATCAGATTAAGAAGCGGGGAGGAACGCCGCTCGATCCGCTCGAATACAAGCACGAATACCTTCGTCGGTTGGAGAAAAGGATTTCGGATCGTATTGAAGGGCTCGAATCGAATTCGATCGATCCCTCGACGCTCCTCGTCCCCGGCTCGGTGGAACTGCTTGACAGCTTGCGCGAGCGAGGGGTTCGGCTCTATCTCGCGAGCGGAACGGATGAACCATTCGTGATTCGCGAAGCTCGTTTACTCGGGCTCGATCATTATTTCGACGGTGGCATTTTTGGCGCGCTCGATACTTATCAGAACTTCTCCAAAAAAATGGTGATCGATCGCATCATCAACGAAAATGACCTCAACGGCCCCGAACTCGTCGGGTTCGGTGACGGTTACGTTGAGATCGAAAACACCAAGTCCGTCGGAGGGATTGCGGTCGGCATGCCGACGCTGGAGTCAGACCCGGTTCATTGGGACGATTGGAAAAAAGAGCGTTTACGCCAAGCCGGCGCGGATCTATTGATTCCGAACTTCGCCGAGCACGTGCCGCTCCTCGCGTTCCTCTTCAACGAGTCAACTTGATCTTCGAGCAAATGACGCGCGCATGATTCGCATGAACGCGAGGTTGTCCCGGCGAGTCAGTGAATGAAACGGGTGAGTGACGAGGAGTAGGCCGCGTGAATCGACTCTACACGTGGAACTTCCTCATCGCCTTTCTGGCTCAGACGGCTTTCACCACGACAAACTCGCTTTTGGCCCACTATTCCCGCTGGGTGGAGTTTCTCGGAGGAGACGTCGCCACCGTGGGAACGGTGAGCGCCGTCTCCGCTCTTGTCGGACTCGTGCTTCGCCCCACCATCGCACCTTGGATCGATCGGTTGGGCCCACGCTTTTGTTGGTGTGTCGCCTCCGTGGTGGTCATGCTTGCTTCGCTGGGGAATCTCTGCATCACGGAAGTTGGCCCCGCTCTCTATGTGCTTCGCAGCATCATGTCGATCGGCATCGCCGTCGTCTTTGCGAGTGGATTGACGTACATCGCGCTCGTCACTCCGGTCGAACGGCGGGCCGAAGCAATTGGAGTGCTCGGCGCGGGTGGATTCGCGGGATTGTTGATCGGTCCCTCCCTCGGTGATTTGTTCCTGTCCGAGGGAGTTCGAACGTACGACGACTTCGTCTGGTATTTCTGGGCTTGCATCGTGGGCGTCGGCATTTCAATGGTTTTAGTTCTTTCCAATCAACGCGCTCCGAATCATTCGCAGCATTCGCCCGGCTGGCATCCGATTGCCTTCCTTCGCACAGTCCGCACCTATTGGCCGGGCGCGATCATGGCGGTGACGCTGGCGTTCGGCGCGTGCATGACTGTTCCGTTCGTCTTTCTCGCAAACTATGCGGATCAACTTCCTGATTCAGATCTGGGCCCATTTTTCACGGTCTACGCTTCCGTCGGATTGATCGTTCGCTTAGGCCTTCGCTCGTGGCCCGACCAATTCGGACCGAAACGAGTGATGATGGCGGGAATGGCTCTCTTTGCACTCGGAAATTGGACATTCCTTTTCGCATCGCCCGCCCAGGCCTGGTGGATTCTTGTCGCTGGGGGGATTTGCGGAGCGGCTCACGGCTTAACTTTTCATTCGATGGTTGCCCTTGTTCTTCATCCGTTCCCTCCAGAACATCGCGGCACCGGTTCAACGTTGGCCCTCATGGGACTCGATATCGGCACCTTCTTGAGCGCTCAATCATTGGGACTTCTCATTGAACGGTTCGGGTTCCAGGCACTCTTTCACACAGTTTCTCTTTGCTGTATCGCGTCCATCGCGATCTTCGCATGGTCCGAATTTCGGAAGGGAAGCGGCCCCACACCAGACGAGTCACCGATCGATCACGACCAAATTTCAGAGGCGGCGGACGCTTTGGCTGATGTCGTCCCGCGGACCCAATGGACTAGCCGATCGGCGTGATTATCCTCAAAAAATCAATGGTCGGCGCGGCGAGGCACCCGTCGAATAGCTCGTCTTTCCACTACGATCCGTCCCCCCCATCGAACCGGGCCTATCAATTTGCTCAAGGGACGGAATGTTTCACCGCTTCAGAGAGCATAATGAAATGGGAGAATCCGTAGAGAAGTTTGCGGAACCGTTCGTTTGATGTCGAGGCGCGTCAGGGCATGATGGCAGATGAATTACCGATCGTGCTCCTTGCCTATGGAAACCGGAAATATCTTGACGAGGCAATCGAATCGATCGAGTGGCACCGTGCAAAGGGACTGCGAAATCCGATCGAGTTATGGGCTGATCCTGCCTTCGGCTCGGTGAAGGTGGATGCGGAAATTCGCGAATTACCCTCGCAGAAGGCGAATGTTCCTCCTTATGTCCTAGCCTGGTATTTCAAAACTTGGGTGCTTCGCCATGAGGTCGAATCGAAATCAGTTCCCTTTGCATTTCTCGATACTTATGCGCGTATCCTCGATCCTGTCGCATTTCATCAAGCGGGCGAATTGAGCCGAACGTTCCAAGTCTGCCTTTCTCTCGATCCAAGGCGAATATTAGGGAGGGATTTGGGATCAGCGTTGGGAACGAATGCTGATCTGTTGAAGGCCGTGGCCGATATCCCGAAAAGTTTCCCGTTATGGAATACGGGCGTTATCTTCGTCGGTCCAGGTGAGCGGAGCCGGGCATTACTCTCACGTCTCGAGGAGATCTCTCGTGGCTATCTTGAACGGGGCACTCCATTTCGCGAGCAGATTACGCTCGTTCAAGCGGTGGTCGAGACTGGGATTGCTCCCCTGACATTGCCGGAAAGCTACAACGTTCGCCGACCCTTTATCGAGCCAGCGGTCGTCCTGCACACGAGGCGATATGGGCACTTTTACAGTGTTCCTGAGGTCGATCGGCCGGCTCAGTTTTTGGAGAGGCAACGACATCAGCTAAAGGCTTTTCTGTTTCGCACCTTCGGACTTCAGTCATTGGTTTGACGACCTCATTTTTGAATGGCTATAGTTCGACATTAGTATCTGCAATATCATGAGTTGCAGCTCATACTCAGGTATAAGAGTGATAAAGTATCCGAAATCGGGTGAGTATGTCGTTAGGCATACTTTTGGGTTAGTGAACAAGCAGTAAGATAGTGAATCTTTTCGACGTAGCTGAACCCAGAATTGCGGTACTGGTGATGCCTGGCCGATACCACGCATTGTGACCTGGGTGAAATGATTGCCCCCTGAGCTTGGAAGGAACCGGAGGGAATGCCGAAACGCGCAATGATCTTCGGCATCACCGGCCAAGATGGTTCCTATCTTTCTGAGCTGCTCCTGCAACAGGGTTACGAAGTCCACGGCGTCCTGCGCCGACCGAGCAGCGAAACTCCCGAGCGGTTGGCGGATGTTCGGAAGCAGGTCGTTTTCCATCAGGCGGATATTCTCGATCATCACTCTATTTTCGCAGCCATTCGAAGCGTCGCACCCGATGAGATCTACAACCTGGCGGCACAAAGCTTTATTCCCGCCAGTTGGACGCATCCCGTACTGACAATGGAGTACACAGCATCGGCCGTGATCGGAATTCTCGAGGCGGTTCGGGCCTCGGGACTTACGAAAACCCGCTACTTTCAGGCGTCTTCAAGCGAAATTTTCGCCGGTTCGACCCGCTCGCCGCAGAATGAAGAGACGCCCTTCGCGCCGAGAAATCCCTACGGAAGCGCAAAGGTCTATGCACAGTGCATTACCCAGAATTACCGGCAGCATTACGACATGTATTGCGTGACAGGAATTCTCTTCAATCATGAGTCCCCCCGTCGGGGGAAAGAATTCGTCACTCGGAAGACGACACGGGGCGCGGTTCGAGTCAAACTCGGACTTCAAAGCCATCTCGAACTCGGAAATCTTGATTCTATTCGCGATTGGGGTTTCGCGGGAGACTACGTCAAGGGGATGTGGCTCAGCTTGCAGCGTGACGTTCCGGACGATTATGTGTTCGGGACGGGTGAGCCTCACACCGTGCGGGAACTCGCGGAAATCGCTTTTTCTCGGGTCGGATTGAATGCTTACGATTACATTCGCGTTGATCCGCAGCTTGTTCGCGTTGAGCCGTCGACCCGTTTAGTGGCGGATGCATCTCGCGCACGGACTAAACTTGGATGGTTTCCAGAGGTTTCTTTCAAGCAGCTGATCGAAATGATGGTTGATGCCGACCTTGATCGAGCGGCATCACCTGACCTCTATTCTCGAATGGAGTAGCACAGGTAAGCGTCTGCTGGCTCCGCATCGGGAGACGAGAATCCGTACGTGCAAACGTCAAAACGATACCATTCAGGCGAGGGCGGATTCGTCGAATTTGAAATTGGACGATTCCATTCGCACTGAACGCAAAACTTTGTTTTGGCTATGCCTTATGGCGAATTTCTCTTGGCTCATTGGAAATGGAAGATAGGTCCGTGAGCACGTCGGACGGGGCCGCGTTGACCTGTTGGTTTTAACGACTTCGAACAACCGGTCACTCAGAGCGGCAAATGACTGTTTTCCCGTCGAATTCTGAACAACCTGCTGATCGGGTGGTCGAGGTGGAATCCTCGCCATTGATTAGCAGCGCGTTGGAATCGAATGGAAGGAGAGGAACTTCCTCCGTGGCAGCGGAGGATGGGAATCTCCGTCGAGCGGGCCGAAGCGTTCAGTGGAAGGTACTAGGCAGCGCTGCTGAGCGTGTGCTTAACATTCTTTCACTCGCGGTGATGGCGCGACTTGTTACGAAGGCCGAATACGGAATCGTCGGAATCGCCACGATCGCTTATGCCCTTGTGGGGATGATGCGTGACCTCGGACTTTCCGAAGCGATTATTCGTTCGCCCAAGTCAACTCGACCCTTTCTGAACACGTGCTTTTGGGTCCGGATGAGTGTTGGCGTTGGCCTCTACTTGATCCTGGTGATCTTGGCGGCTCCGTTCGCTTGGGCCTATGAGCGACCGATCTTGTTTCCCATGCTCTTGGTGATGGGATCGACTTACATTTTGGATGCTCTGCCGACGGTCCAAGAGTCGATTTTGATTCGTGAATTTCGAGTCGGCGCAGCCACCTTCGCACGGGTGGGAAGTCTGCTCATCGGGCTCTCGTGTGGTATTTGGGCCGCGTGGAATGGATGGGGGGCTTGGTCGCTGATCGTCAACATTGTGGCGGCCACGTTCTCATCGATCCTATTACTCGCGCCATTCACTCATTGGTGGCCTGGATTCGCGATCGAAAGAAACGAGATCAAGCACCTTGTTCGATTCGGGGGGAACCTGACGATCACCCAACTCTTCGGATGGTTCACCGAAAGTTTTGGCGTGGCCGTGCTCGGAAGAATTGCGGCCGATGAGATCGTCGGTATCTTTCGAATTGCAACCGTGATTGGTCGCTGGCCTGACTCGCTGTTGGCCTCCGTGCTGGGGCGGGGATTGGCGGTATCATTCTTCGCGAAGGTGCAAGGCGACGAGGAGGGGATGCGCATCGCGCTCCGCCGCGCGACGAACATTCTTTACCTGTTCGGATTAACGTTGGCCGCGTTGATCTTGGTGATGGCGCCGTCGTTGATTCTGGTGGTGTACGGACCCCAATGGAATGACGTCGTGCCCTACGCCCGTCTGGTCGTGGTGGGTGGGACGGCGCTGATGATTCGACAGACGCTTCGCTACTGGTTGATTGCGTCGGGATGGTCTGGGGCGCTCTCTAGGAATCAAGTTTTCACCGCCTGTGTCGCCGTGCCGGTGATTCTCATCGGGGCGTGGTACGGGCTCCTTGGAGTTACGATCGGAACCACGGTCGCCTGTGTGGTGGAATCTGTGTTTCTTTGGGTCGCGAATCGTGATCGAACCGGGATGGCTCGCGGAAGTTGGCTCGTCGCGTATTGGCGGCCGATTGCGATCAGCATCATCGTTGGAACGGGCCTTTGGTTGTTCAGCCAGTCCTTTCCCTGGTGGGGCGATCCGGCGTTTCGTCATCTCGCGACGGTGTTGTTATCGGATTTCATTGCACCTCCGCGGGTGCAAGCTTTCGCGGATTGGCTCGTTCCGTTTGCTCAATTGAGCATCGGGATGATCGTGGGTGGCATCGTTTGGCTTGCGTCAACGTATTGGCTGATGCCGGAGGAGTTGGGTTTCCTGCAGCACATGCTTGGAATCCGCTGGCCGGGGAGACGCCAATGAACAATCCGTCAGTGAAGAGGCAGGCGTCACCAGCGATCAGACAATCCTCCGATCGATCCGCTGATAGCCTATCGATGCAAGTGGGGATGGTGGCCGGTTTAATCTCTCGTGCGGGGGCGGGAGTCTTTCACGCGGTCCGGCGATTAAGTCAATGTTTGCAGCAAGCCGGCCCCAATGTGTCGGTGTTCGGTTTTCGCGATGAACGATTCGAGGAGGACAAATCCCTTTGGCTTCCCCTTGAGCCAACGGCGTCTCCCGTGATAGGTCCGATTCGATTGGGATGGTCACCTTCCATGGGACGAGAAATCGCCCATTTTGGTCCCTCTCAGTCGCTGCTGCATCAACATGGATTGTGGCAATATCCATCACTGGCTGTGCTCCGGTGGAGGAAACGGACGCATCAGCCGACGGTGATTTCGCCACACGGCATGCTCGATCCTTGGGCCGTGCGAAATTCGGCCTGGCGAAAACGGATCGTCGGTTGGGCGTATGAGTATCGGAATTTGCGATCGGCAAGCTGCTTGCATGCACTGGCCGAATCTGAATACGCGAGCATGCGAGCGTTCGGATTGAAGAATCCGATCGCTATTGTTCCAAACGGAGTCGACATTCCGACGGAGAATGAATTGACCTCGGCGACTCCGAAAGAGTTGCCGGCGGCGTGGGATGGGAAGAGAGTGCTTCTCTTTCTCTCCCGTATTCATCCGAAGAAGGGGATCATGCCACTGGTTGAGGCGTGGTCACGATTGGGCACGGAGAAAAAAGACTGGCGATTGGCGATTATCGGCCCGGAAGAAGTCGGACATCGGGCTGAAGTGGAAGCTGCCCTCGCCTCGAAAAACATCGGCCAGGAAGTGGTCGTCTTTGGACCGCAGTACGGTGCAGAGAAGCGGGCGTGGCTTTGCCGAGCGGACGCCTTTGTTCTTCCCTCCTTTAGCGAGGGGTTTCCGATCGCGGTTCTCGAGGCGATGGCGTTTCGGTTGCCGGTACTCATGACGGACGAATGTAATTTCCCCGAGGCGTTTGCCGCTGGGATGGCCGTACAAGCCCGACCCGAGGCGGATTCACTTCGAAAAGGATTGGTCGAGATTTTATCGATGTCGGCCCGTGACGCCGAAAACTTAGGATCCAAAGTGCGAGAGTTTGTCTCGTCGAATTACGCCTGGCCGACGATCGCGCTGCAAATGCTAGAAGTGTATCGGTGGCTACTTGGGGGAGGTTCTCCTCCGGATCGTGTACGAAGCAATTGAGTGAATAATGACGAATCAAGAGGATTCGGATCCACTGATCATTCGATGAATCTCTGATCGGAAGATGAGTGGAATCGGAGAAATGCGATGCCAAATCGATTTAGGGGACGAATTGCGTACGGCACCTGCCCAAAAATCGGCGGGACGTTCGTCTTCTATAAACTTCTTCGCCAGGCCCTACGTCCGTACGGATGGGATGTGCTCGCGGCAGTTCCGGGGAAATACATCAATGATTTTTGGGACCCCGCCTACGAGGATGATGGGTGTGTCCGCATTGCTCCCGAAGAGCAGGATCTGAAGCACGTCGCCCAAGAGATCGTTGATTGGTGCGATAAAGCGAAAGTTGACATTTATCTGCCCATGAGTGTGCAGGCGATGGTCAGCGCGATTCCGCACCTTCCTCAACACGTGCATTCCGTGATGCGTTGCAGCAATATCACGCGACATGCCTATGACATCGTGACCGTTCACAAGGAGTATGTTCCAAAGGTTATCGCGACCAGCAAGCGTCAGTGGGATGATCTCATCCATCGGCGACGCGTCCAGGAAAGTCGAATGGTGTTGATTCCACACGGAACCGATCTGACGGCATTTTCGGAGGCGGCCGCCAAACGAAGCGCGCCGGGCGAGGTTCTTCGATTGGGGTTCGTGGGACGGCTCGAACAAGAATCAAAAGGAATCTATTCGCTTCGCCCGATTCTCGATCAAATCACCGCAGCCGGCATCAAGTACGAACTGACAGTGGTGGGTGGTGGGCCTGATCGGCGTAAATTGGAACAACAACTCGCTCCTCATCGCGAGCATGGTCGCGTTCGGTTAGTGGGTGATCAGCCGCATGAGCGCGTCCCTCGTTATCTCGGCGACATGGATGTATTTCTGATGCCGTCGCGATTTGAGGGGTTCGGCTTCTCGCTCATCGAAGCGATGGCGTCCGGATGCGTGCCGATCGTCTCTGGAATCAGAGGAGTGACCGACTGGATCGTCGAGGATGGCAAGACGGGGTTCGTCTGCGGAATCGACAAGCCCAACGAATTTGCCGATCGAGTGATAAGTCTTGCGAATGATCGAACCCGACTTGCTCAACTTTCGCAGGCGTCTCTTCAAGCATCGCAGGAACGATTCAGCCTTGAGCGGATGGGGGCTGATTATCACAAACTCTTCTCTGAAATCCTGCAATCGGGTCCCTGGCCGCTCCCGCCTCGACCTTGGTCGTCATTTCGGGAATGTCGAGCGTTTGAGCCCGCTCCTCAGCGATGGCTTCCCCCTCTGCTCGCGAAGGGTTATGGAAAATGCGTGCAAGCGATTCGATCATTCTCGCTTTGAAGGGGATAGCGAGTTTACTTACGCTCGTGTTTCAACTGGTCAGAATCATCATTCGAAACCGTGTCATTCAATCGAATGATCGGCAGCACTCATCCATCACGCAGTCGATGGTCCTGAATCAATTCACGTCGCAAGGAATCATTTCTCTTCGTACTTCGATCTTCGGTTGATAATCGAGCTGAAGAATAGTCAAACCAATGGTTGAGCGGAGATGTTGTGCCGTAACACTGCAGCGGCCAGACGCTCGCGATACGCTTCGAGTGAGTACGAGGGAGGTCCCCCCGGTCGATCGACGGGATAGGTTCGCTCGCTGGGGAGCTGGCCGGCTCGCGTCTTTTCGAGAGCTTCGCATAAGGCATCCACGTTTCGCGCGGGAACGACAAAACCATCGATACCGTCGCGAACCAGACTTCCTGCATTCGGCGTCGCGATGATCGGGATCCCGGCGGCCATGGCCTCGTATGTCACTGCGGCCGATCCCTCCAGCAGCGACGGCAAGCAAAAGAGATGCGCCCATCGATACTGCTTCATCATCTCGACGCGCGGAATGGCGCCTAAGAGTTCAATATTGGACGGAACCTTTTCGAGGAACGAAACAGGAAGTCTCACCTCGCCGCAGAGCCGGAATCGGTAGTGTGCTCCGAGCCTTCGGGCCGCTTCGATCAGATAGTGTGCCCCTTTACGAATCCCTACTTCGCCGACGAAAAGAACGTTCATCGGTTCATTGTTTTCACGAACAGGATGGCTGCGTGCGAAGTCCGGAAACGGCGAAACGCCCGTCGGAACGATTTTGACTTTGTGCGCTGGGCCCCCCACTTGCGCCATCGTTTCCATCACGAAGGGAGACCCGCACACGATCGTGGTGGCCGCGTCCCATTCTCGTTTTTCACGCTCCGCCAGTTCCTGCCACTTCGAATCGAAAAGATCGTCGCCGACAAGATCGGGGAACAATGATCGCTCGGTCTCGAGCATTTCGACGATCGTTTCACGGGGTGGAATTGTTTGGTCGAGAATCCGTTCGATACCGATTCGCCGTCCTTCTTCCAGAACTTCCATGCCGTCGGTGTTGAACGCATACACCGAGGTAAATTCCTCAATTCCCCTTTTCACGATCCGGTCGCCGAAATTGCGAGTCGCCCACAAGTGCGCATTAGTGATTTCCGTATTACTCCGGCAATGACGACGGCTCATCGCATACTTCCAGCCAATATCATCCTCCGTTCGGATGAGATGATTCGGAATGCCTGCCGGGACGCGACCAAACAATCGTCGCATACCGACGGTGCGAAGCATTCGTGGGGTGACCAAATCAAGAAGTCGTGGCCAGCCCTTCACGGCGCAAATGTCTGTATGAAGCGCTCCAAGACTTCCTTCCTGATAAAAGATGCGGGGCACGGCATAATGACGGCGCGCGCCGATCTGCGCGACGAGGACACGCTGGTCTCCCGCCGACCGGTCGCCGTTCCCACTATGTCCATGACCGACTTGATTCATTCACCGTCCCTAAATGTGTCCACGCGGAATCATTGCGTGACGATCACTCGATCTCGCAATCGATTCGGCGTCCATAAGACATATCGATTCGCCGCGATCCATTTCGTCGAGAAGCACCCTCGTCTTTCCTCAAATCCTTATTCGTCGTGTGCCACGTTGGATGCCTCATTAACTGACACACTCACCTCCCGCCACGAGATTTCTTTCTCCCAACACAAGATTGAGTAGCCGTTCCTGATATGCCGCTAGCGTGAATGAGGGTGGGCCTCCCGGCCGGTCCCTCATCACGGGCCGGTCTTCGGGGAAGCCTTCCTCTCGAGCCCGCTGCAATGCTTCCACGATGGCGTCCACATCACCCGCCGGAATGATCATGCCGTCAATCTGATCGCGAACGATGCTCCCCGATTGCGGCGTCGTGATCACTGGCACGCCGGCGGCCATTGCTTCATAAGTCACCGTCGCCGATCCTTCGAGCAGCGACGGAAGACAAAAGACATCTGCCCATGCGTATTGATTGGGCATTTCATTCCTCGGTACGATTCCGAGGAGTTCCACATTGGATGGGAGTTGGTTCAGATAGGAAGGCGGTAGGGTGACGTTCCCGCAGAAGCGGAAGTGAAAATCCTTGGGCAGCCTTCGTGCGGCCTCGATCAGATAGTGGCACCCCTTCCGAAATCCGACTTGCCCGACGAAAAGGACATTGAAGATCTTTCCAGGCCTTTTCCGAGGAGCCGATGTCGCCATGAGCTTTTCATCAACCCCATAGCTGACGATAATTCCTTTGTCCGCTGCCGCATTTCCGGCCACCTCGCGGATCGAGTCCCGGACATAGGCCGACCCGCAAACGATGGTGTCCGCGAGCTCCCATTCACGATGTTCCCGCTCCGCCAGTTCTTGCCAGCGGAGATCGATCGCATTGGTATCGACCAAATCTGGGAATCGGCGCCGTTCTTCTTCCATCACGGCAGCATACGTGTCATGCGGCGCGACTGTCTGTTCCACGTAGCTTTTGATGCCGAGTTCCTTGGCCCGTTCCAGAATCTCCAGTCCGTCGACGCTGAATACGTAAACCCCGTCAAAGGGTTCCATGCCTCGTTGAACGACCCGTTCGCAGAAATTCTTTCCGGCCCACAGATGAGCGGCGGTTTCTTCCGTCGCATTCTTTGCCTTGCGGAACTGCATGGCGAATTTGATTCCGAGATCGTTCTCGGTGCGAATCAGACTTTTGGGAACGCCATGAGGGACGCGGGCGAGCAGTCGCTTAATCGCGGCCACGCGCAGGGAAGGGGGAATCATTCTTCCCACGATCCCAGGCCATCCTTTGTTGGAAACGACATCGGTATGAAAAGCGCCAAGTATCCCCGCTTCATGAAAGATGCGAGGAATGGCATAGTGCATGCGAGCGCCGATTTGAGCGACAAGCATTCGCCGGGGAGGGCGCTGCTTCGAATTGCCGCCGTCCATCATCAACGTTTCCCCCTTGCCGAGACAAACCATCCGCTGGGACGCATTGCAAAACTGTCGCTCGGCGAGAATCCTTAGCAACGCAGACGTGCGAAGTGCGATGCCGTTCGTTACAAACTAATCTCAGGTGTATCTTGTCCTGATCAGCCCCGGAGGGTGACTTGCGTCGTGCCGGCGGATTCGTCGGGCATGATCGAGTCGAGATCCGGTACATGATTGGATCAAGTATAGCCGGAATTCCGCGAGGTCACACCCCATTAGTTGTTTCGAGAGGGAGACGGCAGAGGTTGATCGCAAATCGTGAAGTCCTCACGATTCGTTTTGAAGCCCTCATCATTTCGAAATCGCGGCACCGTGCAATAAACAAGAGGACGATCATCATTTCGACCACAGAACCGAGCGAGCCTGGTATCAAATCTAAGGGGAATCGCCGCCGAAGGTGGTGGATTGCTCTTTCGCTGATCGTCGCACTCGTGCTGATGATCCGACCGGCTCTTTGGGGAATCGGTCTGTTCCTCGTTTACAATGAAGTCCCTGTCGATGCCGGATCACACCTTCTTCTTTTGGACGGGGCGGAGATTGATTCGGTCGCGGCGGAAGCTTGGCAAAAGCATCCCGATCGGCGAATCCTTATTCTTCAAAAGCTCCCCGGCCGACCGATGGAACTCGGCGTTTTACCTCCCTTTGATGTCTTCATTCGCGCCCGATTGGAAAAACGAGGAATTCCCAAGGATTCGATGGAAGTGATTCCCGGGAACGCGCTCGATCAAGCGTCACATGTCAAGCAGCTTCAGGGTTGGCTCAAGGCTCATCCCGATGCAGAAGTCGTCGGGATATGCGACCAACTCTCGGGCCGGACTTGGCGAAGCCAGCTCGATCACATTCTTTTGGCTGATGAAGCGAAACGAGTTCATCTTCACGCCGTTGTGAGACCCAATGTCAACGCGTCCAATTGGTGGAAGAGCAAAGTCGGGATTATCTTCACTCTTCAGCAATACCTCACGTTCCTTTATTCAGACAAGGGAGCGGAGAAATGATGGCACGGCGATGGTCCATCAAAGGCCGACTTCTTCTTGGACTGCTTTTCGTCATCGTCGCAGCAGCGTCGTGGGGATGGTGGGACCATGTTCGCCTCCTGACGGCGATGGGAAGCTACCTCAATGCATCTTCACCGACCGTGAATGCGGAACTTGGTTTCATCCTCGGCGGTGGGCGTTCATCGCGTGCTGACTACGGCGCCAAACTCCTCAAGGAGGGAAGGGTCCAGCGATTTTTGATTTCGGGGGCGGGTGAAATCGCGGACGTGGATGGCGTGGCATTATTGACGGAACAGCAACTCCTTGAAGGGATGCTCCAAGCGCTCGGCGTTCCGAACGACCGGATCGAACGGCTTCCCGAGGAATGCCAAAGTACGGAAGACGAGGCAAAGGCTCTTAAACGATATCTTACGGAACATCCAGGCACCAGTGTCGTCGTCATCACCAATGACTATCACACGCGCCGGAGCCGATGGTTGTTCGATAAGACGCTCGGCTCCGAGGCGAATTCATTGCAATTTGCCGGTGCGCCGACGGCATCCGCGTGCGCGAATGATTGGTGGAAATCACTTCAAGGATCGTACACGTATGTCCTGGAAATGATGAAGCTCGCACGCGAGTCGGTTCGCTGGTGAATCGATGTTGAGTGGATCACCCACCGCCGATCGACTCTAAGAGTAGCCAATGGAGCCAGTCCGAAATGTCGGTGCTTCACCGATGCGAACGAGGATCGTTAGAACGCGAAGTAAATGAATTGAACTTCCTTGAACACGCCGAAGAACGCGATGGCCCAGAAGAGGACTTGATAGCAGAGGTGGCGGAAGATCCGCGCGCTCCAGAGCCTCTTAACCCAGAAAGGTTGATTGAAGAGACAGTAATCAACGCCCATCAGAAAGACGATCCAGAAGAACGCCATCGCCATTTCAAAGCGAGGCAATCCAAGATCGAAGATCGCGCTGACGTTCGCTCCCCTGAAGTCGAGCACGTGACCGACGATGTAGAACGCATCGGTGACCGTATTGGCACGGAAGAAAATCCATCCCAACACCACCAGTAGCATGGTGACTCCCCATTCGATCAATGGGACGAGTCCCGGAACCCACCGAAGTCGTAAGAGGGTGATCAGATGCGCTCGTGGCCATTCCGTGAATCTTCCGATGAGGAAGTACGCGGCATGCAGCGCGCCCCAGATGACGAAGGTGAAGTTCGCTCCATGCCAGATACCGCTCAGCAAAAAAACGATGCTCACGTTAGTTGCCCAGCGAAGCGGACTGACGCGGTTGCCTCCGAGCGGAATGTAGACATAGTCGCGGAACCAAGTGGTGAGCGAAATATGCCAGCGCTGCCAGAAGTCGGCGATAGAGCGGGCTAGATACGGTTGGCGGAAGTTGGTCATGAGGTCGAAGCCAAGCATCTTGGCAACGCCGATCGCAATGTCCGAATAACCCGAGAAATCGCAGTAGATTTGAATCGCAAAGAAGAGCGTGGCGATGAATAAGGAGAGGCCGTCGAAATCATGCGGGTTGTTGTAGACCGTATTCACCACTACCGAAAGGCTGTCGGCGATCACGACCTTTTTAAACATACCCCAGAGTGAAATCTGAAGGCCGTATCGAAAGCGGTCGTACGAGAGAAAATGCTCGGTTCTAAATTGGGGGAGCAAGTGATGCGCTCGTTCGATCGGGCCGGCCACGAGTTGCGGAAAGAAAGTCACATACGTGAAGTAAAGGAGAGGATCTTTCTCGACGGTGACCTGTTTTCGGTACGCGTCGATGACGTAGCTCATGCTTTGGAACGTGTAGAACGAGATGCCGACCGGTAGATCAAGATGGATCGGCGTGACGTGGTACTGACTGAGTCCGAGGAAATCGAGGATGTAATTCGTCGTCACCATCGTGAAGCCAAGATACTTGAATGAAAACAGCACGAGGACGTTGATGGCGATGCTCGTGAAGAGAACGGTAAGCTTCGCTGGTTTCGTTTGGGACGCCTCCATCAAGCGGCCGGCAGTGTAGTCAACGATCAGCGTCAAGAACAGCAGCAGAATGTTGATCGGCTTATAGGCGGCATAGAAGTACAAGCTGGCGGAAAGCAGGAGTATCCAACGGCGCCGGTGGGGAAGCGCGTAGTAAAGCGATACTACGATCGAGAAGAAAACGAAGAACTGAAACGTGTTGAACAGCATGCGTTTCTTGGCCCAGTCGGGTCGTACCGCTTATCGAAGTCGGATCACTTCTTGAAGAGGTGCTTCGTCAAGTTCCAGAGATCAGTCGTGTAATGAATGGCACCCGGTTCGTTCGTATGGACGTGGTCCGCGAAATCCTTGTTTGGATAACGCCAGTAATCGGGACCTAAAACGTGAAAGAGCGGCTTTCCGTCGAGTTGCTTGACGGTCTCTTCATTAATCGGTGGAGGTGCCGCCCGCCAATGCCTTCGCTGGTACGTCGGCACGAGGTAGTACTGGAAGTTGTACTTCTTCGCTAAAGCTTCAAGCTTGTCAAAGTCAGGGCCAGAGGCCACGATCTCTCTCGCATAGACTTCGTCCGGCTTGTCGGTGGAGAGTGTCCAATCCTCAGGGAGTTGATCGTTGGGGTAAAAGCTTTGCCCCTCGATGAAATAGTATCCGCGATCCTTGAGCGTCATCTCCGCCGCTTCGCGACTATAGTTGTAGAACGCGACCACTCCTCCCTTCCCGCGCGAGAGTGCCAGGAAGACCGCCAGATCGCGGGGCATGGTACGAAATGGAAAAATCGAATGGATGATCGGATCATCGCTTTCGTACCACTTGATCTGATGGGTCAATCGATACCAAAGGGAACGGGCTGGCGGAGGAGCAGGCCAAGGAAGAATTAAGAAGATGTGAGTCGCTTTATTTCCCGCGGCAGCCATTCGCTCAATGACGCCGACGTATTCGTTCTCACCCGGTAGGCCGAGATTGTAGGAGGAGGTTGAGCCGCCACTCAGGCGATCGAACTCATCGGAAACGAATCCGGAGAGAACTTGACTGTGGCCGAAAAAGGCGACCTTCGCTTGATCCGGTTTCGCCCCCGCAAAGAGTTCCCCCTTTGCCATTTCCTCGACTTTGGCATCGACGATGACTTGTACGCCGGGCCGGATGTAAGGAAAAGCACTCCAGAGCCAGTAGAAGACGAACCAGAGAGCCACAACCTCTAGCAGAAACACGCCCATCCCTCGAAGGATGAACGCGGCTTGTACCGACGCCTTCAAGGGAACTGCCTGTTCGCTCTGCATCCCACTACCTTTGCCGCTGCTCGCCTGTCTCGCATAGAAAAGCGGCCGATGATGCATCCGACTTACGGAAGTCACGCCGTCATTGAATCCCAGAGGTATCCCAAGGATGCAAGAGGATACCACGAGGCCGAGGCCCGTGGGTAGTTTTGCCAAAAATCTGTCTGCCCTGGGATCAGCGTCGGTTCAGAGAAGTTGATCGCGAAAGGGGAGCGAGTCCGAAGTCTCGCCTCCCGAATTCACGAGGAGACATGCCCCCGAACTCGCGAAATGGACGCTGAAAATCTCTCGGGGAACTGTTTTACACCTTTGCCCGATTTTGGCGATGGGCCGACATCGCCTTCTCTTCGCGGGCTAATTCCCAGTCCGATTCGACCATGAGGCGAACCAATTCCTCGAACGAGGTGCGAGGCGTCCACCCCAGCTTCTTCTTTGCCTTGGTCGGATCTCCCAGCAAAAGATCGACTTCGCTCGGGCGAAGATAGCGCTCATCCGTTTTGACATACTTGTGCCAATCGAGATCGAGCAGTGCGAACGTCTTGTCGAGGAACTCCGCGACCGAGTGCGTTTCACCGGTAGCGACCACATAATCGTCCGGCTCATCTTGTTGAAGCATGAGCCACATGGCTTCCACGTAGTCCTTCGCGTATCCCCAATCGCGCTTGGCGTCGATATTGCCAAGGAAGAGGTAATCCTGAAGACCTTCCTTGATGCGCGTGGCGGCCCGGGTGATTTTTCGAGTCACAAACGTCTCGCCGCGCCGGGGAGATTCATGATTGAAAAGAATGCCGTTACAGGCGTACAGGTTGTACGCTTCCCGATGATTCTGAACTTGGAAGAACGAATAGACTTTTCCACAGGCATAGGGGCTTCGTGGATAGAAAGGAGTCGTTTCCGACTGAGGGACCTCGACTACCTTTCCGTACATTTCGCTCGAAGACGCCTGGTAGAACTTGATTTGCTTCTTCTTGTTGAGATGGCGAATTGCCTCCAGCAAGCGGAGCGTTCCGAGTGCACCGGAATCAACCGTGTAGAGGGGTTGATCAAACGATACACGGACATGGCTTTGAGCGCCAAGATTGTAGACTTCGTCCGGCTCGATATTGAGGAGCACATCCGTCAACGCACCGCTATCTGTCAGGTCTCCATAGTGGAGAAACAGCTTCGTTCCGGGAGCATGTGGATCCTGATACAGGTGCTCAATACGGCCGGTATTAAAGCTGCTGGCACGCCGAACGATCCCGTGAACTTCATAACCTTTCTCGACCAGAAGCTCCGCCAAGTAGGAACCGTCTTGACCTGTGATGCCGGTGATCAAGGCTCGTTTCGTTGTGCTCATTAACTTTTATCTCACCTTTGGTTGCCCCCAGGGAGGGGTTTTTTAATGGACCCTTAGCGTCCTTACCTGGCTGAACGTATTTCGCTAGGAAATCGGTTCAGACACCTTTCGTCAACTCCGTTTCGCTCTCAACCGAGGATGAGAACTCGCCATCGAAGCCCATCGACGACGGAACCATCGCCAGATGAGACAGGCTTAATCTGCTTTTGCGCCGTCCGTTTAGCTCTGCTTCATGACCTGTTTACGGTACCAGTCGATTGTTTCGACCAGTCCATCCCGCAAAGAGGTTCCCGCCACGAAACCGAATTTTTGGCGAGCACGCGTCGTGTCAAGGCAACGCCTGGGTTGGCCGTCGGGCTTCGTGGGATCCCAGCGCACCTCACCCTTGAATTCGCACAATTCACAAATGAGGTAGGTCAAATCACGGATGCTAATTTCATAGCCCGAGCCTAAGTTGACCGGATCCGGTTCGTCGTATTTGTCCGACGCAATCACGATTCCCTCGGCCGCATCGCGCACGAATAAGAACTCTCGCGAAGCCGTTCCCGTTCCCCATGCCTCAATGAACGCCTTCTTGGCTTCCTTCGCTTCGAGGACTTTACGAATGAGTGCGGGGATGACATGACTTGAGTTGAGGTCGAAATTGTCCCACGGCCCGTAGAGATTAACCGGGAGCAGGCTGACGGCATTCATGCCGTACTGCTGCCGATAAGCCTGCGCCTGGACGATCAGAGCTTTTTTGGCGACGCCATAGGGGGCATTTGTTTCTTCCGGATATCCATTCCAGAGATCATCTTCCTTGAAGGGAACCGGAGTAAACTTGGGATAGGCACAGATGGTGCCGGCTTGGATGTACTTTTCGATCCCATGAAGGCGCGATTCCTCCATGAGTTGAATGCCCATGATCGCATTTTCGTAGAAGTATTTGCCGGGGTTTTCCCTATTGGCTCCGATCCCGCCGACGACGGCGGCCAAGTGAATGATCACATGGGGTCGGGCGACATCGAATAGTTTTCGAATGGATGCCAGGTCACGAAGATCGTACTCCGCGCTTCGAGGGACAAAGACGTTTTCCGGTTCATACCGAGCGAGTGCTTCGCACACGTGTCGGCCCAAAAAACCCGCTCCGCCGGTGACTACGATTCGTTTGCCGTGTAACGCACTCATCAGTCGGTCATTTCTCTCGAAAGTATCGAAATCACCGGCCCACCCTAACCGAGCCGAGCATTTCTTGGGAACTGCAATTCACGATTTGTCCGCGGTGGAAACTCGATGGCCACAGGTCAGTGCCAGCAATAGTTCGCCGAACGTACGCGTGATGTAAGAGCGATCGTATTGGTCGACCGCCAATTGGCGAGCACGTTCACCCATTTCAGCCAACTCGTCGCGATGGGTCGCGCTCCAGTGAATTCGCTCAGCGATGGCTTCTGGATCGCCGAATGCGACCACGTACCCGACGTCCCCTTCCCGCACCAATCGAGCGAGTTCGCATTGATCGATGGTGGAAGCCAACATTGGAGTTCCGGCAGCCAGAATTCCGTAAATTTTGCTGGGCATTAAACATCCCGCGATGGTCGGATCCAAAACAACGAAATGCAGGTCCGCCGCGCTCAGGCTGATCGCCAATTCCGATTTCGGCTGGTAGTCGAGGAAAGTGACATTCTTCAGACCGAGGTTTTCCGCGTACGCGATAAGTTCGGGTTTGGTGGCACCATCACCCACCAACAGAAAGCGGATCTCGCTCTCTTCTTTGAGAAGGTTGGCTGCGTCCAGGAAATGTTCGAGACGTTGAGACATCCCTAGATTACCGGAGTACATCACGACGAAGTCGTTCCCGAGTTTATTTCGGTCCCGGAAGGCGTTCTTCTCTTTGACGGGATAAACAAGGTTCGTGTCGACCCAGTTCGGGATGATGGAAATTCGCTCAGAGGCGACGCCGATAGCCAGCAACATGTCGCGCATATCTTCGCTAAGGACCACAATCCGATCGGCGCGACGATAGGCCGAGTGCATCAAGCGTCGAATAACGCGGTACAGTATTCCATACCGCAATTTCCCCAATTTTAGAGCGACGTCCGGATAAATATCTTGCAGATACATGACGAGCGTTGCTTTGAATCGCCAACGAAGCAGGAGACCTAGAAAGCAGAGAAGCGGCGGATCAGTTTCGACGATGACGACGTCCGGGCGGCGAACGAAGAGAGCCCGAATGCAACTCGTTGTCATATAGCTGAAGAAATTAGTCAGACGCCCGATGAAGGAAGACTTCGGCAATTGAAGATTGAAGACGCGGTGGATCTCAACACCGCCGTGCATCTCCATGCCGCTACGTTTGAATTCGACGTTTCCAGGATTCTTGTTGGGTTGTCCGCATACGACAGCGACGTCGAAGACCTCGGCAAGATCTTCACAAAGTTCGGTGAGGAGTTGACCGGTCGCCTCGGCATCGGGCCAATACGACCGATTGAGGAAGAGAACGCGTCGGCGATTTTCCAGCTCTGTCTCGGGCGTCATCAAAATCTATCCACGACGAGAGTTCTCTCTTCAATCAAGGATCCGTCTCGGTTCACACTGTTTGATAGTCATTCCTTCGAGGAACGTCGAAACGGAGGATGACCCCGTCCACGACCTGAACATGGCATCGCTTACTACTCAACGATGGCCTACCAGCACGCGGATCCAGTATTTCATTTTGCGATTTATTCCGAGCGGTGAATGAGAAGAATTGCTCGTCTATTCGCGTAAGACGACTCTCGTCGTTCAGAATCCGCTCGTAAGAAGCGCGGCCTGACCCCTTCGCTTAGCCCAAAAGCTCTAAAAAACGACTCGGCACCGATTCAATTTAGCTTTTGATCCCCGATCATTCGAGAACTATCAATCGATCTGGTCCGAATAGGATACCGTTTTGAGAATTAATCTCGCGAACGCAATCACATCTTCGAACTGCCAGAGCGTTGTTTGATTAGGGTCAATGAGTGGTTACCAACTCCCTTGGTGGAGGACTGGAGCCTTCTTCTTCGGTCGTGTTCTGGTCACTTTGGGGAGATGATTTCCGTCGGCGAAGAAACTCGTCGATTCCTTGAATGACCAAGAAGAAGACCGGAACAAAGAAAATGGACAGCATGGTGGCGGCCAACATGCCCCCCAATACGGCGGTGCCAAGTGCCTGTTGTCCGGCAGATCCCGCCCCGTTGGCAAACGCAAGGGGAAGGACGCCGAGGATGAATGCGAACGAAGTCATCAAAATCGGACGAAACCGCATCCGGGCGGCTTCAATGGCCGACTCCCGAATCGATCGCCCGGCGAGCCGCAGGTCACGCGCGAATTCGACGATCAAGATGGCGTTCTTACTGGCGAGCGCGATGATCAGCACCATACCGACTTGGGTATAGATATTGTTGTCCATGCCGCGTGCGGCCGTAAGCGCGATCGCACCCAAGAGGCCGAGCGGCACCACCAGAATTACGGCAAGAGGCAACAGCCAGCTTTCGTACTGAGCGGCCAGAACCAGATATACCAGCAAGATGGCGAGGCCGAAGACGAACACCGTTTCATTTCCGGTCTTACGCTCTTGGTACGACATCCCCGTCCACTCATATCCCATGGTGTCGGGAACTTCGCGATCAGCGATTTGTTCCATCACCGTCAAAGCATCCCCCGAACTGAAGCCGGGCGCGGGCTCTCCAGTGATGCTTGCCGTGGTGTAAAGGTTGTACCGATTGATCACCTGCGGCCCGAGCGAACGCTCGACCGTCGCGATCGCTCCGATGGGAACCATTCGACCGTTCGCGCTTCGGACGTGCAGCTTCAAAATGTCGAACGGAGAAGCACGGAATCGTTGGTCGGCTTGAACGCGGACCTGGTAGATCCGTCCGAACTTATTGAAGTCATTCACATAACTCGATCCGAGATAAGCCTGAAGCGTGGCGAACACCGCATCGAGCGGAACATCGAGCATCTTCACCTTCACCCGATCGATATCAATGCGAAGTTGGGGTACGCCGGGACGGAACATGGTGTTCAAACCGAAGAGCGACGATTGCGCGCCCGCGGACTCGATAATCGATTGCGTGACCTGTTGGAGTTGCTGTAATCCGACTCCCGCGCGGTCTTCGACTTGAAGTTGGAAGCCGGCACGGAAGCCGAGGCCGCGAATGGCCGGTGGAGGAAATGCGAAGATGACCGCCTCTTGGATCTGGGAGAATTCTTTCGCTAGTTCGCCGAGAATGACCCCTTGCGAGCGCCCTTCTTTCATCCGTTCTTCCCAATCGGTGAACGTGACGAAGACCGTGCCCGAATTCGAGGCGCTACTAAAGTCGAGCAGATTTAAACCACCCAGCGTCGTCCAGGGGCCGATTCCTTTCGTCTTGCGCAGGACTTCGTCCACCTTATCCATCACCAAGCGGTTACGTTCCATGGAGGATGCGTCAGGCAGTTGCACGTTGATGAGGATGTAACCCTGATCCTCGATGGGAAAGAAACCTGTCGGGAGTACTTGGTACCAATAGACGGTTCCCGCGACGGTCGCCGCGAAGAGGATCATCACGGCCCACGCCATCCGGACCGTGCCGCGCAAGAGCCAGACATAGAAACGCTCGCAAACGCTGTAGACGGCGTTGAAACCCCGGAAGAACAGGTTCTTTTTCGTCGAGGTTGGACGAAGCCATAACGCGCACTGCGCCGGCTTGAGAGTCACGGCATTGATCGCACTGATCACAGCGGTAGCGGCGATGGTCAGTGCAAATTGCTGATAGAGCTTACCGGTAATTCCGCCGAGAAATGTGCTTGGGATAAACACCGCCATCAAGACGAGTGTAATGCCGATGATCGGTCCCAGTACTTCATCCATCGCCAGGATGGTCGCTTGCTTGGGAGGCTTCCCCCGTTCGATGTGATGGACCGCGTTTTCGACGATGACAATTGCGTCGTCGACGACGATACCGATCGCAAGAACGAGTCCGAACAGCGTGAGAATGTTGATGGAGAAGCCGAGCGCGGCCATGGCGGCGAAGGCGCCGATGATGGTGACCGGGACCGTGGTTGCGGGAATGAGGACCGCGCGCCAGTCTTGAAGGAAGACGAGGATCACGATCAGGACGAGGATGCCCGCCTCGATCAGCGTCTTGTAGACTTCATGAATGGAGGCATCGATGAACTTGGTCGTGTCGAGGGGAAACGAATACTTCATTCCCTCGGGAAATTGTTTCGATATCCGCTCCATCGCGAGTCGCACGCGATGAGCGACATCGATCGCATTCGCCCCTGGCAACTGATAGATGCCGATATTCGCGTTGGGACTTCCCGCGGAGCGCGTGTATTGATCGTATGATTGGCTTCCCAGTTCGACGCGAGCCACGTCCTTTAAGTAAGTGACTTTGCCTCCCGGCGCGTCCTTGACCACGATGTTCTCGAATTCAGACACGTCCGTGAGTCGACCGGTCGCCGTAAGTGTGTATTGGAAGTTGAGTTCGTCAGGACTTGGGGGTTGCCCGATCTGCCCCGGCGCGACTTGCAGGTTTTGCTCCCTGATCGCTCGAACGACATCCTCGGTCGTCATTCGCCGTGCATTGAGTTTTTCAGGATCCATCCAAATGCGCATGCTGTAATTGGCAGTTCCGAAGATCGTGACTTCACCCACTCCTTCGACACGGCTCAGTTCGTCGCGCAGTCGAAGCGAGGCATAGTTGGATAGAAACAGCGTGTCGTAGCGGTTGTTTTCAGAAGTGAGCGCGATGACGAGAATAATACTCGTCGATTGCTTCTTGACGGTAATTCCTTGCCGTTTGACTTCCTCCGGCAGCTGTGCTTCCGCGATCGCGACCCGGTTCTGTACCAAGACCTGGGCTTCGTCGAGATTCGTCCCGATTTCGAAAGTGACCGTCAGTCCATACGAACCATCGCTCGACGAGGTGGAGGACATGTAGAGCATGTTCTCAACACCGTTGACTTGTTGCTCGATCGGAGCGGCGACGGTATCGGCGAGGACCTGGGCATTTGCGCCGGGATAGCTCGTTTGAACGCGAATGGTGGGGGGCGTGATGTTCGGATACTGCTCGACCGGGAGCTGCCAAAGCGCCACCACACCGACCAGCATGGTGATGATCGCGATGACATTGGCGAAAATAGGTCGATCGATGAAGAAGCGTGAAAGCATAGCCGAGCCTATCCCTTCCTCTTCGCATTGCTCGGCGAGTTGGGCTGACTCGTCAATTGCTCGTGCTTGAATTCGCGAGAGATATGGGCGGCATCACCGGGCCGTTGCGGATTGACCGTTTTGCCAGGGCGCGCCCGCTGGATTCCATTGACGATGACCCAGTCATCGAGCGAGATCCCCTCTTTGATGACTCGCCGGCCTTTGTCGATCGATCCGAGCTTCACCGGCCGATACTCGACGATGTTTTTGTCGTTAACGACGAGCAGGAAATCCCCGCGCTGATCCGAGCCAATCGCCCTTTCCTCGACGAGTATCTCGGGCTTTTCCACGCCGATGGGAGCGCGAATGCGAACAAAAAGCCCTGGGACGAGCGCTCCATCTTTATTGTCGAACGTTGCCCGGCGGAGCAGAGTACCGGTCTCTGGATCGACGCCGAAATCGCCATAGTCGACGATTCCCTCGTGAGGGAATCCCTCTTCGTTCGGTAGGCCGACACGGATGGGAAACCCTTGTTTCTCCATGTCGGGAAGTTGCTTGCTTCGAACGAGCTCCGCGAAGCGAAGGTAGTCCGCTTCACTGATGGTGAAGTAGACGTGAATCGGCGCGAAAGCCTCGATCGTCGCGAGCTGCGTCATCTCGGCTTGGACGAGATTCCCGACATCGACAAGATGGCGTCCAATCCGGCCATCGAGCGGCGCGCGGATCTTGGTGTAACTCAGATTGAGTTCTGCCTGGCGCACATTCGCTTCCGCCGTCGATACGTCGGCAGCCGCGGAATCCTTTTGGGAAACCTTCACGTCCAGTTCGGACTGCGCCACCGAGTTCGTCTTTGCCAGTTGTTTACTTCGGGTCAGTTCGGACTCGGCAAGCGACAAAGATGCCTTTGCTTTTTGCAGGGCCGCATTCGCGGACTGTAGTTCGACCTCGTATTGATCGGGCTCGATGACGAAGAGTAGTTCCCCCTTCTTCACGAGAGCACCTTCTTCGAAGTGAATTTCCTTCAAATAGCCGTTCACCCGCGAGCGCAGTTGAACAGTGTCGGTCGCACGGGTGTTGCCACTGAACTCGACATATTCAACGATGGGCTCTTGCGTCGGTTTGGCAACACTGACCGTGGGAGGTGGAGGGGTCACCATCGCATTGCGCGGCTTGCAGCCGGCTAGCCCTATTACTACCGACAGAGCTAATGACCACCGAAAGGTGGAGAACCAACTCATCAACAAACTCCTGATATCCCGTCTATCCGTTCGGGGCGAGCGTCTATGAATTCGAGGCAAGATCTTTCGCGGGGCATTTCAAGTTGGCTTGAACGATGCCGAGCAGTTCCTTCAGCGTCTCTTGTTGCTCATGCGTCAGTCCGCGCGCGGCACGAGTCCTAACTCGGCCGGCACAGGCCAGGATTTTCTGCCAGGCGGGCAAAGCCTTGGGCATGGGATGTACTAAGTTTCGGCGACGGTCCTCTTGACAAGCGACCCGTTCGATCCAGCCATCTCGGGCCATTCGGTCGAGTACGCTGACAAGCGTTGCCGGCTCGATGTTCATTCGCTCCGCCAACTCGACTTGTGAAAGCCCCCCTCCATCGAGGGCCATCCATGCCAGGACCTGCGCCTGACGGAAGGTGATTCCCTCCGGCTCGAGCTCGGCATTCATCGCTCGTTCCACCATGCGCGACGTCATGCAAATCCAGTGGCCGATGCTTTCGTGAAAGTCTTGTTCGAGGGTGACCGTCATTTCGTTAGCTTTCTAATCATTCGAAGGCTAACGGAATGGTAGGGAGATTTCCAAAACGGGTCATCTGCAATTCGTCATATTTCTTAACATCTTGTCATGATGTTGTTTACGCTATTCGAAAGAGAACGGCATTCGTATTTGAATAGGCCTGGAAGGATCGATCGAAGACATTTTGATGTATACATAAGATCATTATTTTTGCGATCGAGTTCACTAACTCGTTTAGGCGAAGGGTGAGATGGTTCATGAGCGATGCCGCGATCAACCAGGGGTTGCGATAGTGAATCGGGCGAAGTTTCGATTGCTGAATTAAGTCATATCCGCGACAGCTCTTGCAAACTCTGGGGGCCAGGGTAGAACCTTTTGGACTTATGAATTCATCGGACCACAGGACGTGGTTTCCGTCGATCCTGGAGCAATGGATGGCAACGTACAGTCAAGAGGATCGTTGGCTTCGAGTATTGGCCCCGAAAGATCTCGACCTGTTGGCCATCTCTTTAACGGGGCGCGAGGCGATCTCCGAGCTTTTTCACTTCGAGCTCGATGCGCTGCTGCCGCGAGGCAAGGAACTCGACTTTTCAAAACTGATCAACCGTTCGATTTCCCTGGAAGTGGCTTATCCCATTTCGCCACGCCGTCCGATTAACGGCATCGTCCATGAGTTGACGGAGATTGAACGAGACGACTCATTCACGCGCTATCGCATCGGCATCGTTCCCGCCGCATGGCGATTGACGCAATCGGTTCACAATCGAATATTTCAGCAGAAGTCGGTCGTCGACATTCTTCGCACGTTGTTTGAGGGGTTGAACACAACCTTCAACGTCGCGAATCCGACACGTCCGCACAATTACTGCGTTCAATATCGGGAATCGGATTTTGATTTCGCCCATCGACTGATGGGGGAGCAAGGTCTTCTCTATTACTTCGTGCACGAAGCAGAGGGGCATCGGCTCGTTATCGCGGATACGTCGCGCAACAATCCCACTCTTCCTTCAGAGCACAAGATAGAATTCAACCGAATGAGTGGAGGGACACGGGGCAAAGGGCGCGTGCACTCCTGGCGAAAAACGCAGAGAATCGGCACCGCCAAGGTGAGCAGCCGCGACTATCACTTCGCACTTCCTGACCAATCGCTTCAGTCAAGCCAGTCGATCATGTCGACGGTGCAAGTCGGAAAAGTGACGCATCACCTGACGAATGGTAACGATCACTGGACGATCTTCGACCCGCGCGGCGAATACGCGCACATGTTCGACGGCATCAGTCCCACTGGCGATGATCAGGCGTCGAACCTCAAACAAGTTTTCGATCAGAAGGACCAATCGACTCGAAATCATATGGAGGCCGTCGCGGCCGAAGCGATTGTCGTTCGAGGAGAAGGGGACGCGGCTCACATGGTGCCGGGTTTCGTGTTTCAACTCGAAGGACACTATGACGGTGACGGCAAGTATCTTATTACCGAGGTCGAGCACGACATCTCGGCAGGGGACTATCGCGCGGGACAGTCCGGTACACCGGAGCATTATTCCAATCGATTCAAGACGATGCCGCTCGACATTCCATATCGACCGGCCAAGCCGACAGGAAAGCCTCGCATTCCAGGTGCCATTCTCGCCACCGTCGTCGGACCGCCGGGGGAGGAAATCTTCACCGACAAATTCGGCCGTATCAAAATTCAATTCCCTTGGGACTTAGAAGGAAAGCGAGACGGACAAAGCTCGTGCTGGGTTCGGCCTTTTTCCCCGTTCGCTGGAAACGGCTATGGCATGATTCAGATTCCGCGCGTCGGGCATGAAGTCCTCGTCGGTTTCATTGAGGGAGATCCCGATGAACCGGTCATTTTCGGCAGCGCGCACAACCCGAATCAAATGCCGCCGTTCAAGCTGCCTGACAACAGAACCCGGCTCGTGATGAAAAGCCAAACCAAGAACGGCAACTCCTCGCAATTTAGCGGCATGGCGATCGAGGACGCCTCGGGCCAAGAGCTTCTGCACCTGCACTCCGAAAAGGACATGCGAATCAATGCGGAGAACAATCACTTAACCACCACAAAAGCCGGCAAGTATGAATGGGTCGGCAACTTCAATCACCGCATGGTGGGCGGGTTAGGTGGCACCGGAGGCGGACAAGACATCAACCCCAACAATGAGCAGCAAGGGGGTAGCTCCAACAATTCCAACAGCGAGAGCGGCAGTAGTGACAACGAATACGTTGGACCTTTTCAATGGAAGAACGGAAACATCGAGTCCATTGCCGGTGTCGATGTGAGTTTGGTGTTCGGCGTTTGCGCGGAGGCATCTCTCGGCATCAATGCCTCTGTGGCGATCGGTCCAAAAATGGAGGTCATCGTCAATCCTCTCAGCCCCTTTCTGGGAGGTGGACTCTTAGCGGGAATTGTTGCCGGCAATTATGAACTCGACTTTTGCTCGGAAACCCGCGCCATTTATGGTGAGCAGTGGGAAATACATCACGGCGGCACCACCGAGGTAACGGGTTACGCGAATGATGATGTCAAAGTAACGATTCCTCGCCTGGCGTTTTTAGTAGCGGCATCCACGACTGCCGCCGTGGTCGCGGCGGGTGGATTAGCCGAACGTAATCCCACACTACTGAACACGGTGGAGTCACTTTGCGCGGGAGTCGGAGGCATCGCACTGATGCTGCTCACGACTGCTGAACATGTTTGTGCCGAGGCGCAGCAGGCACTGGAGGATGCCGAATTCTCGGAACGACTCCTCGAATCAATCGAAAACTGGACCACACTCCCTGACGCTATCGAGGATTTGACCGAAGAGTCTGTCAAGGCTGCCGAGAAAGCAGCGAAGGAAGCGGAGAAGGCGGCTGAAGAAGCGCTCGAAGCGCTGCATGGAGCGGAGGAAGCCGAAAAGGGTGCGGAGGAAACCGCTGAAGCTTTGCTGTCCGATCGAAACGTCCTGATCGACGGGGATTACACTGTTCGCTGCCAAGAGATCATGCGTCTTTCGGCCAAGAAAAACGACTCAAGCGACATCGAGGTGATGTCAAACATGTCGCTTGAAGCGGTGGGGACACCCAACGGCGTTGACGGAGTGATGCTTCTCAATGCGACGGGCAAAATTCTTATGCAGTCGCCGAACACCGCCGGCGCAGCACTTTGCATTGGAGGCACCCCTCCAAAGATTCAAGGGACGGTACCTGTTGATGGAATGATCTGCTTCAAAATGGCGACGCAGTTCCCAAGTATCACCCTCAGCGAAGAAGGAATCATCATGATGGCGAATCCCGATTGCGGCATCATGATTACCGAAGCAGGGATCCAGATGATTGCTCCCACTGTCACGGTCGAGGCAGAAGAAAGTCTTACCCTGAGTTCGGACGAAACTGTTTTGGAGTTAACGCCCGAAGGGGCTGTTTGCGAATCACTGACGATGGATCAGACGTTCGAGGTGTCAATGGAGGTAGAAGTGCTGACGATGGATACTGACTGCACGGAAGTTACTTACGTCTATGCGATGCTCACCGTGACGTAGTCAATAACTGTTCCTCATGAAGGCAGGTGCGTGATGGATCACGAATTCGAACGAATGCTACCCAAGGATGCCGCTTCGATTGCGGCGGGGATTCGATTCCACCACAAGATATCGACTGATCTACTGGCAAAGTCCACATCACCGATTGATTTCATTCAGCGACTGATGGCTGCTGATTGTGACTCGGATGCAATTCGCTTTCTTGCTCAGGCAATGCCGATCCGCGAGTCGATCTGGTGGGGGCTTTTGTGCGTGTGGCGTGTCTTTGGTCCAACGCCTGAAGAGAAGGAAGTCTGGGCCATCCAAGCCGCCGTTAACTGGGTGACCGATCCCAGCGAAACACGCCGCCGAGCCGCAAGCTCAGCCGCACATGCGGTTGGAAATAACACCGCGCCCGGATGTTTGACCAATGCGGTTTTCTGGAGTGGTGGCAGCATCGGCAAGGTTGGAATGCCCACCGTCCAAGCTCCCGAGACGTCGGCCGCAAAAGCAGTGGGGGGAGCGATTCTCCTTGCTGCCGCGAAGGTGAAAAAAGCGCCCAAGTGTCGAGAATTTCGTCGAGAGTTCATCCTTCTCGGACTTGAGGTCGCGCGCGGAAAAAATCTTTGGAACACCCCCACGTCCACGAAAGAAGCGTCGGTCAACGAACATTCGGCGCCGCATGCGGAAGAAGAGGTCGTTGCGTCCACATGAGGTGAATCAGATTCAATGAGAGGTACGAGTTGGGTTGCTCATCGAATCTTGATCCGCGATGACGTCGTGCCAGATTCGGATTCAGGGAGGAAGACATGGCCACAGTCGTAACCGGGACAACATCGCCCGTGTCGATTTGGAGTCTGTGCGAGAATGCCGGTATCAGCGATCAGGCTCGCAAGCATGCCAAAAGCGATATGAGTCCTGGCGTCCTCCTGGGAAAGTTGATTGATGCGGAACTCTATGTTGACGTCATCAAGCTTGTCTCTCACGCATTACCCAAGCGCGAAGCGATTTGGTGGGGGGCACTTTGTGTGGAGATGATTTCGACAAAGGATGATCCTCCCGAGGATATCGAAGCGCTCCGCGCCGTCGTTCAATGGGTGATTGATCCAAAAGAATCGCAGCGAATTAAAGCGGCCTTTGCCGCCGATCAATGTCAGAAGGTGAGTCCAGCGTGTTCTCTTGCTCAAGCGGTGAAATGGAGCGATGGCAGCATGAGCCGACCAGGCTTACCGGTCGTGCCGCCAGGACCCGAAATGACACCGAATGCGATCGTGGCGGCCGTTCGATTGGCGGCCAAAAAGGGAGATCGCGCGAAGCAAACGCAACGGCTTCGGGACTTCCTCCGGCTTGCCGTGGAAGTGGCTGAGGGAAGGCATCACTGGACGGGGAAGAAGCCGGTAGGAGGCCGATCGACATGAGTATCTCTGAACTCGGCAACAAAATAAAGGATATCGAATCGAGCATTGATTCGGTACAGGCAAGCGTCGGGGGTGGGAAAGGGGCGGCAATTCGAGAGCAGCTCGAGACCATTCGCGGCAGCTCTCAAGAGTTTCAACAACTCCATCAGGGATTGATGCAGTCGATTCAATCCAAGTGTCAGAACGTCATCGAGCGTAGTCAGGCAACGATCAAAAAGGCCAAAGAGATGAAGGAGGCGGCTAAAAAAATGCCTCCTCCTCCGAAGCCGGGCTTTGTTTTTCCTCCACCGAAAAAAGAACTCCCGATGGAGGTGGATCCCGAACTCGGTGATCGCTTACGAGATCAGTTGCTCTCGCGATTTGGATTGAGACCAAAATCAAACGGCGTCGACGGGCTCGATTGGAAAGACTGGCTCGCCGACCACCAATGATTTGCCGCTCCGTCAGCGAAATTGGGGACAGCCTCATGGGTCGTAAGCCGTCATCGCCGCCGAATCACTACGTGCTAGAGAAGGATGCTCCGCGCCTCGAACCAAATCTGGGGAGGTGGATGGATTGGATGGCGGCGCATGAGAAAGAGCGGCGGGTGGACGAGACGAAAATCACCGATGAGATCACCGTGATCACGGAGTTCATCGGCCTCGAAGCGTTTGAAAGTCCTTCGGGTGGTCCGCCCAAAGTCTTTCAATCGACGGTGATAGGCGGTAAACCGAACGGCATGATGCAAGTGTATGGAGAGATAGCGGCCGCACGGGCTGGACATCCGCTGCTGGTGAAGATGGTGAAGAAGTATTTCACGGAAAAGAACGACGAGAATGCTTGATCAGGCACATCATTAGAAAGTGGCTCAAACAGCCGAGCAGGTCGGGGATGAAATTCAGCCAACCATCACCGTCACCGCGCCTGGACCAACGATATCGCCGCCATGGTCGGTGATACTCATTCCAACGACCGCGACGGGACGACCCTCGGCAAGCACTGTCGGATAGCCAAGAGCAATCGTGCCCGGTGGTCCGACGCAAGTCGTCATATCTCCCATGACGGAAACAGGTCCCACTACCGTGAGTACGGTGGGTGCGCCGGGGCCGATAATTGGCCCTCCCACGTGTGGAATAATACCCGTGACCATGGGGCAGACCGTCATGGACGTTAATATGGTTGCCACGGGAGGCATCGCTTGAATCCTTTCGCGACGAATTTAAGTGACGAAGCCTTGTGGTTGGAGTCTGATTTTAAATAGGGCTTTCCATTCCCTTTGTAGACGTGAGCTGAATACATCACCCTTACGGATTGACGTCAAGATGCATTTTCGTGAACGGTGAGACCGCGAAAGAGTGGAAGCATTTTGGGCGTTTGACTTCGAAAGCAACGGATGGCAAAGGACGGCTGATCACGTTGTCATTACGGTCACCGCACCGGGTCCGACGACCGTTCCGCCATGTGCAGTGATACTCATTCCGACGACCGTGACAGGGCGGCCCTCCGCCATGACCGTCGGTGAGCCGAGAACGATCACGCCCGGAGGCCCAACGCAAGTCGTTAGGTCCCCCAACACAGAGACTGGACCAAGCATCGTCAAGACGGTGGGTGCGCCGGGGCCAATGATCGGTCCTCCGACGTGCGGCACGAGGACCGTCACCATCGGGCAGACGGTCATCGTCGTTCCAATCGTTCCAATGGGAGGCACGTGATGATCCTCTTAATTGTTCGCCCGAGAGGCTACTTGGCTTCGTGATGATTGCAGCCGCATCCGTCGGGATGAGCCGTCGGAACTTCGGGGAGCTTGTACTTGCCGTCAAGCGATTCGGGTGAGTTCAGTCGAATGAACCGGCCGCGAAGATCGACGTCGCGCTCCATCTGGAGCAGGACTTCCTCGCCGCGGACTTCGACCCGTTCCGGTGTTTGCAGGCTAACTCCACTCATTGCATTCACCGAGAACTTGTCACAGTTCAGGGAGACGTCGCCCGGCGTGTCGATTTCAAGCCGTGCCGCTCCGAGGCGGATGCAGGGACCGTCGGCGGTGAAGGTGATCGTGACTTCGGGGGCACCGTTTGGACCGCGCACTTCGATCGACTCCGATCCTTTCCCCATTCGGATGGAGACGGACCGACCGGCGGATACGTCAAACTGACGGGATTCGTCTACCGCAAGGGTTTCTTCATCGATCCAAGGCATCTTTCTCTTCTCCGAGTCGCCGGTGGCCATATGGGTGCTCCGTTCTTTGATGGGAATCGATTCCCAAAACCGGTCATCAACCAAGAATATTCCAGGGACGACACGGCTAAAACCCTGAATTTCACAGATTGAAATGTAGACGAGCGGTCGATTTGTGTCACGTCGGATGTGGGCGTTATACCGCGGCGGGCATATCGATATCGGTGACTAGTTTAATCGAGCCGACGAGTTGCTCGAGTTGGAAATGGGGTTTCAGGCGAATGATGCAGGCGTACGAACCTGGCTTATCGGGCCGTTCACGAACTTGCACGGTCGCCTCTTGAAGCGGATAGCGGGCCTTAACTTCCTCGCTGGCGTCTTCGTCCGACGTCACATACTTCTGCAGCCAGCGGTAAAGCATGTCCTCGCACTCGGATGGATCGCGGAACCGGCCGATATTCTCACGCCCGAGTACTTTCAAGTGATGGGCGAATCTGGAGACGCAGAACGTGTGCTGCAGCATCGTCGCGATTTTGCCGTTCTTCGTCGCGATCTCTCGGTCATACACCTTGGGCTTTTGGACCGACTGCATGCTGTAAAACGCGGCATACTCGGAGCCGCGACACGCACAAAGTGGAATCATTCCAAGCTCGGCGAGCTCGATCTCGCGCTTGTCGCTAATGACAACGTCAGTTGGGCACTTGATGGCGATTCCATCCGCATCGGTTTCGAAGGAGGGGCAGACAAGATTGGTGACCAGTCCGCGCTCTTCTCTCCACGGGATGACGCCTCTCACTTGTGCGAGCCAGCGGGTCTGCTGGAACGCACGAATCAGGACTGAGCCGAAGGCATACACGGCCGAACCCCAAAGGTGTTTGCTCTCACCTCCCGTTGAGATTTCTTCTCGAAAGGGAAAGCCGCACGCCTGTGTCTTGTCGGTCGAATAGGGTTCGCGCATCAGGACTCGTGGCAACACGATCCCCACGAATCTCGAATCTTCGTGTTCGCGAAGGCGTCGCCACTTCAGGTATTCCGCTTGCTGGAATGTCTCTGTCAGACTCAAGGGACGTTCAAACTCGCGGAAGTTGTCGATGCCAAAAAAGTGGGGATGAGCGCCGACGATAAAGGGGGCGAAGGCGGCCGCCGATACTTGAGCGATCCCGGCAACGGTCGATAAGTCGTCGATGGGATAGTCGCGCGTCGGACGATGGCGAATCTCGTAGTCGCCTAGTAGGACGCCGAACGGCTTCCCCCCCGGCATGCCGAATTCGTTGCTGTAGACCTTGCGAAAGAGTTGGCTCTGATCGAATTCGATGGCACGCTCAAGATCACGACCAAGCTCGACCCAGGTGACGTTGAGCACGCGGATCTTGATGGAGTCCGGGTCTTCGTTTTGGTGAACAAGATAATGAAGGCCACGCCACGACCCTTCGAGCTTTTGGAAGTCGTGATGATGGATGATGGCGTTGACCTGGGCATTGAGCAGATCATCGATCGCGGCAATGTCGGCAGCGATCTGGCAGATCAGTTCATTCTTCGATGGAGAGCGGCGCCGTTCGAATCGGTCCCCCGCCCAGGCTTTGAATGATTCTTCATAGGTTTGGCTTTTCAGAAAGCCGTCGATGTCGAAAAGGCGTCTGGCACCTTTCGGCTTCGCGCCGACGACCATTTCGGTCGAAATCAGGCAATCGTCGAGCAAGCCGGCAGAACCCGGTGATCGCATGTCGGGACCGTTGACGGCCTCGTCGATGTTTGATTCACCGGCCATAGGGAGCTCGCGCCGAACAATAAATGGGAACAAGGATCAGTATCGCGTATTCGATTCGCATCAGTCACTGGTGGACCGATTCGAACGAAAACAGGCTCGAGACGACGTGCATCCCGAGCCCGCATGGTTTTTATTGTCAGTGCAGGAGTGGCATGTCCCACGCTTGCGTGGGCATGAAGTCACCGCCACCCGGATGTAGGCTGGGTCATTTTGACTCAGTCTCTTTGCCTGGGTGCCGAAGGCACAAGAGGGTCTTCTGAGTGTCGGCCCTCTTGTTGCTTCGCAACCCCGACAACAAGTTGTCGGGGCCACCCAAATCAGGAAACATCCGTCACTGAATTAGCTTCCGAGCTTCGGAATACGAGCGACCATTCGCATGGACGAGGTCAACTCTTCCATCTGGAGCCAGGGGCGGAGCCACGCAATGGCCTGGTAAGAACCGGGCTTGCCGGGAACTTCCTGAACCTGGACCTTCGCTTCGCGAAGCGGGAAGCGAGCCTTTGCTTCCTCGCTCGGATTCGGATCGGCGCTGACGTAGTTGTGCAGCCAGCGATCGAGCCAGCTCTGAACGTCGGTCGCTTCCATGAACGAGCCGATCTTGTCGCGAGCGATCACCTTCAGGTAATGCGATAAGCGAGAGGTCGCCATGATGTAGGGCAACCGAGCTGAGATCTCGGCATTGGCCGACGCCTCAGGTCGATCGTACTTCTTTGGCTTCTGAACGGTCTGGCCACCAAAGAAGACTGCATAGTCAGTGTTCTTGTAGTGGGAGAGCGAGATGAAGCCAAGCTTGCTTAGTTCCGCCTCGCGACGATCGGTGATGCCGATCTCGGTGGGGCACTGCATGTCCGGATCACCGTCATCGCTGGTGAAGACATAGGCGGGCAATCCCTCGACCTTTCCGCCACCTTCGGCGCCGCGGATCGCGGTGCACCAGTTGGTGGTCGAGAAGGCATGCGTGAGGCGTTCGCCCAGCACGTAGGCCGCGTTCATCCAGCAGAATTCGTTGTGATTGACGGCCGCTTGCTTTCCGTCGGTACGAAGAGTCGTTTCCTCGTAGGCGAAGTCCTCCACCGGGCTGGTCTGCGCTCCGTAGGGAAGGCGAGCCAACACGCGGGGCATCGTCATCGCGACGAAGCGAGAATCTTCCGAGTCACGGAATGACTTCCACTTCGCATACTCGACCGATTCGAAAATCTTCTCGAGGTCGCGAGGCTGGCTCAGTTCGGTCCAGCTGGCGAAGCCGAAAAGTTTCGGCGAAGGGCTGGTAACGAATGGACAGAAGGAAGCCGCGGCGACGTTCGACATCTTCTCGAGAAGATCGATGTCCTGCGGATGATTGGTGAACTCGAAGTCGCCGATGAGAGCACCGTACGGCTCACCGCCCGGGGTGCCGAACTCGTTCTCATACAGCTTCTTGAACGTCTGGCTCTGATCGAACTCGACGGCCCGATCAAGATCCTTGAAGAGTTCATCCTTGGTGGCGTTGAACATCTTGATCTTGAGCATCGAGCTCGTTTCAGACTTCGAGGTGAGGTAGTTCAAACCTCGCCACGAGCCTTCAAGCTTCTGGAAATCTTCCGCGTGCATGACGGCGGCGAGCTGCTTCGAGATGGCTTTGTCGATGGAATCGATCGCGGCGGCGATCGACTTCGAGACGCTCTTATCGAACGTCAGCGTTCCCTCGAGGGCCTGTTCGGTAAGAGCCGACACGAGCTCCTGTGCGCGGTCACGCTCCGTGTGCTTGGTCGCGCCAAGGACCTGATCCAAAAGACCAAGAGTCTCGGTCGTCGTCTCGGCGGCTGAAGGTGCAACTTGTTCTTGAACGGCGCTCATAGTTATTGCTGACCTCCGTTATTGTTGTTTTCGGGGGTGGTGCCTTCGATGCCAAGCTCACTCTTGAGCTGTTCGAGTGCACTGCTGTCGGAGAGAACTTTTTCGAGTAAGCCTTCGAGCTCTTCCGAGCGATCGACTTTCGTGAGCAAGTCGCGAAGCTTGTTGCGGGTCTCGAGCAGTTTGCGAAGAGGCTCGACCTGCTTGACGATGTTGGAGGGTTCGAAGTCCTCCATCGACTTGAATTTCAGTTCGACGTTGAGCTCGCTGTTGTCGCCCGCGAGCGTGTTCTCAACCTTCAGCTTGACGCCTGGATTGATCTTAGTCATGACGTCGTTGAAGTTGTCGCGATCGATCTGCGTGAACTTGCGATCGCTAATCTTTTTCTTGGCTTCGCCTGGGTCATTGCCCGAGAAATCGCCGAGCACGCCGACGTTGAAGGGAAGTTCCTTCTCGACGACCGCACCTTCCGTCTCGACGTCATATTTGATGTGTACACGAGGCTTACGAACTCGTTCGAGTTTCTTTTGCACGCTCTCAGGCATGGATCGTACCTCCGAAATGTCTAGCAATGAGCCCTGAATTCGACGTCACTTCGTTCGCGTCGAGACTTCTCTTTTCCGCTCCAGGCTTCCGCCACCTGAAGGTTCAACTCGCAGTATCGCGCGGCAGCCAACTTCGCTGAGTTGACTCCGGTCGTTGTTCCATCCATGGGAAAAGCCATTCGCGAACGGCCAGTCGGCTTAACGCGAAGTGTCCGAGGGAAGCGTGATGCCGAGTTGTTTGAAAACCGCCTCGCGGGTCGAGTTATCTCCGATCAACTCCGAAAGGAGTTGCGGGAGTGGGAGGCGACCCCAGCGCACGGCTTGTTCCAAAGCATAGTACACGGGAGTGTGTGGTTCGGTTCTTCGGAAGAAATCCGCCACTTTGAGCAGAACTTCGAACGCTTCCTCTCGATTTCGAAGTCCTTCGACCGTCACACTACCAGCAGGCTTGGGGGCAACCCCGGTCTGATCCGGTGACGTATTGTTGTCACTGTCCGTCGACGGGATCTCAGGGGGAAGGAATGATTTGATCGCATCCCGAATTTGCTCGATCGCTTCGCGAATCGATGAACTTGGGGGTGCATCGCGGCCACACTTCTCATCGAGAAGTTTCGTCAGCGCTTGGAATTCCTCACGGCATTGCTCAATGAGTTCCAGGTTGTGCCGGAAGAAATCGGGATTGGTCTCGCGAACGGATCTATCGAATTTGTCGCGAGTGACGGCACCGGCGTCGATTCTTTTTTGCTTTTTCTCTGGGTCGGCGATTCGTTCGAGAGAAAGTGCCTGCGTCAGATGCGAATAGGCGTAGGGGCCAAACTCTCGTCCCTGAGTGATCGGGACGTTGATTAGCGGAATGATGAGCGTGCCGTTTCCACCCTCGCCGTTCAGGCCGGTCAGAGGGAAAATGCGCGATTCCATCCCATCGTCGTCGGGTTTGGGAAAGAGGTCATCCCAATAGTTCTCGACGAATCCACGCATCAGCTTGAATCCATCGCGAAGCCCTTGAAATCCTTCAATCCGAACGAGGGCTTCGGTGAGCCAGGCCGCAATTTCGAGGTCTTTGCTTTGATGCAAAAGGAGTGGCGGAGCGAGTTGAAGGACGGGTTTCCAGTCCGCGGGAGGAGCATCCACGGTGCCGTCTTCCTCGGCTACCGCTCCTCGCTCAGCGGCGCGAGCCGCGTTGCGGGCATCTTTAATTCGGCGATACATCGATGTGGCGGACAAGTCATCGCGAGGATCGTCCCCGGCCGGCCGACCTTCGGCAATCGGTGCCAATAGGCTGTCAATGTCGATAGCGTCCGCGGTCGCCATGGGGAGGGGGCCCCTTAACGTGGTGTCATACCGATGTCATCCGGTTACACCGGCTACGAGGGCCGGGTTCGTTGGGAATATAAGTCGTGTTTGGACCGCACGTCGGGCAAAAGCGCATTAGCTTCTATCGAGCGAAACTCGTTTCGAGGGACCGGGGAGGGTCTAAACTCCCCCGATCGTTCTCGATTTGAGGCCGCTCGATAGGGGAATCTGCTAGGCGATTTGAAAGCGGAAAGGGCAGGGCAATCGCTCTCCTGCCTTGGAATCAAAGCCTTTCGTTGCCAGCTTATCGGAGGAATTGAGCATGATTGCGCGCGAGGTCCATTGGCATGACGGGATGTTTCTGCGTCCCCATCATTACCAAGCCCTCCAGCGCCATTTGGCGGAGCGAGCTAGCCGCGATCAGCATTGGGATCACCACTACAACTGGGGACTTCGGACCGTCGAGATCGATACGGATGCGCTGGCGAACTATCGGCTCGTCATTCGCAAGCTCGATGCTCGCTGGCACGATGGAACGACCCTTTCCGTGCCCGATGACTCCGAACTGGCCGTCATCGATTTGAAACCCGCCTTTGCCGAGGGGCGGGATATCACGGTTTACCTTGCAATCGCGTCGCTTCACCTCGGGCGGCCGAACGTGACGGATAACGGCCGTCTCGATACAAGGTTCAAAGTCGATACACAGGATCTCGAGGACGAGAACACGGGCCTCAATCCACGGCCGGTCAGCGTTCGCCGTCTGAACGCGCGGATCCTCCTCTCGGGTCAGGATCAGACCGGTTACGAGATCATTCCGATTGCCCGGCTGACGAAGTCCGCGCTTTCGGATGGCACCCCGGTCCTCGATCAAACATTCATCCCGCCTCTTTTGGCGACCGATGCGTGGTCGCCTCTGTCGAACAACATCCTCGAATCGATCTGCGATCGGATTGGAAAGAAGCTGGAGCTCCTCTCGAATCTCGCGTCGACACGAGGGATTGGATTTGGATCAAACGCGACTGGCGATTCACTCATACTTGAACAGCTTCGAGCGTTGAACGAAGTACAGGCTCCTCTCTCCGTGCTAATTGGCGCAGAGAAACGACATCCCTTCACGATGTTCGTCGAATTGTCTCGCATCGTTGGAAGGTTGGCGATCTTCGATCAAGGCCGGCAATGCCCCAAGCTCCCGCGTTACGATCACGATGATCTGGGGGGATGCTTCTATCGAATGAAGCAGATTATCGACGGCTTACTCGATCTCGTCGTTGAACCGGAATACAAGGAGCGTCCTTTCATCGGGGCTGGTCTTCGCATGCAAGTCACGCTTGAGCCGGCGTGGCTCGAGTCGGGATCGCGCATGTATATCGGTGTGCGAAGCGATCTGAATGATGAGGAGTGTATTCGCCTGGTCACAAAGGCGGGCGAGCTCGACATGAAGGTGGGGAGCTCTGATCGGGTTGATTCAATCTTCCGGCTCGGTGAAGCGGGACTCACGTTTACGCATGCTCCCCATCCGCCGCGAGTCTTGCCGGCTCATGCGGGTCTCATCTATTTCGAAATCAATCGCGAAGCGCGCGATCTCGAATGGCGAAACGTCGAGCAATCACTCACGCTGGCGATCCGACTCAATGAAAACTTGATTGCGGGGAACATCCAGGGAGAACGACTTCTCCGCGTGAAAACCGCGCAGTCAACGACATCGTTGGAGTTCTCGCTGTACGTGGTGCCGCGAAACGTCACCTAGCGAAGGTCGCCGTACTGGTATTTTCGGGAGTTACGCAAATGCATCGCGAATTGGCCGACGTCGTCCATTCGGTCATTGGTTATGCCCTCGAATTGCGGGATCGAATTCGTCAGGAGGAAGAACTCGATCTCCTGGCCGAGCAAGCGACTCTTCGCGAGATGTTGCTCACCGGCACGGAGATCAGCCGAGTGGCCGATTACGGTCCAGATGCCGCGACCCCCAGCATCGCCATGACGAGCACGGGCTCGTCGAAGAAGCCCGCGACCAACAACACCGATGGATTTCTCGGCGTTCGCTACGCGCTTGTCTGCTGGCTTGACGAGCTTTTCGTTCTGTCATCCCCGTGGTCAACGGCTTGGAATGAGCGGAAGCTCGAAGTCTCGCTTTATGGCAGTAACGATCGCGCTTGGCGATTTTGGCAACAGGCGGAACTCGCACGGCAGCGGACGACGACCGACGCGCTCGAAGTCTTTTACCTGTGCGCGATGCTCGGCTTTTGGGGCGAGCTTCGCGAACACCCCGATCGATTCCAAGAGTGGACGCTGGCCGCGCGGAGTCGATTGGCCTGCGACCCGGCTCGCAAGTGGCGGGCACTTCCAGAGCTGCAACCGCCGACGTACGTTCCACCTCGCCGGGGACGCCATCGTCTCCAGCGAATGGTGCTCGTCTGCGGCGGAACGCTTTTACTGCTCGTCCCGATCGTCACCTTCGGAGTGATTACTCGGTGGAGTTGAGGCAGAAACCATTGTCCGTGGAATGATCTGATAGAGACCGATATCGAGGTTCACCATGTCTCGCGTATTTGGATTCATCGGCGGTATCTTCAAAGGGCTGGGCAAGTTTCTGCTCCCTTTCGCGACGGCATCCCGTGATAAGAGGAAGGTCGGACGGGCGATTCTTTGGCTTGTCCACTTCACGTTGGTCGTTGTGCTCTTCGTACTTCTTCATGCGATCAATCAGACATTTGATATCTGCCGAATGGTCCGTTCCCCTTGGCCGATGCTGCGCGAGTTCATGCTGCCGATTCTGTTCCTTCTGTTCTATTCGCTTTTATGGATCGGCTGGTGGTTGTGGAAGTTGATCAACCTCCAAGACAAGGATACGGGCTGTGCGGATATTGATGCGGCCTGGAACGAGGCGCTCGCATCACTTGATCGCGCGGGGATCTCGCTTCAAGAGACTCCAGTATTCTTGATCGTTGGACAGACGCCGCGAAGCGATTCAGAACTTTTCGACGCGGCTCAGATACCACTCCTCGTAAATCAATCCCCTGCGGCTCGAGAAGCGCCGCTGCACGTTTACGCGAACCGTGAAGCGATTTTCGTCGCTTGTCGCGAGTTATCTCTCCTCGCGCGTCAGGCGAGTTATCTGTGCCCGACGGAGACCGAGGTCGCGCTCGAACGCGAATCCATCGGCGATCTGGGTAAGGGAAGTTTGCTGGGTGAAGTTCCCGAGGAGACCTTCGAATCGCTCGGAGCCGGCACGACAGAAGCAGCGACGGCCACACTCGCACCGGCCACCCAGTCGGTCGCGCAGGCGAAATCTCGACTGAAGCAGCGTCTCCTTAAGTCACCTCCTCTTGTCGCCCAGATGTCGATGCGTCTACGACATCTTTGCCGCCTGATCATTGAGGAACGGTCGCCATTTTGTCCCGTGAATGGCATTCTGCTGGCGATCCCGGCGAATTCCATCAATACCGAGGAAGACAGCTTCGAAATGGGTGCTGTTGCTCGGTATGAGCTTGGGCTTATCGAGGATACGCTTCAGGTCCGCTGCCCGTGGTCCGTCTTGATGGAAGCGTCCGATGTCTCAGGATTCGAGGAATTCGTTTCGCGTCTCCCGTCGGATTTGATCGCGAGGCGGCTCGGATGTGACTTCCCGTTGTCACCTGATCTCGATTCTCGAAAAGTGCCTGAAGAGATCGAGTCTTCGGTTCAGTACGGGCTTCGCGTG
>JAIEPU010000120.1 GCA_019748235.1 bacterium
CCTTCTCGCGGCGTCCCACCGTCTCTTGCGTGGTCTCTTCTCCTCTCAATAATTCAGAGTTCAGGAAAGCAAGCCCCAGCCCTAACAGGCGAAAAGACATCCGAGAAATCCAACGTGACATGCGATACCCCGTCTCTGTCGCTCCTGATGACTTCATCATCGGATCTTTCGATCAAACCCTTGTCGATGGAAGGTTACTGACAAATTGAGCGTTGATCCAGGACTTTTCATCCTCTCCACGGAATCCTCACCGACCGATTCTCTTCAAAGTGTTGTTGGTTTTTCCAAACGATCTCGAAACATTCCCCACTTCTGAGGTGTTCATTCTGTGGCCTATGTTCCATTCATTGGATCGCCAAGGAAGTGAGTTCCTTCTAGCAAGGGCCGACTTGGTTGGTTAAGCTTTGAATTCCGGACGCGAGCGTATCGCAAATCTATCTCGCGTCGACTTTCATCGTGGAGTTCTCTGATGTTCACAGCGGCAATGCTCGTGGCTGTATTATTCGCAGGTAACTCTGAATCAACCTCGGTTGAAAAGGTTGACCTCCACTTTCTCAGACAGCTCGATCTCAATGGGAACATCCAGCGACTCGAGGAAACGACAGGCCGAGCGGGAACGGCGGTCATCTTCATTGATCCAACATTGCCCAACGTTGCTGAATGCATGGCCGAACTCAATCGAATCTCAGACTTAAAGCTTCCAAAACCCATCGAACTTTATGGGGTGATCAGCAGCGATAAACTGAGCCGCTCTGATGCGGCCGCACTAACGAAGAATTTAGGCGCAAAGTTTCCGATCCTATTCGACAGCACGGGCGAGTTAGCGACGCGGCTTAAGCCAAGTCATCTTCCCGAAGCGGTTCTGATTGGTGTGAAAGGTGAAGTCGTCTATCGCGGCAAAATAAGTGACTCCCAAGTGCAAGCAACTTACTTGCAAGATGCCGTGGTCGCGCTGGCCGATAATAAGCCATTGACCCTTTCCGAAGCGCACTCTGAAGGGGTGGCATTCTCGCACAGCGTGCCAAAGGATAATGAGATCGTTTACACCCGGCACATCGCTCCCCTGCTATTTGCTCACTGTGCGGAGTGCCATCGTCCCGGTCAGGTCGCTCCCTTCTCCCTTCTCAGCTATGAAGACGCCTCGAAGCGCGCGACGTTTCTGTCCGACGTGACCAGCGCCCGGCGGATGCCTCCCTGGATGGCAGAAAAGAATTATGGTCACTTCGTTGATGAACGTCGTTTATCCGACAACGAACTCGCATTGATCACTTCCTGGGTAAAGTCTGGTTCACCGAAGGGTGATGATGCAGATATGCCGCCTGTCCCGAGTTTTCCGGAAGGATGGCGACTCGGAACTCCAGATCTCGTCGTGGAGGTGCCGGCACCTTATGACGTCCCCGCCGATGGCCCTGACGTCTTCCAGCACTTCGTTCTGCCCGTGAAATTACCTGCCGACAAGACGCTCGCCGGATTCGAGTTCCGTCCGAGCAATGCTGCCGTCTCTCACCATGCGGTGATCTTCTTCGACTCTTCTGGTCAAGCGCGTACGCTCGATGAGGAGACGCCGGAGCCAGGCTACCGAACCTCGGGCTCGGTTGGAGTCGGCGTAACCGCCATGGTCGGTGTATGGACGCCGGGGATGACGCCGCACCACTATCCTCCGGGCATCGGCGTCCACGTACCGAAATCGGTCGACATCGTGTTACAGCTCCATCTTCATCCCACCGGCCGCCCGGAAAAGGAGCAGTCGAAGGTTGCTCTCTATTTCTCCGACAAACCTGCGACCGAGGTCAAACGGCAGGAGATGCTCCTTTTAGGAAGTCTCGCCATCGACATTCCCGCAGGAAAGGAGAGGCATACCGTTCACTCCTCGCTCACGTTGCCCATCGATGTGACCCTCCTAAGCGTTTTTCCACACCTTCATCTGATCGGCAAAGAAATGAAGGTCGTCGCCACTCCACCGAAGGGAGATCCGATTCCTCTCATCTGGATCAAGGATTGGAACTTCTATTGGCAGGATAGCTATCTCTATCAGGAGCCGCTCCGCCTGCCGAAGGGGACGAAGATCGTAGTCGAAGCTGCCTACAACAACTCTCCCGAAAACCCCGCGAATCCGAGCACGCCCCCCAAGCGAGTTCTATTTGGGAACGGTAGCTCAGATGAAATGTGTTTCGCATTCTTTCAAATTGTCACCGATGAGCCCAAAGCGATGATGCGAATCGCCCCCGCGCTGATGCAGAGCTTCTTAGCCGAATGGCAAAAGGCCGAGATCGATGATGAAGCTCGCGAGAAGATTGTCGATGAAGCCGGAAAACTATTCGGTCGTCGAAGCACTCAAATGCTTCGCAACATGTTGCTTCGTCCCTCGAAAGAAGGAAATAGATCCTAACGAGGTGTCGGCTTGATGATGTCGAGCGTGAAGAGGCAAATAAAATCCTTTAGATTGCCAGCACCTTCACCGCTTACTTGCCGTCGCCGCTAATCGAGAATCCTGCCCAGTAATAGGGATGGATATGATCAACACGTTCTCCCTTCTTCGAAATGACCTCCCTGGCATATTCAATGAATTCTCGTTGCGTGGATTGCAAGGCATCTGCTTGGCGCAAATGATCCTTCCAGAGATGACCATAAAAGAAGTCAACAAAGACATTCGTTTCCGCCACAGGGACTGACCAAAGGGTGGCAATGACCGAATGCACCCCCGCTTGATGAAAAGCGCGTTGGAGCCCGAGAACGCCCTCTCCATTTCGCGTTGAACCGAGGGCAGTCTGGCATGCCGACAACATCAGAGTGTCGATTCCCGATAGATCGAGCATCGAAACCTCGAACGCCGTCAAAACACCGTCATCCTGTCCAGGTTTGATCACCGCATTCGCCCCGGCCATCCCGATACCGCATTGAAGACCGGGATGGCTGAGTACGTGCATCGAGTAGTTTTCTCCTGCGATTCCCGGTAGATTCGCTTCGGCAACCCCAGGAACGCTGAATTGCTGTCCCAGAGACATCAGCACGTTCTCTTCGATGAAGAATCCGTGGGTCGAAATGTGAACCCAGTGATATCCCCCCATTAGCCGGCGAATGGCCTCTTCGGTGGGATCTGCACCAGTGATGTAAAGCCGCTTCGCCTTGGGAAAAGCTGCTTCAAACTGCTTGTTGACGGCGCCGCATTCTAAATGATCTTCCGTAAGTTTGGTGAATCCACCGACCCTACGTTTACTGCCAGTGGAGGCTAGATTTCCAGGAGCCGCACCGTAATCCACCTGACCGACTACCATCAGCGATGGATCCCTGTTTTGGGTCGGCTTCGCATCAACGATCATTCGGGCCGCTGGCACGACCAGAATGGCTTTCTCCTCGATCAGGAATCGATCGGGCGACGTTCCAGGGAGCGCGGCAAAAGGAATCGCCGCAAGAGGACCGTCGGGGGATAAGTAAACAATTCGTGCATCCGAAACAGCTCCTCGAAGCGGGTCCCATGCGGCTCGCGACACTCGGCTGAGAATATCCCGCGCTTCGGGGACACCTTTCGAGTATCGCTCTTCAAATTTCAATTGTCCGAACCCTTCAATCGATTTACGCCAGTCCGTCACCGATTGGGCGATAACCTCTGCCTCCGGCAGATCGAATCTTAAGGGAGGCTTACCCTTCTTCAGTACAAAGGCGGTATAGCGCAGCTCCGCCTTCGGAGGTTCTCCCTTTCCGCTCTCTGGTTTGACGAACGGATAAATCAGATAGTCGACCAGGACGGCATCATCAGGAAGGGCATCGCTAATCTCTTTCGCCGTCACAGGCTTGGGAGGTTCGGTCCCCGAAGCTAGTTGACTTTCAAGGTTATTCAGTGTCTCCATCTTCGTCGCAAGTGATTGGAACCAAACTCTTTTTCCCTCTTGATAAGGGGGGTTCAACGCCTCGGTCGCTATTTCCGATCCAACACTTCGCCATTGTTGGGCCAAATTCTTGCGAGCTGGATCTGACGCGGCGATGCGAAGCTGTTGTTGCCGAGTGAAGGCGGCTCCCTTGAGTCGCAAAAGCCCGTTGTACGCGAGTTCCACCGATTGCTCGGGCCCGGGAAGCGCCAGATACGAATAGAGCGCTTCGCGCGCTCGATTCGCAAGCTCGATCAGTTGATCCCCCGTGGCCACTTGAGAGATCCGGTCAAGTCCCTCAATCTCAATTGCCAGGATGCGTCCGCGCGTCTTGGCTGCTTCCGCCAATTGACCCTGGGCAATTTGCAGTCGTGCTAATAAGTTCAGCGTTCGAATGGTACGGCGATGCGATGGCCCTGCTTTCTTTTCAAATTCATCAAGCGCGGATAGCGTATCCGTTTGTGCGGCGGACCAATTACCCCTCTTGTAGCCGATCTCTGCAAGAATCGATCGAGCTTGAGCAGCAGGCGCGATCTCCACTCCAGGAGATCGCTCCGCGCGCCCGAGAGCCTGATTGGCAAATGCCTCGGCTGATGCCAGATCACCCTTGCCTAAGCCCGCGTTCGCTACTGCGAGCAAGGCTTCAGTTCCCTCGCCGTCCTTGTCCGCAAAGAGTTTTTTCGAAAGCTCAAGCCATCGCCGGGCATGTGTCTCCGCATCTGTGGGCTTGTTCCATTCCAAATAAAGCTTCGTCATGCCTCGATGAGCGGCTAACTCCGCCTCGGTATTCTCTAATTTTCGACCCTTGACGATTTCCATCGCTTCATCAACTTGAATCTTCGCCCAGTCAAAATCGCCCAATCGCGCAGAGAGTTCACCGGACGTTGCCAGAGCCTCAATGAAAAGGGTGAGTTCCGTCTGCGAGTAGACTCGAAGGTTGCGCGTGGCGACTCCGAGATCAGAGTAAGCCCCTTGAAGTTGATCCTCCGCCATTCGACATTGGGCGTGCCGAAACAACGCGATCGTCATCATCGCGCCGCCGGGTTCGATGGCGTAGAACATCTGGTATGCGCGGGAATAAAATGGAATGGCTTTCGACGGTTCGCCGCGGCACCGCCACGTATTGCCGATGAGCAAAAGTAAGTCGCCGCTTTGAAAATTATTCGGCGCGACCGTCTTATCGAAAATATTCACCGCCGCCTGAGCCGCCTCTCGCGATTCAGGCCATCGGTCCAACTGATACAGTACCGAGGATCTATTCCGTTCAGCGAATGCCCAGCGAATATCCTCACTTCCCAACTCCTTCGAAAAGACTTCTAGGATGGAAGGATAAAGTTTGATCGCTTCGTCATAGCTCTTGCTTTGCGCCAGTCGAATAGCCTCGTCGAATTGCTTGACGGCAGCATCGACTTTTGTTCGAGCCTCTCCGGATAGACTCCCCCATTTTTCGTTCGACTTGATGTACTGTTCCTGCAGGCCAATTTGCCATCGGGGGGTGTCAGGGAGTCGCTTCAAATGATCTAGTGCCGCCATTCGATGTGGATTGGCGGCCACTGGGTCCAACGCAGATTCTTTGACGGCGGCCCGATCGAGTTCAATCTGAGCGAGCCTGTTTCGAACGCCGCGACGATACGCGAGGTTGAAATTAGGAAAGCTTTCATAGTTCGCGGCCGCCCGCTCCAAACACTCCTTCGCCGCGTCGACTTTCCCCTGCTTTAAGTAAAGACCTCCAAGGTTCGCATTGGCGAGCCCATACATCCAATTGGCTTTTTGCTCCGCCTCCGTGTACATCGCCATCGATTGCTTGAATAGATTCTCAGCGGTCGCTTGATCACCCAAGAGAAGTTGCGATTCCGCGAGGAACTCAAGGTCCTGTGCCTGAACACTCGTCGGGATGTTCAATTGCTTGCCAAGCCTGACGACCTCGGTCAATTGCTCGACACTCCCTTTGCCGTCCCCTTGCCCGATCCGAATCCGTCCGAGGACTCGGCGTGCGGGAATGATGGCCATCGACTCGCGCCCCTTGAGTCGCGATTGCACTTCGATCAATTCGACGGCATTGGCCTCAGCGCGTGTATAGTCTCCTCTCCAAAAACGGGCTTGGGCAAGCTCTCTTAAACAGTCCGCGTAGTTGTACGATGCCCCGTAGAGTCCACGATACATGTCGGCGGCACGTTCGAGGCAATCGATACCACGAGGAATGTCGCTTTCTCTGCTGACTAGAATCTTTCCAAGATCGTAATAACTGGAGGGAAGCAAATAATGAGGATGCTCCACAGGCCAACCCTTCTCCAATGACGCAATAGCGTCAACAAGGATTGGCTCGGCTTTCGCCGTCTCATTTCCAAGGAAATAGATATCACCGAGTTCTCCCTTCAATATCGGGATCAGATAATAGTCTTGTCCCATCAAACGTTCAAAGACCGCGATCGAGCTTTCGACTTGCGAAATTCGATCCTTCATCGGCGGCTTTGGATCAATCTCGTCGTATGGGATATCCGCGATCCGACGGGCAGTCAGCCAGTCGGCATAATCGTTCGGAGACAACTTCGAAACGCGATCCAGCCATTCCAAGTCAAGACGGCAAAGACGCACAGAGAAATAATCGCTGTCCTTAAAGGAGCGGAGGAATTCTTCTCGTTTGAGACAAGCTTGTCGAACCGAATTGAAATTGCGTGCCTGATAAGCCATGCGAATGCGTTGAAATGAGACATTCGCTAGGTCTTGCCGCAATTCAGAGATGTTGAAAGAATTTTCTCCCCACAATTGCCGTGACTGATCCATCGCCTTTTGGAAGTATGATTCCGCCGTGTCAAAATCTGATTCTTTGACCGCAAGACGTGCCAAGGCGATCGTGCTGGAGACCACCGATTCCTGGTAGTTTCGTTTCGTCGAGAGAGCGAGACTGTTCGTGTACGCTTCCTTCGCCTTCGCGAACTCTCCCTTCTGCAAATAACCATGCCCCAGGTTCAATTCTGCTTGTACATAGTTGTAAGACTCATTCATCTTCTCCTTTTTCAGTATCGTCAAAATCTCATTGCAGACGGCAATCGCCTCGTCATTGTCGTTGGTGCGAATGTGAATGTTCGCGATGGGGATCATGATCTTTGCTCGATCGACCGGTGTGAGGGTTCGACTGGCTCGCACGAGTGCTGACGCTTCTTTGGCTAAATCTTTCCCCCTTCCTCGGTCCCCCTTCGCCACCAAAAGGCTTGCAAGCTGAGCAATTGAATTGGCACGATCAAAACTATCTATCGGCATCACCTCAGCGGCAATGTCCACTGCGGAACGGAGATGACGTTCCGCCGCATCGAAATTGTTCGAATTGATCTGCATCCCTCCCAGATCCGCCTCGGTGATGTACTGTCGCGTCCCGTACTTCGATCCGTTTCCTTTCTTGTAAATCGACATCGCTAATTCACTCATCTCGATCGCTCGGGGTAATTTGCCCTCCGCTCGAGCGATGGACGCTCGCAGACGAACGTAGTCTCCTGTCACATCAAGTTGGTCGAAAGGGACGTCGCATCCATTCATGATGAATTGAATTCGAGCCATCGCCGAATCCACTCGCTGGGTCGCCGTACCAATGTCTTTCTGATTGATCAGATCATTGATTTCGTACCATTGAGTTGTCGCCAGCCGACTATATTCTCTTCGTAGTTCGACCGGCTTTCGAAGGAGGCATATTTTCGTCGCAACATCGAGAGCTATGCGACCCGCTTGCCAGGGATTCTTTGGATTCAGCTTTTCATGGATCGATATCGCCTCTTTTCCGCAAGCGACCATGTTGATCGCGTCTTCCGCGCAGTAATAGGCAATGACCGCTAATTCCAGGGCATCCGCGAGTGGCTTCGGATCCTTGTCGCTTGAAAGGCGTTCTAGTGAGACAAGTCGCTGCGCCAGTTCTGCCGCGCGTAAGCCGCGCTCATCGATAAAGAGGTTGGCGTTGATCTGTTGCCGAAGTTCCTCATGGGGACTTTTCGGTGGAAGGGCATCCAGCTTGTCCGTCGGTGTTTGAGCAAAGGATTGGCTGGCGCAAAACGTTAGCAAAACACAGATCCATGAGCGGACGTTCACGGGGCATTTCCTCCACTGACTGAGCTCTGGTTATACCACATAGACGAGGCATCAGCGGGCTTGGATTCTTGGAGTCGAGAATCCCTTGGAAGTGATGGCCGAAAAGAAGGAAGGAGCCGTCCACAATTCCTGTTCACAACTTCACGGAATCTCGTTATTTCGGCGGTTTTTGAGATACTTCGTACGGGGAGGGCGTTCTTACCGAGTGGTCTTCCTTTGGCTGCGTATTTCTTCTAGGCGTCTTTTCATTTCCCTGACTTTCTCGGGCATATCCTTCGCGAGATTGTTGCGCTCGGCGAGATCGACCGATAAGTCGTAAAGCTGCGGGACAGAATCGTTCCCCGTCTCCGTGTTGGTTTGAATGATCAACTTCGGTCCTGCCGCGGCTTCAATGAATTTCCAATCCCCGACGCGCAGGGCAAGCCCACCCCCTCCTTGCTCGACGATGTGATCGCGTCCTGTCGCCGAATCGCCAAGGAGAGCCGGCAAGATGTTCTCACTATCCGGTGATTGCCTCTGATCAATCGTCTGATGGGTGAGCGCCGCCAAGGACGAGAGGAAATCGACTTGGCTCACGAGTGCGGCACTGATTCCCGGCTTGATTCGATGAGTCCATCGAACGATGAACGGCACACGTGTTCCACCTTCGAATTTGCTGTACTTATTGCCGCGGAGCGGACCGGTCGGACGATGATCCCCCAGTCGCTTCACCGCATCGTCCTGGTAGCCGTCATCCACGACCGGGCCATTGTCGCTGGTGAGAATAACGAGCGTGTTCTCCAATAGCTTTAGTCGTTCGAGCGTGCTAATGATCTCTCCCACGCACCAATCCGCCTGAACGATCGCATCTCCACGCGGTCCCAATTCCGTCTTCCCGACAAAGCGGTGATGGGGAACGCGCGGCACATGCGGATCATGCAATGCGAAATAGAGAAAGAACGGAGAGCGATGATTCTTCTCGATGAAATGAACTGCCTGGGTCGTGAAGACGTCGGCCATCTCCTCATCTTTCCAGAGAGCCGACTGACCGCCGCGCATGTATCCAATGCGTGAAATGCCATTCACGATTGCCATGTCATGACCATGACTCGGATGAACTTTGAGCAGCTCAGGATTCGCTTTTCCAGTCGGCAAACCAGGAAAAGGTTTGATGTAACTGACCTCGATCGGATCGGTAGGATCAAGTCCGACGACTTGACGGTCACGCACATACACGCACGGCACGCGATCCCCGGTCGCCGCCATGATGAAAGACTCATCGAAGCCGATATCGAGCGGGCCTGGCTTAATCTCGCCATTCCAATCGATCTTTTTGTCACCCAGTCCGAGATGCCACTTTCCGACGACGCCCGTTCGATATCCTGCCTGATGAAACATCGAAGCGAGAGTCGTCCGTCCCGGACGAATGATCAGCGAGGCATCTCCCGGCAGAACACCCGTCCCCTTCACGCGCCAGGCATATTCTCCTGTCAAAAGCGCATAGCGAGACGGAGTACACGTTGCCGCGGGAGAATAGCCATTGGTGAATCGAAGGCCTTCACGCGCGAGGCGGTCCATGTTTGGCGTGGCGATTCGAGTTGCGCCGTACGCTCCAACATCTCCATATCCGAGATCATCCGCGTAAATCAAAACAATGTTCGGCGCGCGATCCTCCGCGCGGATGATGCTGCCCGTCGTGACCAAGCTCAACAGACAAAGGAATGGAATGCTCCATCGAGATGTTGTGAACCAATATCGGTGGCGGAAACTCATCGATCACCCAAGAAATGAACGCCCCAGAAAACTCGAACCATGCACCGCGAACCCACGAGAATCTATGAAGCGGAACGAACTGAATGTCGAACCGTCCTCAGTTCGCTGCGGCCCCTTCCGGCTTGGCCTTGATCAGTTCCTCGATCGTCTTCTCGATTTCTTTCGCATTCTTCTCGCCACTTCCGACTCGAATAAGTCGAATGATTCCATTGCGATCGACGACAACGACATGGGGAATTCCGCTGACGGCGTAATCCTCCGAAGTCTCGCTCTCTTCGGGCATGAATGCGAGCCGATGTTTGAGTCCGTGATGAGCAGCAAACTTTTCGAGGGCGGCCACTTCCTTTTCTTGACTTAGTCCTTCTTCCTTCCGATGCTCCTTCTTCTCGTCGTCCCATCCGTAGCGGTAGTAGCGGGTGAGACCGATCACGACCAAGCCTTCGTCTTTGTATTTTTCATGCCATTCGGTCAAGTGAGGGAAGGTCGCTCGGCAAGGACCGCACCACACCGCCCAGAAGTCGAATAGTAACACTTTCCCCTTCAAATCTTCCTGTGAAAGAGGCGATCCGTTCACCCATTGGTCCGTCTCGAGGGGCGTCATCGGCTTGCCGATCAGTTCCTTTTGCTTGATTTCCGTCGCGAGTCGACGAATCAAATTCTTGAGCATGCTCTCGGCGTAGGTCAGCGTTCCCTTTGAAGGAGACTCGGCAGGTACTTTGGTCAGCACGTTCTGATATCGCTTCAAGAGCGATTGTAATTCATCGAGCCTTTCCTCTTTGGAGAGCTGCTGCCCATAGTTGCGATACGCCTCGGAATAGGAAGAGACGAGGTCTTGATGGGAGGGGTTCTTCAATACTTGCTGATCGACATAATCGAGCCACACGGATACTGCTTTAGATTTCTCGTCCGCCGGCGCAAGTTCCGCTTCCACCTCAAGCAATTCTCCCCAAGCAATCACTGCGGCAAGGTCGTCTGGATTGGCGTTGAGCGCGGTCGTAAGTTCCTCGCGCGATTGAGCGATCAGTTCACGTGCGGTCTTCTCCTCGTTCAATTGGGAAAGGAGACGAATCTTCTGATTGATAAGCCGCCGCTGAATTCCTGGAGCCCAACTTGATTCCTTCGGATCAAGTCCTTTCCAGTAACTGATTTCTTCATCTAAGCGAGGAATCGCAAGGCTCTTATTTCCCGCGTTGAACAGCAAATTGCTCAACTCGATGGCATTCTGTAGATAGTTTCGCTTTGCATTCGAATTCCCCACATTCCGAAGAGTGGGAAGAAACAGCGATAGATGTTCCGCTGCCGCATGGACCTTCCCGGTTCGGCCATTCAAGACATACAACCGGTAGTGAAGAGGAAGAATGGAATCTTTCGCGGAAGACTGTTCCAGCGCCGTTTTGAAACCTTCTTCCGCGTTGGCAACATCACCCTTCTCAATGAAAGCGGTGATGAGATCGACATGGATTTCTGGCGAGTCCTTTCTGAGATTGAGCGCGGCCTGCGCATTTTTGACAACCAAATCCCAATCTCTCATTCGACTGTAAAGGTCCGTCAGCAGAGCGTACTCAGCCAAACCTCTCTTATCAGGCTCGATCGCTTCCACTTCCTTGATGAGGTCCGCCAGCTGCGACTCGCGCTTCTTTTGGGCCTCGCGGACAATGTTGATATCGGGCTTCTTGTTTTTGATGCTTTCCAGATAGCCCTTTTGAGCTTCCTTGAATTGCTCATCAATCCCTTTGATTTTCTCTTGGACATCTGAAATGAGATCACCAGCAGAGAGAGTGAGAGCATTTGCACTAATCATAACTGCCGTGAGAACCAGGATAGCTCGCATTGCTTTTTGCCTCAGATGAACAGAAAAGCCGACCTCACAAAAAGGTAACAGATACGTCCCCAACCGGATAGGCCTCGACTGGTGGGAAAATCGCCGACCGGCTCGCCTGAGAGATTCTGGGAATCCAAGAATCCAACCTCTCTTGGGCATCGTCTCATCACTAGGCCAAAGAAGGAGAGGAATTTACCCATGTTTCCATTGGTAGCACCGCTATTGATGTCCGTAGTTTTTGCGGATGAACCGGCGAAATCTGAGACTAAACAAGCTTCCGTCGAAGTCGTTTTCGTCCTCGATACGACCGGTAGTATGGGGGGACTAATCCAGGCGGCTAAGGACAAGATCTGGGCGATTTCCAACTCGCTTGTGAAGACGAAGCCCGCCCCGTCGTTGAAAATCGGGCTCATCGGCTATCGGGATCGAGGTGATGCGTATGTCACTAAGATCGTCTCCATGAGCGACGATCTCGATGCCGTTTATCGTGAGTTGATTGCGTTCGAGGCCAGCGGCGGTGGAGACGGCCCAGAAAGTGTGAATCAATCGTTGAACGAGGCCGTTACGAAGTTTCCCTGGAGCAAGGAGCCATCGACTTATCGAGTCATTTTCCTCGTCGGAGACTGCCCTCCCCACATGGACTACACTGATGACGTGAAGTACGCCGAGACATGTCAAATCGCCGCAAAGACCGGCATCGTCATCAATACCATTCAATGCGGTCAGGACAGTGCAACCGAGCCGATCTGGCGGGACATCGCCTCCAAGGCGGAGGGGAAGTACTTCCGGGTCGAGCAAGATGGCAATGCCATCGTAGCGGCAACACCGTTCGACGAACAACTCAGCAAACTCGCCGTCGATCTCGATGCGACCTGTTTCTATTACGGATCGGCGGAGATGAAACAGTCCCAGCTCGATCGCAAACGTGCCGGACAGTCGATTGAGCGAGTAGCGTCTCCCTCCGCCGTCGCTCAGCGCGCTGTTTTCAACGCGTCAGAAGCTGGCGTCGCGAACTTGGTCGGAAAGAGCGAACTCATCGACGATGTCTCCACGGGCAGAGTGAAACTCTCTGCCATCCCGAAAGAGGAGCTTCCGGCGACGCTTCAAAATCTTCCGAAGGACCAGCAAGAGAAGTTCGTGCAAAAGAACAAACAAGAGCGGGAGCGAATTCAGAAGGAGATCGCGGATCTCGGCAGGAAACGCCAAGCATTTCTCGAGGCATTAGCAGCAAAGTCTCAAACGCCGGTACTCGAGCAGGTCATCTTCGAGAGTGTGCGGGAGCAAGCAAAACGAGTCGGCTTGAACTATGATAAAGGCCCGTCCTACTGAACGGGGGAAGTCGACATCCACAATTAAACGAGGGGCATCCACCGAATTCGGCGGACGCCCCTTGAGATTTTCTGATACGTGAGGCGAGGCCGCCCGCTTACGCCTCTTGAAGCCACTTCCACGCATCGTCCACGTGACCAGCATCAAAGTATTCGATCTTCGCCATCGTGAAAGGCTTACAGACTTTAGCCATCCACTTCTCCCAGCTCTTCTCTCCGACAAGTGCAATCTTTTCGATCTTTGTGCAATGGGTAGTCGAAAACTTGATGTCGTCCCACAGCGCGTGCATGTCCCAGCCGTGGAAATCGTGAAACTGAGCAAGGACTCGCGCTTTTCCCCGGTGCGCGATCGCTTCATCAATCGCCGGAACGAAATGCTTGTAATCCTCGTCGTGCAACTTTCCCGACAACTTGAAGCCGATTATGTTGTCTGCGGGAGCTGTCAACATCTCGATCATTTGTTCATCCTCCAGTGTGCTGATCGATGGGACCAGGATTCTCGCATCAAGTCTCCACATCAACCTTCATACCGATACGATACCGCGCGAATTCGTTCTGTGTAAGTTTTGAATCCAATCAGCGGCAAAAGCGCATCTTATCGGTCATGATTCATTGCAAATAGACAATAAATCTTCATGAGGAAATCGCCTGTCGGCGAGCGAATCGCGCACGTATCAGGGGCACCGCTGACGCCGCCCCCAAAAGAAGAGCCGAACCGAACAGAGCCATTCCCGTAGACCCGAAATCGAATCGATGACGTCCGGAGAAGACTTGAACGGCCGCGAACCCAGTAAACAGTATTTGACTGATCGAGAGTAACGAGACAACAACAACCCGATCTCTTTCCGGCAACGCGAAAATCTTCCCCAGCCAACAACCGACGATCAACCATTGAATCGAATGCAAGGGGACGCCGTGAAGGAATTTGAGCACCCCCTGCGCTCCATAGATCTCGGGCGGTTGGCCTATCGCGATCCGCTCTTGCCCGTACGAGATCATGAATGCACCAATCAAACACGAACTCAAGATCAACGGCATACCCACTCGAAGGGCTATTCGCTCATCCCTTGCGCACGGCAGACGACCAAATCCTCGGAGCGTCCAGATGACCAGGCAAATGGTGATGATCTGAATCAACAATCCCATGGCTGAAAAAACCGCCGCGTCGAATGGAGTCGCTCGGTTGAAGTGCGAACCGACTCCTCGCCAATATTGCATGATGATGAGCAGCACTTCAGCGATAAGGGAAAGGGAGAAAACTCCATTGATCCATCGGTCGATACGCCATTGAGGTAAACGCCGGACGACCCACGCAATAGACCATGTCGTCACACCGGCGGAGTATCCGAATAGGATAGGCTTTCTGATCGAGAGCGGCCCTTCCCACTCTCCCCCTTGCACCAGCCAAATCGCTGAATGGAAAAAGCCCAGCAAGACCAAGAATGTGCCGCTGTGAACGATGATCGGTGAAAGTGGTCTTAATGGCGAATCCGACGCCCCGTTCATTTCCACACCATTGATTCGAGGATTATGACTCAGATGACTGACCTGGTTCCATTCGGCACGATCCATCTGGTTCGCACCGCCCCGTCCAGCGGAGGCGGTTTCTTGCAAAAATGCGATAGGCGGAATCCAGAAAATGCGAAATGCCGGGCCACCGACTGATGGAGACGATCCACCCGAAACCGACAAGCGAGTAGATTTGTCGAAATGCTTCGACACCTTTTACCCAGCGTCCATCAGGAAGCCGAGCGTGCATCTCATTCATTAAAGTCTTCTGATCGGTTCCCCATTCCTTGGACTCGAAATCAGATTTGGCGATATCGGTAAACCAAATCCGCTGGTTCCGATCCCACCGTCGGATCATGTTGATCTCTCGGCGACAGAGGGGACAATCCCCGTCGAAGAACACCTGAATTCGCCAATCTTTTGGTTCCACAGCACTAGCCTCAAAATCGTTTCCGCTCGATGCGGATTCTCTGTCCACTGTAGATCGCAGAATTCCGTATGCCCTCATTTTCGGTCGCCGCCGCATTGCACAAGGGGCTCATATAACGGCTGAATAGGTACCTGATCGCCCGGGAGTCGATCACTGCCGCAAGGTATCCGTGCTTCAATCTGGTTGCGAGAGTACCGGTCGAGATGTCGTCGTTTGTCAATGTCGCCGCCTACAAGTTTGCCGAATTGACTGAGTTGGCCCCCCTACGACAAGAGCTGAGGGAGCTGGCCAAATCACATCGTCTTCGAGGCACCATTCTCCTCAGCCCGGAAGGAATCAATCTTTTTGTAGCGGGATGCCGCGAGGGGATTGATGGGCTCCTCGACCGAATCCGCTCTATTCCCGGTTTGGCCGAGCTTGAAGTAAAGGAGAGCCTCAGCGAGGAGCAGCCCTTTAACCGAATGCTCGTGAAGATTAAGCGAGAGATCATTGCGTTTGGAATCCCTGGAATCGAGCCAGCCCGATACACGTCGCCGCGCGTGACGGCACGGCAATTAAAGAAATGGCTAGATGAAGGGCGGCCGGTCAAACTGCTCGACACACGCAACAACTACGAAGTTCAAGTCGGCACGTTCGAGAATGCGGTCCCGATCAACATCGACGACTTTCGTGATTTCCCAGCCGCCACCCGCTTATTACCCGACGATTGGAAGGAGCAACCAATCGTCACGTTCTGCACTGGGGGAATTCGTTGCGAGAAGGCAGCACCTTATCTTGAATCCACCGGGTTCCGCGAGGTCTATCAGCTCGATGGCGGCATTCTGAAATACTTTGAGGAATGCGGCAGCTCTCACTATCAGGGGGAATGCTTCGTCTTCGACAAACGGGTCGCGGTCGATGCGGCCCTGCAAGCAAGCAAGATTGATCAGTGCTACGCCTGCCAAGCAATCCTCTCTCCTGAGGATTTGCAATCCCCCCGATATGTGACTGGCGAATCTTGTCCTTACTGTTATCGCACCACAGACGAAGCCAAGCGCGCATTGATCGAAGAACGTCATCGCTTGATTGCACAAGTCACGCATCCTCTCCCCGGCAGCATTCCCTATGACAATGCACGCCCTATCAACGTCCCGCTTCGATTCGATGGTGCGGAGCTTCTCGATTTTCTCGAGGGAATGCAAACCCATCTCTCACGTGAAGATTGGCGGCACGCCTGCGAGGAGGGTCGAGTCGTTTGCCGTCATCAGAAAGTCATGCCAGGACGGACCGTTCGTGCGGGAGAGCGAATTCTTCACCTTGTGCCAGCGACACTCGAGCCGGACGTAGCATCGAATATTCGGATTATCGACGAGGATGAGGCACTTATCGTCGTGGAAAAGCCGGCTCCCCTTCCCATGCATCCGTGCGGGCGCTTCAATCGCAATTCACTTTCATACATTCTCGAAGAGGTATATCGACCGCTGAAACCGCGCGCGGCTCACCGCCTTGATGCGGACACCACCGGCGTGGTCATCTTCACGAAGACTCGAGAGTTTGCTCAATTCGTTCAACCGCAGTTTGAACGAGGTGAGGTAAGCAAAACATATCTTGCGCGTGTCCTCGGTCATCCAAATGACCAGACTTTCGAATGCGATGCTCCGATCAGCGCCGAGCCCGGTCCGGACGGCATTCGAATCATTGACGCAAACGGGTCTCCCTCTCGCACGAGTTTTCAACTCCTCCGCACGTTCGATGATGGCACGTCGCTTCTCCAGGCCACTCCATTGACTGGTCGAACCAACCAGATTCGCGTTCATCTTTGGAGCCTCGGTCTCCCCATTGTTGGTGACCCGATTTACCTGCCAGACAATCGACTCGGCGTATACAAGACGCTCACCATGGACGAGTCCCCGCTTTGCCTGCACGCTCGGTCGTTGAAGTTGAGGCATCCCTTGACGAAGGGCATCATTTGCTACGAGGGAGATTCCCCCACTTGGAGCAAGTAACCTGAGTGAACAAGGTGATCGTCGCCAAGGCCGCTCTGCCACGCGCGGATGTTCGAATGATTCCATCTTTAACGGCTCGGTAAGAAACTCCGCCTCTTTGTAATCGCACGTCTTGCACACGACCCTCGTTTTGATGTTAAGGTACACCACTTGCCCCTGAGGGGAATGGAATCACTCTCACGAGCCCTCGAGACCTTCATGTTCGACTGGTACCGCGAATACGAAAGCCTGCTTGCGACGATTCAAGTCGTGATGGTTATGTTTGGAATGGGGACGACTCTGTTCCTACGCGATTTTCGAACCGTCCTTGAACGCCCCCGAAGTCTGGTCGTCGGGTGTCTTTGCCAATTTTTCCTCGTACCTACACTCACCCTGCTGACCATTCATCTCTGTCGACTTGATGCGGGAATCGCGCTGGGCCTCATTCTCATTGCGGCGATGCCGGGTGGACCGCTGGCTAACCTATTCACATTTCTAGCACATGGTAACCTTGCCCTCTCCATCACTCTTACTGGGCTCGGCACCCTGCTCGGCTTGGTAACGATCCCTCTCATGCTCAATACATTCGCCCACGGCTACTTACCCGAGAACGTGGTGATGCCGGTCGACGTGATCCTCATCGATATCGCGTTGTACCTTTTGCTTCCGGTCGCGGCAGGGATGATCGTTCGCAAGCTCGCTCCGAAAGCCGTTCCTTTTCTCTCCACTTGGCTCGTTCGATGTGGTTTGATCATCCTGGTCTCGATGGTCGTCGGATCGCTGGGTAGTGGTCGGATCGAACCACTCAGTTACGGCGTCATGACGCCGCTGATTATCATCATCCTCTGCCTCTGCATTCAAAACTTCAGCATGCTGATCTTTTTAATCCTTCGGTGGTCGGTCGCGGATCAGACGGCGGTCGGCGTCAGCGTCACGATTAGAAATATCAATCTCGCGCTCTTACTTGCCACCAGATTATTTCCCGCGTCCGCTCAGACCGATTCGCATTCTCTCGGCGGCGGCGTGCTCTACGTCATTCTCTTTTGGGGAGCTTTATCGCTGATCGTCTGTGTTCCCACCATCTTCGTTCAGCGCCGAATGCTCTCCATCGAAAGCGTACGCCTTCAGAGCCAGTGATTGGCCTTTCGTTAGCTTCCTCCGCCCGCTGAATTTCGCATGAGCATTCGCTACGATGATGAAACGTACCGGGACGGAGTAGTTTCGCATGCCGACGAGCGAATTCGATGTCTTTCGCCTTCTCCTGATGGAAGAGGACGGGCTCCCGAGGCCTGTCGGGCATTTATTCGATGCCTGGGTTTCTTCCATCGCACAAAAACGACGATCGGAATCTGCTTGGAACATCGCGGCCCGTCAATGGCTCGCCGCTCTTCGGACCGCCCTTGATCCTGGCTATCAAATACATGAATCAAAACACTTCATCATTCTCGCATGGGAAGAGCACCGGCTGACCAAGACTCTACTCAAATTCGCGGAGGCCACACATAAATCATTACTCGCGTCGCTTCCCGATGTGGCAACATTCCCCCCAAACGAAAAAATCGTGATCATCATTTTCCAAACATTTAACGAATACTATCAGTACGTCGAATGGTACTTCCCCGAGGGAGCATTCTCTGTTCCTTCGAGCATCCACCTGCGCAAGGGATTTCCTCATATTGCCACGTTTGGTTATGACCTTCTCCCGCTTGAGCCAGCCCTCGCGTATTCACTGACGAAGGCTTCCCTCCACGCACTCGAACTGCCTCGATGGTTGGAGGAAGGACTCGCGCAGCTCTTCGAAAGTCAACTGACCCATACCCGTTCGTTCTCCGTTTCACAGGAGACCGCGAACGAACTAAGAAACTTCTGGAACACGATTGGACTCGACCGATTCTGGTGCGGCGATGATTTTGATTGCCCAATCGATTCTGACTCAAACATGCACTTGGCCGCGATTTTGACGACGCTACTCGCCGACCAGTCGAAGCCCCAATGGTTTGGATTCAATCAAGGCCCACGTCGCCGCTTCCTCTCCTTCATCAGATCCGCGAAAATCGACGACTGTGGTAATCAGGCCTGTATCGATCATTTCGGATTCGATCTCAATCACCTCGCCGAGAGATTTTTGGGGGACGAGGGCTGGTATCCACAAGTTTGACCCAGCCCGTTCGATATGCTGCGGCATAGAATTCAAGCACCAATCGATGTTTCGGGGAGCCATGCCGTGCCGATTCGATCGAACTCTTCGACTACAACAGCGACCCCACATCCCGCTGGACGATCCATCGCCCACTCGCGAAAGATCGTTTATGCCGTGACCATAACCGTGTGGTTTCTCGCGGTCGCCGAAATCACCCTCTGGATCGTCGGTTTCGAGTATCGTCCCGGAACGGTTGTCATCGAGAAGGAAGGAAAGGAGACTGCGGAGAAACTCGAACGCTCTGAAGAACTCGGTTGGCAACTGAAACCTAATCAAGGGTCTTCGAACGACGCGGGATTCATCGGAAATCAAATACCGATTGAACGAGAGCCCGGCGTATTGCGCATCGCTGGTCTTGGGGACTCGTGCACTCAGTTCGGAGATCCACCCTACATCGAAATCGTGCGAGATCGGCTTGCCAAAGAAAGAGGTAAGCCCGTTGAGTCCCTGAATGCCGGCATCTCGGGATTCAGCTCCCATCAGGGCCTCATTCGACTCCGTCGCGACGTGATGAAGTATAGGCCTGACGTGGTCGTGGTTTACTTCGGCTGGAACGATCATTGGGTCGCGCCACATAAAACGGACGCCGGCCAACAGGTCGTGAGAAACACTTCCTTCGCCAAGTTTCTTCGAAAGGTCGATGGGTCAAAGCTTGTTCAGGCTGGCCTCTTCGTGGCGGACTCTCTTCGCCCCCCTCCCGTACCGTCCTTTCGTGTGCCGCTCGATGATTACACGAAAAAACTTCGAGAAATTATCCGGGAAATTCGCGCCATTCCGGCGGTCCCGATCCTTGTGACTGCCCCGACGAATGCGACCCGCTCGACGTCCTGGGGTGAATTCATTCATTTACCCAGAACTCTCGCGGAAGAGTATTCGTCACCGTACGTCATTCACCAATCCTATGTCGCCGCCACCAAGCTCGTTGCGGACGAAGAACACGTCCCCATCGTTGATGCCGCTGCTGATTTCGGAGCGTCGGAGGGGCTCATTATGAAAGACCATATCCATCCGACCCAGACCGGCTATGAGCGCATCGCCAAGCTGATCGTGGAAACGATCGTTCGCGAGAACGTGCAACCCGGACGATGATCGATCCCTCATCATTCAGGAAGGATCAAGGAGCGAATGTTTCTGACTTCGCTTTCGCCTCTTTAGGAAGAGCATCAGCCTTACCCACCATGTGAAGGGGCGCATATTCTCCCTTCTCCCAAAGAGGCATTAGATCCGCGTAATGATCGCTTGCGGGATTTCCGCTTTGCCCACCCGGATAGACGCCGATGCTCTGCGATGGATCAGCAAAATCGACGATCATTCGCCAGCAGGCTCCTCCCCCCACCGGGCCGCCATCTCCACCGGGATTAACGGTGAAGTCGTCTCCGGGGACGGGGCCACCCTTTCGATCAAGGGAAGGCTCACCTGTCAGTGAACCGATCTGGAGGTAGTTGAAATTCTTCCAGGCATATTTCGACAGATCGGTCCCGTGCTTCTTCTTCAACTCCTCGATGGTGGCATTAAACGAGGCGACGATGACATCGTCCCGCGTCTCCCGAGTAGGCGTTCGCAAGTCATCGAACCAGTGAGAGTCGGGTGCTTCTCGAGTCAGAAACTCCAGCACTTCGAGCATCGGTTCTCGCTTATTGTTGCCGTTAAAGCCCCACGAACCCCCTTCCACCGGAATATTTCGCGCGGGCCATTCGTCGTCCCAAACTCCCTTCCGGTAGTTTTCAAACCATTGCAACCAAAGGAGTGGAGCTACAGCATCGGGAGAGGAGACTTTATCCCATGATGCAAGAGCATCATGCACCTTGACTGCGAAGGGATCCTTCGGTGGCGCCTTCTTCAGCCCTTCCAAGAGAACCGGAAGAATTCGAACAGCCGCATAGTCCGTTGCATCGTTCTGAATCTTCTTCATCGATTCAGTCGTCAGATCCTTTGCCGGCGTAAGCATTTCGTGAATACGACGGGTACGGTAGCTGTCATCCCACATCCAACCCAAGTAATATGGGAAACCGAGGGGATGCGGTCGCGAATTGGCGGACGCCACGAAGTGTTCGCTCGGATTGATCGCGAGCGGTAAGGATTCACGCGGGATCCAACCGTTCCAGTCATTCTCTCCCGTGGAACCATCCATCGGCACACGGCCCGCGCCTCGCCCTCGGATCGGCAGTTTTCCCATCGGATGGATCGCGATATTTCCGTCAACATCGGCATACACGATATTGAGAGCCGGCACGCAAACGAGATCAAGAGCTGCGAGGTACTCCTTCAGATTCTTCGCGCGGTTCAGCTTCCAAAGACCAATCGCATCGGTGGTCGGTTCCATTCCCGTCCACTGCATCGAGATCGCTTCACCGTCTCGACTGATAACGGGGCCGTGAATTGTCTTTTCAACGATGAATTCGACCGGCTTATCACCCTTCACGGCAATCTGCTCTTTGATCACTTCGACTTTCTTCCACGTTCCGCGGTGCATGTACGACTGTGGATCGTCCTCCTTGAACTTTTCGATGAAATAATCGACCGCGTCGGCTTGCATGTTGGTGATTCCCCAACCGATCCGATCATTGTGTCCAATGACGATGATCGGGCTGCCTGGGAACGTCACGCCGACGATATTCTCACCATTGACACAGAGATGGCACGCATACCAGATCGAGGGCAACCGAAATCCAAGGTGCGGATCGCTGCAAAGGATCGGCTTGCCCGACTTCGTCATCGTTCCATCCACCGCCCAATTGTTGCTCCCCACATTGTGACCGTGCGGAATCCAATGGGCCGATTCGATGGCGCTGCGCGCTTGTTCGTAAAGCAGACGGCGTGCGGCGGTCACCGGTGGAAATGGTGCGAGTAAAACGGGATTCACCGTCGACCTGACAACGGCGGCATCAGCTTGAGTTGTCAGCGAAGCAACGTTCCCAAATTTGTTTCGATCCGCTTGCCGTGTGACGATTGGAATCTCGTACGGGCGCTCGAGTGGCCAAAGTTCGTCGGTCGCGGTCAGTCCCAATTCATCCACGACTCGTCCGAACCAGAGGTCATCACTTGTCCCTCCCTGATCCCATCCCATGTATTTCATAAACGTCAACGAATCGACCGGATTCCACGGGGCGGGCTCAAAAGGAAGTGGCGAGTCTTTACTCCCTGCGATCGCTTTGACCGCGTCATTCACCCCTTCCGCATATGCGAGAAAATCGTTCTTCGTCTCGGCAGGAAACAGCTTGTCCCATGACTCTTGACAGCTACGTCGAAGACCGATCTGCCGCATGAGCTTGTCCGAGGCGACCAAATTCGGCCCCAGCAATTCCGCCAGCGTTCCCGAAGAGACACGCCGATTGAATTCCATCTGCAGGAGCCGCTCACGAGCATGAATCGCTCCCAGCACGCGGTAGGCATCCCGCCATGATTTCGCGTAAATGTGCGGGATGGAATGTTGATCGAAGTAGACCTTCACTTCATCTTTTAACGAAGGAAGCTTCGTCACATCTTCGGCACGAAGTGAAAAGGTGAATAGCGTCAACGAAATCAATGTCACGACAGACAATGGCCGCATCGAAGAATTCTCCTCGGAACGATGAAGATGCGAATCCCCAAATACTGTACACGCTCCGAAGGCGTGAGCAAACAAGTTGAGTGATGGGAATTCTCAGTGAATTGACGTGTCAGAATGTGGTCGATCGGCGAGTCGGATCACATCCACCGCCACGACAAGCGTATGCCCGCCTCCCCCCGTGATGACTCCCTTCAGCGGGGTGACGTCGCCGTAATCGCGACCCCAAGCGAGCGTCACATGGCTAGTCACGGGAAAATGATTGTTCGTCGGATCGAGATCGATCCAGCCGATTCCCGGCACAAAAGCGGAAAGCCATGCGTGCGACGCATCTGCCCCGATGAGTCGCTCCTCTCCATCGGGGGGAACCGTCTCAATGTAACCGCTCACATAACGAGCCGCTATCCCCATCGTTCGAAGTCCCGCAATCGCCAGGTGCGCGAAATCCTGACATACCCCGCGCCGCTGATCGAGCACCTGCAAAAGCGGCGTCGCGACTGTCGTGGAAGCGGGATCGAACGTGAAGTCGACAAAGATCCGCCCAATGAACTCCCGAATGGACTCTAAAACGTCACGCCCCGGCGCGAAGGACTTTGCCGTGTATGCCGCGACATCCTTCTCAATCGAGATGAAGGGAGATTCGAGCACGAACGAACGGGCGTCGATGCATTCTGGATCACGAGATGTCTGCGTGATTTCGGCGGCACGTTCCCAAGAGAGAGGTTCCGCGAGGTTGATGTTCACCGGCCAAGCGACCTCGACTTCGCTCGTCGCCATCACATCGAGACTCTCGTGGGGCTTTTCCACCGAGAAATAGTAAACCGGGTTGCCGAAGAAGTCTCTTCGCTCGGCCACCGTGTCTGGAACCGGCACGACATTCACTTGATGCGACAGGCAGTTCTGAAACGGGCCCGAACGAGGACGCAAGTGTGCCTCGTTGTGACAAAGCGTCACCGGCTCGCCGTAGCGGTACAACGTTCGATGGGTCACACGATAACGGGTCACTGAAACTCCACCAGTTGCCTGGGCGCCTGCACTTGGGCGAAATAGGCCGCGCAGACGATATTCGAAACTCGTCTCAACCGTCCATCAAGTACTAGTAGCGTATTGTCGAGAATGGCGGGTACAGAGCCATCTTCGGAACGCCGGCCGATGATATCGATATCCGTCGTACCAAGACTTCCAAATGCTTGGAGCAGTGTTTGCTGCGCGAGCTGCAACGTGATGGGGACTTGCTTGCTCGGAAGCTCCGTCAACAAGTCGCGCAGCCGATTGAGCTGAAACGCGACGCTGCGCGGATTCAACTTGTCAAACAACAACAAATCCAGCACACCGGCAGGATTGAGTCTCGACTTGTATCGACGACGGTACGTCATGACGCTATCGGTGACTTCGAGCAGTGCCTCAGCCATCGGGTCGATGAATTCGTCTGCGAGGAAAAAGACCGACCGAAGGAGATTGATGGTGTCGGCGGCTCGCTCGAGTCGTTTCCCGAAATCGACAAACCAAAAGCCGGGTCCGCGCGTCATGCTGTCGCTGATAAGACCCGCGAGAGCGGAAAGGTGAAGGATGACTCGGCCGAGCGGCTCGACCGCTTCTCCCATATGTTGAATGTCGATCAATTCCTCGCCAAGCTTATTGACGATTCTCCACATGTCGTCTGATAGTCGATCGCGGGCCGACTGGCTCGTCCGTCGAAGTGATTCCAAGCTGAACGCCAGCGTCCCCGATCGCTGCGAATCGACGATCAAGGCCAACAGTTCATCATCGGGATGATAGAGTAATCGCTCATCTCCGGCGAACCCTGGATACGTGGTCGTCAAATGGGTAAGCGTCCGAAGTAAATCGGGCGGGCAAACATCATTGTCGGCATTGCGCGCTTCGAGCAGGTGTGTCGTGATACTGCGAAGCAGCCGAGCCGTTCCCTCCGCTCGTTCCGCATATCGGCCGAGCCAATAAAGATTCTCCGCGACGCGGCTGGCGATTTCTCCTCCGCTTCGGCGGAGTTCCAGCGGACGGGCGCCTGTTTGAAGCAAGGTCACGAATCGTGGAGGCATTGCTGACAAAACCCACGTATCCTTGCTGACGCCCCCCTCTTGACTGGAGATATTACCGCCTATTTCGCGCGCGCTGGAAACACGAGTCAATCCACCCGGCATGACGACAAACGAATCGATCAGAGAAACCAGGAAGGTCCGAAGGACTAGTTCGCGCGGTTCGAATCCTTTCTCTCCCAATACCGGCGTCGTTGAAAGCGGGACGATCTCGCGAGCGGCGAAATGAGACGGCTCACGACGGATCGAGTCCCGAAGCCTCCCAATCTCGTCAGAGTTCATCTTATTCGGCCAAATGAGTCCTTGCCGAACACGCGCACGAATGGAGCGGATTACCAATGATTCGAGATTCGCGAGAACGTACTCAAGATCCGCCGGCCGACCGCACCACCAGCTCTTCGCGGTCGAGAGTCTTGGTTCTCTTCCCAGGATCGCGCGGCAAATCTCCGGAATGAACGCATTCAGCGACGGGCTCTCGCAAATTCCCGTTCCGGGCGGATTGGCCACCACCACCGTCCCAGCACGGATGGCACTCATCAATCCGGGCACGCCGAGAACAGAATCAGACCGCAATTCGAGCGGGTCACAGTACGTATCATCCACACGCCGAACGATCACGTCGATTCGTTCGAGTCCGTCCAGCGTTCGGAGATAAACCTTTGAATCCCGAACGACCAGATCACTCCCTTCGACGAGAGTCAGGCCTAGATAGTGCGCTAAATACGAGTGCTCAAAATAAGTCTCATTGCCCGGTCCAGGTGTCAAGAGCACCATCCGCGGTTCGTCTTTGTCATCCGGTGCGGCGGCTGAGAGTGAAGCAAGCATGGACCGAAAGAAAACGGCAAGCCGATGCACCTGTGTATCGCGATACAGGTCAGGCAACACTCGCGCGGAAATGATTCGATTCTCGACCGCGTAACCCGCTCCCGAGGGTGCCTGAGTGCGGTCCTCAAGCACGATGAACGAGCCGTCATGGCGTCGGCCGATGTCCACCGCGCTCAAATAGAGCATTCGCTCGTCCGGCGGACGAAGAGAGTGACACGCCCGCAGATAACGAGGATCCCCATCGATCACTTCCGGCGGAAGAACACCCGTGCGAATCAGCTGTCTCGGCCCGTAGAGATCTCTCAAGAGAAGATCCCAAACCTCAGCCCGCTCAATCAGTCCCGCTTCAAGCTCTTTCCATTCAGGGTCCGCGACGAGAAACGGAATAGGATCAAAGGACCAAGGACGCCATGCTCCTTTAGGATCGTCATAGACATTGTAAGTTACTCCGTTTTCACGGAGCAGCCGGACCGACTCGCGATGGATCTGCGTGAGCTCAGAGATTCCGATTTCATTAAGGGAGTTAATCGTCGGTTGCCAATGAGATCGAAGCGAGCCTGAATGGTCGCACATCTCATCGAAGGTATTCAACTGCGGGTGGTAGGAGGAAAGGACGCCCGCAGGGGATGTAGCAGACTCTTGAATCATCAACGTTCCCAGGTTCTCGGTTCTTCCCTGTCCCGAACAATCCTCGTAGCTGATTTCCTTCGGTCGTCAGCCAGAGCAGCTCACCATCGCCGATCATTGAATCGAGCGATTCAGTGAGATTGATCAAGTCGCCGCTTGATCCCCTTACCCCCGAACGTTCACACCCTCAACGAAGCGAGATCCCGCTCAACCCTCGCGAGGGGGGACGGTCCACTGGACCTCCACATCCTTTCTACACGATTCGATCATTCCTCGCTTATCGAATTCGCGAAGTGATCCATCAGCTTCCAGTTTCTCTCATTTTCTCTCGGATTGCACTATGAGATTTCTGATCACTCTTTCGGCATGTAAATCTCAGACAAAACGGGGTGATCGATGCACCACGGTGAAATGAATGACGCTGTTTTCCACCCCGGACATTTGTTTGCCGTCAGTGCTGAATGGGACGAAGAAGATCAAGCATGTAGGGAGCATCTCCTTGAAGTTCCTCGTGCATCACCTTGTATGCTCCTGCCGTGTGACCCATTGGCCAGAAGCGAGAAAGTCTGCGCCCTTCCGCCTCATACTCGTTGACCGGCATGAACTCGTGATTTCGGCCACCTGGATGATGCACATGATAGGTGCATCCACCAAGCGATCGATTCGTCCAAGTGTCGAACAGATCAAAGATAAGCGGCGAATGGACCGGCACCGTCGGATGCATGGAGGAGGGTAACTGCCATGAACGGAATCGAACGCCAGAAACGAAGTCCCCTCGAATCGCCGTCTTGCGAAGCGGCACGCGGCGAGTGTTGCACGTCAGAATATGACGAGGGTCCGTCATACCGCGAACACGAACTTGTACGCGTTCCACAGAGGAATCAACGAACCGAGCTGTTCCTCCTGACGTTGCTTCCTCGCCAAGCACATTCCAAGGCTCGATCGCCATTCGCAGTTCGAGCTCAATGTCATCGAGTTGCACCGTTCCATAGACCGGGAATCGGAATTCAAAGTGCGGCAGGAACCAGTCCAGCGAGAATTCATATCCCCCTTGCCTGAGTTCCCACAAGACGTCCCGGAAATCCTGCCACAAATAGTGAGGCATCATGAATCGATCGTGAAGTTCCGTGTACCAGCGGACGAGTGGCTTCTCGTACGGCGTCTGCCAGAACCGGGATACCAGAGCGCGAATCAAAAGTTGCTGGAGCAAACTCATTCGCGCGCTCGGAGGCATTTCGAATCCACGCATTTCAAGCAGCCCGCGACGACCGGAGAACGAATCGGGTGAGTAGAGCTTGTCGATGCTGAACTCAGAGCGGTGCGTATTCCCCGTCAGATCGACGAGCAGATGGCGGAACAATCGGTCCACCAACCAAGGGGGCGCGAGTTGATCCTTCGGGATCAATCGGAATGCCGTTTCGAGTTCGTACAGGTTCTCATCGCGAGCCTCATCCACGCGCGGTGACTGACTCGTCGGACCGATGAACAATCCCGAGAACAAGTAGGAAAGGGATGGATGATTCTGCCAGAAATTAATCAGACTTCTCAGCACGTCAGGCCGCCTGAGAAGCGGGCTATCAGACGGCGTCGATCCTCCGATCACGACGTGGTTACCACCCCCTGTGCCGACTTGCCGGCCGTCGATCAAAAACTTCGTCGTCGTCAGTCGGCTCTGCTTGGCCTGATCATAGAGCAGTTCCGTGAGATCGACTAATCCATCCCAAGTGTCACTAGGAGGCGCATTGACTTCCAGTACGCCGGGATCAGGTGCCATGCTCAGTTCGCGCAAACGATCATCGAACGGCGGTTCGTAACCTTCAATCAGCACGGGCATGCCGAGATCCGCGGCCGTCGCCTCGATCGTCGCGACGAGATCGAGATATTGTTCGAGGAAGCGAAGAGGTGGCATGAAGACATGCAGCGTTCCCCCTCGCGGCTCGACACATAGAGCCGTTCGAGTGAGATCGTACGGGGTAACATAAGGGGAGGTCAGGTACGACGTCCGGCTCGTGTCACCATTGGTCCCCTCTCCCGCACTGCCGTCCCCCTTGCGAGTCGATTCGAAGTAACGTTCGCTCGACGGATGCCCGCTCCCTTCGATGAGCCCCGCTCGTTGGCCGATTCCTTGTCCTCGGAGCGCGACTCGCTCCCGAAAATTGGGAAGGGGCGACTGAGCATCGAAAATGGCCGGCATCGGCGTGATCGGTTGCTTCTCGGCGGGAAGCCAAGGGAGGGAGTCGAGGGGCAATCGGTACCCCATCGGCGAATCGCCGGGAATGAGATACATTCGCCCACGTCGGAATTCCCATCGGCAGGACCGCCATCCCCCCCACGCCCAGGAGAGAGGCAAGGCAAAACCTGTGTACTTGTCGAGCCCTTGCTCGAGTAATCGCCGTAACCGTTGTCTCTCCATCGAGTCCTTGACGTCGGCTTTCAGCGGATCGATGTTGACCGGTAGCGTTCCCTCTTTCCAGAGGTAGTAAACCGTGTCCTCGAGACCTGGAACGATGCACTCGGTCCCGACGCAAAGCCGCTCGGCAAGTCGTGTGATGAACTGCTCTGCCTCCACCACACCGTATCCGCGCGGAGAGCGCTCGTCAGCCACTAAGGACGGATCTTCCCAGAGTGGTTCTCCATCCAGCCGCCAATAGCAACTGAACTTCCACCGAGGCAACGGCTCGCCGGGATACCACTTCCCTTGGCCGAAGTGGAGAAGCCCCTTCGGCGCGAGATGATCTCGCAAGCGAAAGAGAAGCTCGAATGCGATCTGCCGTTTGTGTGGGCCGAGCGCGTCGGTATTCCACTCCGGCGCGTCCCGATTATCGATGGCGACGAATGTCGGCTCACCCCCCATCGTCAAGCGAACGTCGCGCTCCGAGAGATCTTGATCGATTTCGTACGCCAAGTCACTGATCGCTTGCCATTCGGTGGCACTGTAGGGTTTGCTCGGCCGAGCCGGATCTGTCAGCCGCGCTACGTCGTTTTTGTGTCCGAAACTCACCTCGCACTTTTCAAGACAACCGGTGATCGGCGCGGCGCTCGTCGGGTCGGGGGTACAAGCGAGCGGGATGTGCCCTTCACCGGCGATAAGACCAGAGGTCGGGTCAAGGCCTATCCAGCCCGCCCCCGGAATATAGACCTCTGCCCACGCGTGTAAGTCGGTGAAATCCTGTGCGGGTCCGTGCGGCCCCTCAATCGGCTTTTCGTCGGGCCTCAGCTGAACCAAGTATCCAGAGACGAACCGTGCCGCCAAGCCGAGATGTCGAAGGATCTGTACGAGAAGCCATCCCGAATCACGACACGAACCCTGACGAAGGGACAGCGATTCCTCGCACGATTGAATACCAGGTTCCATTCGAACGAGATAGCGAATGTCCTGCTGTAATCGCTGATTCAAGTGGACAAGAAAGTCGACCGTTCCGGTTTCGCTCCGGTCGACGTTACCAATCCACTCGTTGAGAAGCGGTCCATCCTCGACGATCTCGAAGTAAGGCTTGAGCTCTTTTTGAAGTTGCTCGTCATAGACGAAGGGAAATTTCTCCGCCGATGGTTCAAGAAAGAAATCGAACGGGTTGATGACGTCGAGATCGGCCACTAAGTCGACCGTGACCCGGAAATTCGGAATCGGTTCGGGAAACACAATTCGAGCTAAGAAATTTCCAAATGGGTCTTGTTGCCAATTGATGAAATGCCCCTCGGGCTCGATCTTCAGCGAATACGAGCGAATCGGAGTACGGCAGTGCGGAGCCGGCCTGAGACGAACCACATGCGGAGAGTGAATCACGGGTCGATCGTACGAGTAACTGCTCTCGTGACACAATGCGACGCGAATGCTCATCAGAAAGCTCTTTGGATTCTGGACCTGGATCAGCGAGTGATCGGAATCAAACTAAACAAACGGAGGATAGCACAGGCGATCCAGTTCTTGGCGAGGACTGGAAAGATTTGCCGCGCCATTGTGGTTTAGTGATCGATGCACGGGAACAATCGCAGCGCCAGGCGCGAGTGATTCGACGGAACGTCAGGTTGGCAACCAAAGAAGGGAGATACGCCCGGCGCGGGCAAATGGCAAGGAGTTAGTCCTGCATTCATAATAGGCAGAAACAATACCTCAAAACTCTCCGCGGCTAATAATCAGCAAAGTGCACTCCACAATGGGAGAGCAAATCCGCCACTCTGAAGAGGTACCGAGATTCAAACAATGGGGTAGAGCGGCGATCGCAGGGGCCGCGCATCATCTCCCACGGATCATGATGCAATCGCTTCCGCTTGCGATCGATTGCGACGGCCACGGCGAACTTCTTCCCGATCGACTTGTACACCCCGCGGTGCTTCAATGCCGACTCTGACGCCACCGCCGGCGACCTCGACAATGGTGACGCGGATATCAGAACCAATGAGAATGGATTCGTGACGCTTACGCTTTAGGACGAGCATGGGTGGATGTCCTTTCCTGGTGCGAGCACGCGCTCCATTGCGTGCTCTCGAAGTTGCGAACAATGACGCCTGCAACAGCCGTACCAAGTTTTTCTTCTGCAGCGACAAAATATGCAAGTCATTAAATGACAATGACTTACAATTCACAGACGATTATGCCACTACCCTTTATGCCTAGTATATCGCGATTGCACATTGGCCCAAAAACTGCCAATCGGACAGCTTCGAAACCACGAACTGCCAAGTTATTCACAATTTCAATCGACGTAATAAGAAGTTGTAAAGGGACTTATGACTTTGCTTCTGAATACCAGTCTTGGAGAGCTTTCACTTCCATCTCACCCGACTGCATCGCCTTGATCGCGTGAACGACCACTCGGGCTGCGGAGATCGTCGTCACGCAAGCGACACCGCGAGCGACTGCCTCGGCCCGGATCTTCCGTTCGTCTTCGTGAGCACCCGGACCACTCGGCGTATTCACGATCAGTCTCACTTGATCATTCTTCATGTAATCGATGATGTTGGGCCGGCCCTGCTGTACCTTGAAGATCTGCGTGACGGAAACACCATGATCACGGAAGATCTTCGCAGTACCCGGAGTCGAAAGAATCTCGAAGCCGAGCTGTTGGAACTGACTGGCCAAGGCGGCTCCCGCCTCTTTATCGCGGTCGGCAAAGCTCATGAAGATCTTACCCGACTTCGGTAGCACCGTCTTCACCGCGAGTTGGCTCTTCGCGAAAGCCATGGCGAAGTCCTTGTCGACTCCCATCACCTCCCCGGTCGAACGCATTTCCGGCCCGAGAATAATGTCGACCCCTGGAAAACGAACGAATGGGAAGCAGCTTTCTTTCACCGAGATATGCTTCGGCCAAGGCTCTTCTTTGATGCCGAGATCGTCCAGCGTCTTACCTAGCATTACCTTGGCGGCAAGTTTCGGAATCGGAATACCGGTTGCCTTGGAGACGAAAGGGACTGTCCGACTCGCACGGGGATTCACTTCGAGGACATAAATCTGGCCGTCCTTGATCGCGAATTGAATATTCATCAGACCGATGACCTTCAATTCGCGGGCCAACGCATAGGCCTGCCGTTTAATCTCCGCGATCATTTCCTTCGACAAGCTGTACGGCGGAAGCGCACACGCGCTGTCGCCACTATGAATACCGGCCTCTTCGATGTGCTCCATCACCCCGCAAACGATTGAACGCTCGCCGTCACTCAAGGCATCGACATCCACCTCCGTCGCGTCCTCGAGGAACTTGTCGATGAGGAGAGACTGATCGGGAGAAGCGTAAATCGCCTTGTCGACGTATTCGGCGAGCTCTGCATCGTCGTAAACGATTTTCATCGCTCGGCCGCCTAACACATAGCTCGGCCGAACAAGTACGGGATAGCCGATTTGCTGAGCAATTTGTCGAGCGGTTGTCGCATCGCGAGCGATGCCGTTTTCTGGCTGACGGAGTCCGATTCGACGAAGGAGCGCCTGAAATCGATCCCGATCTTCCGCAAGATCGATGCTCTCAGGGCTGGTGCCGATAATCGGCACACCTGCCGCTTCAAGCGCTCGAGCCAAGTTAAGGGGCGTTTGTCCGCCGAACTGCACGATGACGCCGTCCGGCTTCACTCGCTCGTAAATATTGAGCACGTCCTCGACCGTGAGAGGTTCGAAGAAAAGTCGATCACTGGTGTCATAGTCCGTCGAAACCGTTTCCGGATTCGAGTTGACCATGATGCTCTCATAACCCTCTTCACGAAGAGCATAGGCGGCATGGCAACAGCAGTAGTCGAACTCGATCCCCTGCCCGATTCGGTTGGGCCCGCCTCCCAGAATCATCACTCGCTTGCGACCAGGCTCAATCTTCACTTCGTCGAGTGTGTCGTAGGTTGAGTAGTAGTACGGCGTGTAGGCTTCGAATTCGGCCGCGCAGGTGTCAACAAGTCGGAATGTCGGCTGGATTCCGAGTTCTTTCCGGCGGCGGCGGATCTCGAACTCGGGCACGTCCCAAAGGTAGGAAAGCTGCCGATCGGAGTAGCCGAGGGATTTCGCCTCTTTGAGTATTTCAGGAGTTGCATCCTCGATACGTTGAATCGGCCGAAGTTTCTCGACCTCGAAGTCGACCAGGTCCTTCATGTTCTGCAGGAACCAGGGATCGATGAGTGATTTCTCGTGAATCTCCTCAACGGTCATTCCTTGCAGCATGCCGTATCGAATCGCCCAAATGCGGTACGGGTTTGGCGTGACGAGCTTGCTGATGATTTCATCACGATCAGGTGCTCGCGAGGTCCCGAAGCGATCCCCCCGACTGCAACCGAGCCCAAAGTGGCCGGTCTCCATGCTCCGAAGCGCCTTTTGAAGCGACTCCTTGAAAGTCCGACCGATCGCCATCGCCTCGCCGATTGACTTCATCGACGTCGTCAACGTGATCGAAGCACCAGGGAATTTCTCGAACGTGAACCGGGGAACTTTGGTGACGACGTAGTCGATCGTCGGCTCGAAACAGGCCGGAGTTTCACGCGTAATGTCGTTGTTGATCTCATCAAGTCGATAACCGACCGCGAGCTTGGCCGCGATTTTCGCGATGGGAAAACCGGTCGCCTTCGATGCCAGGGCGCTCGATCGACTGACGCGCGGGTTCATCTCGATCACGACCATGCGACCTGTGGCCGGATCGATCGCGAACTGGATATTCGATCCACCTGTTTCCACACCGATGGCGCGAATGATCGCGAGGCTCGCGTCGCGCATCCGCTGATATTCTTTGTCCGTCAGTGTTTGAGCGGGCGCGACCGTGATCGAGTCACCCGTATGAACACCCATCGGATCGAAGTTTTCAATGGCGCAGACGATCACGACGTTGTCCGCATGATCGCGCATGACCTCCATCTCGAATTCTTTCCAGCCGATCACCGATTCCTCGACGAGGACTTCGTGGACCGGGCTGAGCTCGAGACCGCGCTCGATGATGTCGTCATATTCGTCGCGGTTATAGGCAATGCCACCCCCGGTCCCCCCCATGGTGAACGCGGGTCTCAGCACGCACGGTAGTCCAATGAGATCACGAGCCGCGCGCGCTTCATCCATCGTCCGAACGATGGCGCTTCGCGGGAGTTCGAGATTCAAGCTCTCGACGGTCTTTTTGAATTGCTCGCGTCCCTCGGCTCGCTCGATGACGTCTGCCGTCGCGCCGATCATCTCGACGCCGTACTTCTTCAAGATCCCGGCTCGCTCGAGATCGAATCCGAGGTTGAGGGCGGTTTGTCCACCAAGGGTCGGCAAAAGAACGTCGGGACGTTCCTTCGCGATGATCTTTTCAAGTACGTCCACCGTCAGAGGCTCGATGTACGTCCGATCGCTGAACTCGGGATCGGTCATGATCGTCGCCGGATTCGAGTTCACCAGGACGATCGAGTACCCTTCTTCGCGAAGGGCCTTGCACGCCTGGCTACCCGAGTAGTCGAACTCACATGCCTGACCAATGATGATCGGCCCTGATCCGATGATCAGAATCGTTTTGATGTCCGTTCGCTTAGGCAACGTTACGTCCGTGAAGCAAGAGTTCTGTTGGGTCGGCGGCGCATAAATCCACAGACTCGGGGCTGGCCCGGTCGATCTATCTGTGGATGGCCGACAGTAAGTAAACTTGGTTCAACTTATTCGGCTTGGGTCGATCTGACCAGTCAAAGCCCCGAAGATGGACAAGCTTGCCGTAACCTCTATGATTGAAGGAGCCGCTCAGGCGGCAGTCGCGTGTCCCGGCCCATCAGTCCATTGGGGAATATGGTGGGCCCGGTTTCTCGCCTAAGCTCATGGCGCAGAGCCAGTAGACAGCGAAATCGTTGGACGAGAATGATCGTTTCTCTCGCTTAATGAGGGAGAGATGGTGGATTCCGCCAACGGGAGCGCTCTCTAGCAGCTTGCTTGGCGCTTTCTGACTCCTCCTGCGACCCACTAGGTCGAACGATACTTCTCGCTGAGTTCCTTAAGGAAAGGCGAGCCGGGGGAATCTCGTTCAATATGAAAAGATGAGCTCTCAAGCTCGCTTGTGTCTTTTGAACGTGTTGTTTAGAAAGCACTTGTGGCGATTCGCAATCGAATCGGTTTAGGGTAACCCGGCGTGAAAGGGTCTCCTACCGACGATTCGGGGAAATCCCGACGCGACGCAACCGACTTTAAATTTCGTGTGATCGAACCTGCGGAACCCAGGACGATCCTTCAGGATTGGACTTTTACGATGACCGATCTCTCCAAACTTCGAAACATCGGGATCTCGGCCCACATCGACTCCGGCAAGACCACATTGACCGAGCGAATCCTCTATTACACCGGCAAGATTCACAAGATCGGTGAGGTCCGGGGCGACGGCGCCAAGATGGACCACATGGAGTTGGAGAAGGAAAAGGGTATCACCATCACGGCGGCGTGCACCACCGTGCATTGGGAAGATACCACCATCAACATCATCGACACTCCGGGCCACGTCGATTTCACCGTCGAAGTCGAACGCAGCCTTCGCGTGCTCGATGGCGCGATTCTCGTTCTTTGCAGTGTCGCAGGCGTTCAGAGCCAGTCGATCACCGTCGATCGCCAGATGAAGCGCTACCACACGCCACGCATTGCGTTCATCAACAAACTCGACCGGGCTGGTGCCAATCCAACCTCGGTCACTCGCCAGCTTCATGAAAAGCTCGGCGTCAATGCCGTTCCCATTCAGATTCCAATGGGTCTGTCGAATAACCTCGAGGGAATCATCGATCTCGTCGGCATGAAGGCTTATTTCTTCGAAGGGGAAAAAGGCGAAGACATCCGCGAGGAAGCGATTCCTGAAAAATTCGCCGATGAAGCCGCCGAAGCTCGCCAGCACATGCTCGACAAGCTCAGCATGTATTCGGACGAGATGATGGAGCTCATGCTCGAGGAGAAGGAAGTTCCGACCGAGCTTCTTCACAAGATCATTCGCCAGACCACCCTCAGTCACGAGGTTACCCCCGTGATGATGGGCTCGGCTTATCGCAACAAGGGAGTTCAACTCCTCTTGGACGCGATCTCGCGCTACCTTCCGTCGCCTCTCGATCGTCATATGCAGGCGAACGATACGCGAAGCGCGGAAAAGATTGAGCTCAAGCCCGATCCCAATCTCCCGATGATCGGCATGGCGTTCAAGCTCGTTGACGAACCATTCGGTACCGTCACCTACTTCCGTATCTACCAGGGTACGGCGAAGAAGGGAGAACAGTACTTCAACACCCGCCAACGCCGGAAGCAGCGATTCAGCCGAATCCTCCGCATTCACGCGGATGAAACCGCCGAAATCGATGAAGCGGGCCCAGGCGACATCGTGGCCATCGTCGGCATCGACGCTGCCTCGGGTGATACCTACTGCCAAGACGATGCGCCGATCTCGCTCGAAAGCATGTTCGTTCCCGAGCCGGTTATTTCGCTGGCCGTCGTTCCTGAAAAGCGAGCCGATAGCGATAAGCTTTCGAAGGCATTGCAGCGCTTCCGCAAGGAAGATCCGACCTTCCGTGTTGGCACCGATGCCGAAACCAGTGAAACCATCATCAGCGGTATGGGCGAGCTCCACCTCGAAATCTATCTCGAGCGAATTCGCCGCGAATACAATTGTGCGGTGACCGCCGGCGCTCCGAAGGTCAGCTATCGCGAAGCTCCGACCCAGGAAACGGCCTACGATTACAAGCACAAGAAGCAGACCGGTGGTTCGGGTCAGTACGGTCACATCAAGGGCCGCATGATGCCGATTCCCGATGAAGAGCGCAAGGAAGGCGAGAACTTCATCTTCGAGGACAAGATCATCGGCGGACGTATTCCAAACGAATACATCCCCTCGGTCGAGAAGGGCTTCCGCAACATCATCAAGAAGGGTCCGGTCGCGGGCTTCGAAGTCGTCGGGCTCAAGGTCGTCTTGGAAGACGGTTCCTACCACGACGTTGACTCGAGCGATATGGCGTTCCAAGTCACCGCCATGGACTGTTTCCGCGAGTACTTCTCGAAGACGAAGCCTGTCCTTCTCGAACCGGTGATGAAGGTCGAAATTGAAACGCCTTCTGAGTTCCAGGGAACCGTTGGCGGCGAAATCGCTTCTCGCCGCGGCATCATCATGGGCTCGGAAACCCGCGAAGGCTTCACCGTCATCACGGCGGAAGTTCCGCTAGCGAATATGTTCGGCTACTCGACCGACCTCCGAAGCGCTACCCAGGGTAAGGGAACCTTCTCAATGGAGTTCGAGAAGTATGCCCGTGTCCCAGGCAGCGTTCAGGAAGAAATCGTCGCGAGGCGAAAGAAGGAAGAGGAAGAGAAGCGCAAGTAATCGGCTTCTTCAGTCATGAACAATCAAGGCCGAGTCATCTTCACCGATGGCTCGGCTTTTTAGTTGCGCTGAGTTCGATTGCGTGTTCGAGGAAGTGTGTTGCGCTTCAAGGATTCAAAAGGTCGATGACTCCAAAAAATCCGACATACCACTTTGGGTATACACTCGCACAATTAACTTTACACGCGTCAAAGCAATCTCTAGCATCGAGCTTTGTATTCGTTCGGAGCTAGTAAGCTCCATTCTACCTACATGCCTCGAGCTTGCGCTTAAGCTCGATTAGAGGAGTGTCGCCAGATGTATTTGCGCCGTAGATTGCCGAATCCTCTCACCGTATGGATCGCCGTGCTCACCCTCTTCGCGATGGTGATCGTTACGGAACAGGCGAATGCGCAATCCTTTGCAACGAGATTTGGTGTAAGAACAGTCGTGTTGGATGGCAGTTCGGATTATAAGCCATCGATTAATGATTCTGGGAATGTTGTATATCAAAACGGAACTTCTGGAGTTTTTAGTGAGACGGGGGGAACGGGCCTGCGATCGGTCGCTATGGTTGGCGACCCTGTCCCAGGCTTTCCCGGAACCACGTTTTCTACGTTCAATAGCTTTTCTGGATCAATGGTTGGCAATGCAGACATCGTCGCCTTCACGGCTCGCCCGTCGTCTTTTACAAATAACTATTCACTTTGGATACAACAAGGTACTTCAACACCAGTGCTCCTGCTAGGACAGAATAGCGCTGCTCCTGGAATGCCCAACGGCACCAAATTCATCGGTGCCAATTACTCGATGAACGATCAAGGACAAATCGCAATATTGGGCACGATCCAAGGGCTCAGTCTTGGAGTTATATCTGCTCAAGGAATTTGGGAGCAGAAAACAATCGGCGGGCCACTCGTATTTGTCGCGGGCCCTGGAGCAAGTGCGCCTGGGATCACGAATGGAGTTTTTAAAACTTCTTTTACAGTCCCCAAGATTAATAATTCTGGGGATATCGCATTTGTTGGAGATGTGACTACCCCATCGGGTCAAGTCAGCGGTCTTTACTCCGATGCGGGAGGTTCAGGCCTCACTCTAAGGGCCGTAACAGGCGGACCAATCCCTGGGCTGTCACCATCGCTACAATTGCGGTATATCGACGGAAATACCGTTACATTCAGCGATTCAGGGAAGACTGGCATTGAGGTTCAACTTTCAGGCTCGGGAATAACCTCCTTAAACGATATGGCCTATCTGGTTGAGACGAATAACGGCTTTAAAATTGCTTTGCAGGAAGGCACGGCTCTATCTGGATCAACTGGAAAAGTCGTCTCAGAGATTTATGACACGTTGTTGGATTCGACGGCCGAGTTGACCGCAACCGTAAATTTGAAAAATGTCGGCGATGCCTTAATCACTGAAATTGGAGGAGGTGGATTTCGAATTCTCGCCCAAAATGGCGGCCAAGTCCCTGGGCATCCCTCAGGAATTCAATTCACCAACGTATTTCAGTATTCGAGTTTTGAAGTTAATAGCCAGAACGCTTTAGTGTTTGGCACCACATTTCACAATATTTCACCCGGAGCGGATCCCAGTGATTTGAGCTATGGATTCTTCACGGAGACAAGCCCCGGAATCATCAAATCAATTGTCCAAGACGGCGATACGATTGAAATTGCACCAAATATCTTCAAAACTATTAATTCAATTGAACGTCCAGGATTATCACATCGATTTCTTAACAATCTTAACCAACTCACATTCGCGGCAAGCTTCACCGACGGCTCTTCTGGCGTTTTCGTGATCGCCGTGCCGGAAGCAGGAACCACAACCCTTCTCGCCATCGCCGCACTTGCATTCGTTGCCTGGGGAATCGCAAAGCGAGCAAAACGTCGCGAGGCATAGCGGCTCAAAACCGCAGGTGAGCGTTCTATCTTCTCATCAACAATCAAGGCCGAGTCATCTTCACGGATGGCTCGGCTTTTTTGTTGGGCATAGGGGAGCCAATCGTCCTGGTCAAACTCCTGCTTTTCATTTCTCAGGAACGAGCGAGCGAACGGCCCAATCCTCCAACTGAGACTCGATCGAGTTCTTTTGAGTTTGCGTCGATGAAAATGAGAAATATCCGTTGGTTCCAGAGCGATCGGAGGATAGTTTGTCAACGACGACGATTTCCTAGGTTCGTCGACTTGACCTGAGATTATCATTCTTGAACGACGGGATGGAATCCTTCAACTCGCACGAGATGATCTCTCGCACTCATTTCTTTACAGCGTAAAATTGCAGGATCATGGTGCGGACATCGACCTGTAGGCATAGGCGGATCAGGCAAAAGGAATTCAATGGCAGACGAGTCAATCCTGATCAAAGTCAACGATGTCAGTAAAAAGTACACGCTTGAGCACAGCCGCTCAAGATCGGACGCACTGCGCGACATTTTGGCGGAGATGTTCGGGGGAGGACGAATCCCACACACCAACGAACATCACGATATCTGGGCCCTTCGCAACATTTCTCTCGAACTCAAAAAGGGAGAGGGTCTCGGAATCATCGGTCACAATGGAGCGGGTAAAAGCACCCTTCTCAAACTCCTTACGGGTCGTTTTCGTCCTACACAAGGAACGATCGAGACCACCGCTCAAATGGGCGCGATCACCCAACTCGGTATTGGGTTCAATCCAGAGTTGACCGGACGTCAAAACATCTTGGTGGGCGCCACGATGCTCGGCTTTTCGCACAAACGAGCGCTTGCCTCGATGGATGAAATCATCGCTTTCGCCGGGGTGGGAGAGTTCATCGAACAACCGATCAAGACGTACAGCAGCGGGATGAAGGCAAGACTCGGTTATGCCATTTCGGCCATGATGAAACCGGATGTCCTCCTGATCGATGAGGTTCTTGCCGTTGGCGATATGGCATTTAAAAGGAAGTGTACCAGGCACATCAATGAATTTCGTGAAGCGGGTGGTTCCATTTTGTTCGTATCGCATGATCTCCATGCGGTTCAATTCGTCTGTGATCGCGTCATCGTTTTGGAGCGAGGGCGAATCGTGTACGAAGGAAACGTTTTTGAGGGAATCAAGGCCTACACGCAATCGGTCGAACAGTTCAATGAAGATGTCGTTGGTGCGCAGGTTCCCGTACTAAGCCATTCTGCCGGAGAGGAATTAACCGACAACTCGATAGCAGTTCAAAAGACGAAGAAGACAACGGAGCAGTCACTCGCCGACTCGAACCAAAACAACGAGCAGCCACCGGGCAATCCTGACAAATTATCTTCGGCCTCGGGAGTTTCTGATGTCAACTGGTCATCGCAGTTTAAACTGACGCGGACGACATCAACGCTGTCGGAAGAAACTCCTTTAGCTCTAACAGGACTCTCCATTGCCGCCATTTCTTCTGACAAACTAAAAACAGGAATGCCCGCCAAGATCACTCTCCGCTATCAATCACTAATCGATCTCTATCCAATCAGTTGGGGATTCTCATTTTTCACTGCTGATGGTGCCATCGCGATCGGCACGGCGATTGTTGGGCATCATGGTACTGAGATGTCGTTTCCCAAAGGCGAATTTGAGGTCAGCGCTGTGATTGCAGAGCTTCCGCTTTTAGCGGGTCGTTATCAGCTTCGTGTCGGAGTGGCAGATCCAAAAGACGGAGTTCCATTCGACGAAATTGGGTGGAAAGATTCACCGCTCTATTTTCAAGTCGAATCAGCCAACGATATTTTCGCGGGAATGCACAGTATCATTGGAGATCTCGTTGTACTGAGAGCAACTTTCGAAACTCCACGTCCTTCACAAGGTCTCGATCCCGTTGAGGAACATCGTTACTAGAAATGGAATAAACTTGTTCGAAAGATTGGTTCGAAACAGAGGTCTCTTGCCGGCCAAATCTGGCTGACGCTTATCCCTTACGGCGGAGAAATGCGCTAGGCCAATAGGTGACGCGGTTCGTCACTTCCCCTTCATTGAACGGAAATGGTGGCTCGACAAGTTCGAACCGTGAGTCCTTCGCTAGGAATTCGTTCACCGCCTCGATCGGGTTGTCCGTTACCCACTCTGGTTTACTCCGAGGCAGGTCCGCCACCTGCCGCATGATCCCATCCATCGAGACGATGTAAGAACCAGGCGACACGAGTGGCGCATACGCCTCTAGCTCTGCAAGCACGTGATTTTTCGTATGGTTTGAATCGAGCAAGATCAGCGTGGTCTCGCCTGGCTGCACGAGCGACTTTACTTCGTCCACTGTCTTGGAGTCGATGGAGCTGTTTTCGATGAGTGTGATGTAGTCAAATAGGAAGTGAGATTCGATCGCCTTTCGATTATGCGGGCGGATTTCGATATCGATTCCAATCACTCTCCCTTTGCTCATGGCTTTGCAAAGCGTGGCATAGAAGACCAGCGATCCGCCGTGAGCGACGCCGGTTTCAATGATGACGTCCGGTTGCACGCCGAAGACGACTTCCTGAATGCGAATCATGTCGTCTGGGAGCTGAATGATCGGCCGGCCGAGCCAAGAGAACGAATAGACATATTTCACGGCCCAGCCGACGTTGATCCATTCCCGGCTCACGATGTCGAATGCCTCTGCCGAGAAGAGAGGAATCGACTTTGTCGCTCCCTTGTCATTCACCTCAAGCACTCGAGCTTCGGTATCGACGGTAATTCGCACGTGAACATCCTCTGACAACGGGGCCACTCGCGGCTGACCTATTGAGTCTACTGAATCAATCGATGCCTTCGATCACAGAAAGGGGGCGCCGCAGTCACGAAGCAGCGGCAATGCCTGATCCTTCTCTGAGATGATCCGCTCGTCACACCGAGGCCAGGCAATGTTGATTCTGGGATCGTCCCAACGAATCCCGCGAGCTACTTCTGGATGGAAGACCTCCGACATTTGATACGACACTTCCGTCGCATCCAGTAACGTCTGAAAGCCGTGGGCAAATCCTTTCGGCACATACATCGATCGGCCGTTTTTTTCGCTCAGCTCGACGGCGAACCACCGACCATACGTCGGCGACGATCCACGCAGATCCACAATCACGTCAAACAAGGCTCCGCGAGTGCAACGAACGAGCTTAGCCTCGGGAAACGGTTGCGACTGATAATGGAGCCCGCGCACCGTACCAGCATGCACATTAAACGAAGTATTTGACTGGACCCATCGGAGCATTAGACCGTGATCGGCGGCCTCTTGATCACACCATACCCTGGCAAAATAACCTCGTTCGTCTTCCTTCCGCTCGGGCTCGAGAACATAAGCTCCCGCGAGCGACGTCGGAATCCAGTTCATCAATCGTTCGCCTTACACAATCACCGGCTTGGGGACGGGAATGATGAACTTCCCGCCGCGCTCTCGATATTCACTTTGTTGAGAAAGGATTTCCTCCGCAAAATTCCAGGTCAAAAGCAGCGCGTGCGACGGCATTTCATGAATGAGAGCTTTGGGATCGCGGATAGGCAGATGACATCCCGGCATGAGGTGCCCTTGCTTGACCGGGTTCCGATCAACGACGAAATCGAGCAAGTCCCGACCGATACCACAGTAATTGAGAAGCGTCGCTCCCTTGGCAGAAGCACCGTATGCCGCCAAGTGATGTCCCGATTCCTTGAGTCCTTGCAACATCTGGAGCAGCGATTCTCGAAGCTGATCGACGCGCTGAGCGAAATCGCGATAGTAATCCAATCGGTCGACACCCCTCGTCCGCTCTTCTGCAAGCAATTGAGACACCCTTGCGCTCGGTCCGCGTGAAGACACGTCCCGCGCGGCGGTGATGCGAAGCGAACCGCCATGAATCTTAATTCGTTCGACGTCAATGATCTTCATCCCATGTCGAGCGAATGCGTGCACAAGCGCGGTCAGCGAGAAATAACAAATGTGTTCGTGATAGATCGTGTCGAACTCAAGGTGCTCGATCATGTCGACGACGTAGGGCGCCTCGATGAGGGCAACGCCGTCTGTCTTCAGAAGGATCGAGATTCCCTTGATGAATCCATTCAAGTCAGGAACGTGGGCCAGTACATTGTGAGCGTGAAACACGTCTGCCTGCCGGCCGTCTGCCGCAAGCTCTTTCGCGCATTCGGTCCCGAAGAACTCAGCCAGCGTCGGGACACCTCGCTGCTCAATCGCCAGCTTCGCAATTTTTTGGGCCGGCTCGATCCCGAGCACGTCGATCCCCATCTTTCGATACCACTGAAGCAGGTAACCGTCGTTGCTACCCGCCTCCATGACGGTGCTTGGGAAACCGAGCCCGTATTCGCGGGTCATCTTCTCCGCCAAACAACGGGCATGCTCGACCATGGTGTCGGAGTAGGACGAGTGATAACAGTATTCGCTGAAGATATCCTCGGGGGCGACGCGTACCGAAATCTGCACCAGCGAGCATTTCGGACAGAAGCAGAGTTCGAGCGGAAAATGAGGCTCACGATCGAGACTCGATGCCATTGGCAATATCGCATTCGCCAATGGCATTTGCCCTAAATCGAGCACGGAATTCAGCCCTTCCGCGTCGCAGCCGACACACTGGGTGGCAATTTTCGTATTCTGCGATGGACTGGCATAAATTCTTCGAATCATGCGACCTGATCCTCATGCGAGGCGTGAATTCGCGGGCCGTATTACCACGCGCGCGACGTACCGTTGCCGCCACGCGACCTCCACGTGATGGCCCAGATCGAACTCTTACCAAACATTCGATTTGCGTGAAGAGAACTTATTCCATCAAACCCGCAATTCTCCCCTTCACTCAAATCAAAAGAGTCCCTATTCTCCTCTTTCGATCAAAACCAGGAATTGATCGCTTATCACACGTTATTCACCGGGGCTATACATCGTGATCGATCGAAAGTGACAAAGGATCCCGTGACGATGGCCAGCCCTTTCTTCAGCATCGTTATTCCGACCCGAAATCGTCCGCGAACGCTCAGATTCGCTATCGATTCCTGTCTGGCCCAGGACTTCGACGACTTCGAAGTCATCGTCTGCAACAACTCAGACGGACCAGAAACGGCCGCATTCTTGAAGACAGTTTCCTCTCCCCACGTTCGAGTGATTCAGCCGCCACAAACGTTGTCGATGCCCGACAACTGGGAATTCGCGATCAGTCATGCGAAAGGTCAATTCATTCACGTCTTGGGGGATGATGATGGGTTGATGCCTTTCGCCCTCAGAGAATTGCACCGACTCTTGGCGGGAACGAATGAACGGGCAGTCAAATGGAGTTCGGCATTTTATGCGTGGCCGGATGTTGCCATCACTGCCGACGCCTACTACCTGCGACTTCCGATGTCCCCCACGAAGGAACACATTTCCTTCCGAGAGATGGCCGCGAAAGTCATCAATTTCAGCGCCTGTTATACCACCCTCCCTTCAGTCTATACTTCGATGGTGCATCGCTCCGTCCTCGATGAGCTTAGAACGAGGACGGGTCGCGTGTTTCGAACGCCTGATCCCGACGTGTACACGGGATTTGCCGTCGGAGCCGTCACGGGAGAGTATCTCTCGATCGGCATGCCGATGTCGATCGCCGGCGTATCGGGCAAGAGTAACGGCATCGCGACACATCTCCTTAAAAAGAAGAACGACATCGCCGAGGACTACAAGGTCCTGAACGCGCAAGCGAAAATCAAAAGGCATCGCACTGTTCCGGACCTCTCCCTCTTCCCGTCTATTTCGGTCGCAGACTCTTTCCAGGAAGCCAAGGAGGTCCTCTTCGCCGACGATGATTCGCTGAAAATTGATCGTAAGCAACTGGCAACGCTTTACGTGAGTGCACTTTGGGCGGCGGACGAGAATGAATGGAAAAGCCGACTCGAACTGATCCATCAGTCACTCTCTGACGTGCCCGAGACGAAGAAATGGTTTGCGGAAACGCAGCTTGATGCTCCTTTCCGCATTTCTCCTCCGGCACGGCTTCGTTCCGTACCCTTCGGATTCGATGGAATCGCACTACATGTCGATGGAGAGAAATTAGGAATCGATGACATCGCAAAGGCGATCTCGTTCTGCTCCGCGGTGCTTGGAGCCAGCGAGCAGCCCATCAAGTTCCAAGAGCCGACTCAGGCGGATCTTCATCGCGTCAAGGAACTCGAATTACAAGTCGAGGTGTTTCGAAAGGCTGCCGATGAGAGACTCGAATTGATTCATCGGCTCCACAATGAATGCGCGAAACTTCAACAGCCTCTCCTTCGAGTTCGCTCACTCATCGATTTCTCGGCGAATAATGAGCAACAATCGCAGATTGACGAAGCGATACGAAGTCAAGCGGTGCATATCGGAGAGCTCGAAGCACAAGTCGAGATGTATAAGACGGCCGCCGAAGAGCGTTTAGCACTCGTGGATCGCCTTCATCACGAAGCGGCCAGTTTGCAAGAGCAACTGCGGAAAAGCATTCTTTCCCGCGTCGCATAACCGACCGAATCGATTTCTATTCGTTGATCTCTTTCCCTGCGAGTTCTTGAAAAGCCTTCCGGTAAGGAGACGCATCACTGTTCACAATTCCGATCTTCTGAATGAGCAGAATATAGATCGCCTTCTTTTTCGGATCAGCCCACGCCTGCGTCCCATAGAGTCCCCCATGACCAAATGAGCCAGTGGACAGTGTCGACGTCACTCCGGTCGGCTCTTGAACGATTCCGACACCAAGCCCCCAAACACTCCCTGGGACGAAGCCCGCTTTCAATTGGCCGGTTTGAGGCCTCGTCATCTCAGCCACCATCTCTTTGGAGAGAATCCGCACACCATCAAGTTCACCTCCATTGAGAAGCATTTGATAGAAGCGGAAGAGATCGTTTGCGGTTGAATACAGACCGCCTGAGGGGTTCGGCGAGCGATTTTCAAGCGGCCCAAGGAACCAGTTGTCGGCCCGTTCCAGATTCTTCCCTTTGTCGAGCTGCGCAAGTCGCATGAGTTGATCGGCATTGGGATGATAAGTTGTGTCGATCATCTTCAAAGGAGTAAAGATGTTCTTCGAAAGGAACTGTTCGAGCGTTTCGCCCGATGCGACTTCGACTAATCGGCCGGTCACAGAAATTCCAGGGCTATACGCCCAAGCCTTTCCTGGCGCGAAAGCGATCGGTCGGCCCGCGATCTCCTTAGCGGTCTCCGCAAGAGAACCGACGTTCTGTTGATTTCCCACTAGCCCGGAGGTGTGAGTCAGCAAATGCCGAAGCGTGATCGTCCGGCCACGATCGGTATCGAACTCCTTCAGCCATTTCGCAACCGGTTCATCCAGCGACAACTTTCCCTGCTCGACAAGCATGAGCGCGGCCACCGCGGTGATCGGCTTGGTCATTGAAGCAATCGAAAACAGAGAATCGGATCGCATCGCCTGCTTCTTCTCGCGATCCTCCCAACCGACGGCATTCAGATGGACGATCTTTCCATTCTTTGCCACGAGCGTCACCGCGCCGGCCAATTCTCCCTGGTCAACAAACTCCTTCATCCTCGCCGCGACTGGAGCAAGTTCGGGATTCGATCCCTTTTGTTGAGCCCGCAGTTCATCGAGACACGCAAAGGTGACGGCAACAACAAACATCACCAGTGAAAAGCGTCGCTGAATGGAAAAACAGTACATTGGTTCCCTTCCCCGCAATTGAACACAATCGATGAAGACGCTATTGGAGCAGGTCAGATTGCCGGCGTCCATGGTGTGATCAAGAAGTCGTGCCGTAACGGTTTAGAAGGAACGATAAATGACGATGTACGCGTTCGGAGTAACCGCGCGTCCGTTCGCCCCATCCTGGCAACGATGACGTTCGACACGACCTTATTGTCGTCGAGACACCAAAGGCTTATGGGGTCGTATCGAACGGGAATCGCATCAGATCAAACGATTGGGTTGGAAGAACCAAAGGATGGTAAGCACAGCACATAAGGCTGTGGCATAGATCAATGATCGATCCCACGGTTTTGAAGGAAGTCCTCCCCTGCCCGGTTCGAAGAGTTTGCCAAGAACCCGGAGGTAGTAACCCGCGGCAATCACGGCATTGGCGGCCATGATGACTGCCACCCAACGAAAGAGGAGATCGTCAGACGCGATCGCTGATAAGAATATTTCGAGCTTGGCCCAAAAGCCGGCCGTGAGGGGAAGACCGATCAAACTCGTGAGACAAATGGCGAGCGCCGCCGCGGCGGCCGGGAATCGTTGAACGAGCCCGGCGAGATCATCTATCTTTTCGATCTTCTGCCCAGTTGATTCCACTCCCGCAATAATCGCGAAGACACCGAGCGTCATGACCGCATAAGCCGCCAAGTAAAAGTAGACCGGCTCCAACGGAGCAATTCCATTAATCCCTGCCGCGATGCCGACGAGGATGTATCCCGAGTGGGCGACGCTTGAATACGCGAGCAGCCTAATCAACTTCGATTGAACAAGCGCCAACGAATTTCCCACGGTCATCGTGAGTACAGCCAGTATTAACAGGATGTATTCTGCGGTGGAGGAAAGCTCATTGGTCCCCACACCGACCACTCGAATAATGGCGATAACGCCCGCTACCTTGGGAAGGTACGCCAGGATCGCCGCCAGCGGAACCGTCGTCCCTTGAAAGACGTCAGGTGCATAGAAGTGAAACGGGACAGCCGTGATTCGAAAGGCCAATCCGCTAATGACGGCAATCAGTGCCACGGCACCCATCAGCGTTTCTCGCGACCCCACCACCTCGTGAATGGTGATCAAATCAGTCGAACCCGCCAAACCGTAAAGGTAGCTCGCTCCGAGTAGAAAAAAGCAGGAGGAAAAGCTGCTGAGCGAGAAGTATTTCAATGTCGATTCACGGCCGGCTCGATCTCCCCTGGCGATAGCGAGTAATACATAGGTCGGAATGCTCACGAGTTCCAGCCCGAGGAACAGCGTCGTCAAATCGTTGGCGGACCCGACGAGCATGAGCCCCGAAAGCATGATGGCAAGACTGCCGTAATATTCCGGGAGCGCCCGCGCGGAGACGGAGGACCATCCAATGAGAATCGTGATCAGTCCCCCGAGCAATGTCAGCCTCTCGGCCGCAAGAGAAACGGAGTCGAATCGAAAGAGCCCGGAGGCGACATCAAGATTGACGTCACTTCGGGAAAAACTGAGCGCCGTTACGAGAAGCCATACGGCAAGCGCCCCCCATCCCCAACAACGTCGATACGTTTGAATCTGATTGGGCTTTGGAGGATCAACGACGGCGGCGACCCCGTAAAAGGCGCACCCTGATAGCAACATCGTCGAGGCGGGAATCACCAGACGAGCGGAATTTGCAATCGTCTCTATCGCACTGCTCACTGATGATCCTCCGTTACCTTCGAACGATCCGCCAAGGACGCGACATTTTCCGATTTCGCAGTCGGCGTTGGTTCAAATTGCGAGACCAAAGCTTTCACGTCCGGTTCGATCATTTTCATCGCCCAGTTCGGCGCGACCCCGATGGCTAGGCAGACTGCCGCGATGGGAAGCAGTGAACTGAGTTCACGCACACCCAAATCGGCGCCACGATAGCCCGCCAAAACCCCGAGATTGGGCTTCCCGAACAGGAGCCGTTGCACCAGCCGTAGGGCGTACCATGCGCCGAGCACGATTCCTGTCGCCGCCACCACCGCAAGGAACGGCGAACGAGACAGCATTCCGGAGATGGCGAGGACTTCGCCGACGAAGTTATTGAGTCCTGGAACACCGGTCCCGGCCAGAGTGAAGAAAACGAAGAGGACTGCCAGTCGTGGATAGATCGATGCCAATCCGAGCGGAGCGCTGTCTAAATCCGAACTACGACGTCGATCGATAAGCACCGCCGCCAGGAGAAAGAGTGCCGCGGTCGTCAAACCGTGATTAACCATTTGCAGCGTTGCGCCGCTCGCCCCTTCGACGGTAAGTGAGAATAGTCCGAGCGTGATAAACCCGACGTGGCTGAGGCTGCTATACGCCAGCAACAGACGAAGATCTCGCTGAGCCAGCGCCACCAGAGCACCGAACACCACGGCGACGGCGCCAAGCGAACCAATGAGCGGAATGGCGTAATCTTCGACGGCAAGCGGAAGGAGCGGCAATGCCACTCGAAGAAATCCGAAGATGCCGAGTTTCAAAACCACTGCGGCGAGAATGGCCGTCGTCGTCGGATGGGACGAAGAATAGGTGGTGGGTAGCCAGGAATGAAATGGCAGCAGGGCCATCTTAATACCGAAACCGAGGAAAACGAGCCCGAAGAACCAGCATTGGGTTGATTCCGCGCTGAGCAATTTGTCGGAGACAGCTCCTGCCGCATGATTGAATTCAACGTGCTGATGGGCCACCGCCTTCGCGATCGCAGGGATCGAAACAGTGGCATCAATGCCGGCCGAGTCAGTGACAGCGAACACAATCCCCGCGAAGCCTACCACCATCGGGATACTTCCCGCGAGCGTGTAGAGGAGGAACTTTCGAGCCGCTGGCCAGGCAGTCCCCTTCTCTCCCCACACCGTGATCAGGACAAGCAGAGGAATAAGGGTCAACTCAAAGAAAATGTAAAAGAGTAGAAGGTCCATCGAGAGGAATACGCCCAACATCCCTGCGGAAGTCAGAAGGATCATCGCGGCATAATCAGTCGCTCGATGATCAATGAGACGTGATGAGATGAGCAATGTCGAAAGCGTCACCACCGAAGTCAAAAGCACCATCGCCAATCCTGGACCATCCACACCAAGCCAGAGGGGCCAATGGACCTTCTTTCCTGCCGTGATGACGGGAAGATCAATGCTCAGCCAATCTGTCGCGAAAGAGACGCGAGGTTCGACGGGCCCGTTCTCGCCGGTCGGAATTGGAGCCTTCGAGACTTTATCGGCGAGTGAAATACTCAACACGAGCGTAAGAGCGGCCACTGCGCAGGCGGCTAAGGGACCTCGCTTCGGGTCGTTTCGAAATAAGACAAGAATCGCGACCGCGCCGGCTATCGGCGTCAGGATGATCGCGGGCAAAAGAGGATCCATGAACCACTCCCAGCATCTCCTCGTCGGCATCGCCGAGGAGGTTGCGTGAACTCGCTTCAGTTATTGCCGAACGATCGTGATCAATAAGACCACGATTCCGACCGCCATCAGCAAGGCATACGACTGAACAATTCCTGATTGCGTTTGTCGAATCGCCGCTCCCAATGCTCGCGGAATGGTCGCGATGAACTCGAATAGGCCATTGACGACGGTGCGATCCAACCACGCCAACAGAGATGAGATCGCTTGAAGCGGCAGAACGACGAACGCGCCGTAGATTTCGTCGATGTAAAAGCGATTCGCTCCTGCCCGCTTGAAACCACTGTCGACTGGCACGGCCCCAAGTTTTGGCCTAGTGAAATACGCGAAAACCGCTCCGCTTAATCCAAGGATCGCGGACAGCAACATCACGATCGAACTCTCGCCATGCTCATGGGCCTCGGGCAGATGAGGTGTTCTACTCAGGAATGAATCGACCCAACCGGCCGGCCCGAGGAAACCGACGAGGATGCTTCCGATCGCCAGGACCGCGATCGGCAACAGCATGGTCGTATCCGCCTCGTGTGCGTGATGTCCCGCTTCCTCAGGGAGGCGAGTTTCGCCCCAGAACGTCCGGAAGTAAGCCCGGAATGTGTAGATGGCCGTTAACAGTGCGGTGAAGAATCCGACGAAAAGCAGCACTGCATAAAGACCGCGCGCCGGACCTGCCTCAGAAGCACGTTCCACCACGCTCAAGATCGCATCTTTACTCCAGAAGCCTGCGAGAGGTGGAATACCCGAAAGGGCGATTGCTCCGACGAGAAATGCGATATTCGTGACGGGCATCACTTTTCGCAGCCCACCGAAGCGATGCATATCGATCACATCACCCATCGCGTGCATGACGTTGCCTGCCGAGAGGAACAGGAGTGCCTTGAAAAAGGCGTGCGTGAAGAGGTGGAACATCGCGGCCATCACGGCCACGCCCACCAGATCAACCGAGGCGGCACATCCGATTCCGAGGAACATGTAACCGAGTTGGCTTACCGTCGAGTACGCGAGTACTCGTTTCAAGTCGTGCTGGAAGAGGGCGATCAAGGCCCCGAGTAAAGCGGTGATTCCGCCGAGCACCGATGCCGTCATGAGCACGCCGGGCGTCAATACCAGCAATGGAGACATGCGGGCGAGCAAATAGACACCCGCGGTCACCATCGTCGCGGCATGAATGAGTGCACTGACCGGCGTCGGTCCTTCCATCGCATCGGGAAGCCACACATGCAGCGGGAACTGCGCCGATTTGCCAATGGCTCCAAGCAAAAGGAGTGACCCGATGATGCCGAGGAGCATTGAATGCTCAGCCGCAATTTCATTGGAGAGGGAGAAGATCGTCTCGTAATCAAAGCGTTCGAGGAACGAGCCGTTCGCGTTCACTTGCCCAACGACGTGACCTAACAACAGAATGCCGATGAGCAAACCGAAGTCTGCGATTCGATTGACGAGAAACGCTTTGGTCGCGGCGGCGGCTGCGCTCGGTCTCTCATACCAAAAGCCGATGAGCAAATAACTGCAGACGCCGACCCCTTCCCAGAAAGCGAAGAGAACGAGCAAATTATCCGCGAGGACGAGCATCGTCATCGAAAACACAAAACCCGAGAAGACCGCGAAGTATCGCCCATAGCCGCGATCCTTGTGCATGTAGCCGACCGAGTAGCACGCGACCAGAAAACTGATCCCGGTTACGACAACTAGAAGAAATAAGGCAAGCGCATCGACTCTAATGTCAACATTGACAAAGAAGGCCCCAACGTCGATCCAGCGATAGCCTTCGTAAATTTCGAGAGGCGCGCTACCAGGACGCGCGAAAGCAACCCAAAGCGCGGCGACAGCAGAGACCCCAAGGCCGAGTACCGCCGGCGCCTTTGCCATTTCGCCGCCGCCGATCAATCGGACCAGCACGCAGCCGAGCATTCCCACCAGCGCCCCCAGAGGGATCAGCCAGACGATATCAGGCATGGGTCGTCACCTCTTTCTGGGTTGCAGGTTGATTCCGTGAAACACCGTTGGCCGACCCACGATCGGGTGCGGGGCTGACTGTGGGATCGAGACCAGCAGGAGTCAGCGTGGGGAAGCTGAGATCCGGATGTTCGAAAGGCATCTCATTCCGTTCGATCCGGTCCACTTCGGGGGTGACTTCACCCAGTTCATGCCACGACCTGATATCGAGCGTCGCCTTCTGGCGGTAGAGAGCAACGATGAGGGCAAGCGCGATCGCCGCCTCACATGCCGCGATCGTCAGCACGAAGATGACGAATACCTGCCCCTGGTAGTTGTCGTGATGCCGAGAGAAGGCGATAAAATTAAGCGATACGCCCGCGAGCATCAGCTCGAGCGACAGGAACATCAGGATCATGCTGCGACGGGTGAGAAACCCGAGCAGACCCACGCAAAACAGGATCGCTCCCGCGATGAGGATGTGTTCCGTCAAGAGATTCATGCATCTCCCTCCGGCGAACGTTGCGCCACGGCAATAGCCCCTATCACGGCAACGAGAAGAAGCGTCCCGGCCAATTCCACGCTCCAGAGATAATCGGAAAACAGCGATCGACCGAGTGTCGCTGTGCTGCTGGGCTCGAGCCGATGAGTCTCGTTACTGAACGGACGCATTTCGCTGGGCCTTGGAGAGGGCAACGCATCAGGCTGTCGAATCGCGTACACCAAGATCGTCAGAAGCACGGCAGCGACCGCGGCAGACGTCACCGGGCTTGAAAGGCGAATGTCGTAGTTCGCGAGCGTCGACCGATGCGCGAACATGAGAACGAATAGAAAGATGATGATCGTCGCTCCCGCATAGACAATCATCATTGCCGCCGCGAGGAATGGCGCGGATTGCAGAAAGAAGAGACCGCAGGTCGCGAGCACCGTGACGGCGAATCCCAACGCACAATGAACCGGCTGCCTGAACACAAGGAAGACAATCGAACCAGCGGTTGCCAACGCGGTGAATCCGAGGAACAAAAGTTGTTCCGGATGCGCTCCCACCCGATAGGCAGCAATCCCTCCAGCAATGCCTATGAGAATCAGTCCAAGGAATGCCCGGCCGCGCGAGTGAATGATTCCACTCTGTAAAAGGAGATAACCCAAGGCGGCGACAACGACGACGAGAAAGGACGATGTGTCCCATGACACCAACGTCCATTCATCGGAGTTGAGGGAAGCGATAGGAAGATTCATGGACCGGCTTTCTCCCCGATGTTGCTCATGGGAGCGGCAGACTTTTGTGCTCCGGCGATGATTTCCGACGCGGGCCCAAGGGCGCCCCGGTGCGTTCGAACCGGATCACCCGGACGCTTCGACGTTTCATCGAATACGTCGAGAAGTTTCTCCCGATCAAAGAGCATGCCGTCACGGCTCTTGCCGGTCATGTTGTAAATCGACGTCAACTCGATGGCATCGACTGGGCAAGCTTCCTCGCACATGCCGCAGTAGATACAACGGAGTTCGTCGATCACGAACTTGGCCGGATACTTATCCCGGTCGGCCCAATTAGGATCGTCCTTCGGCGCGGCGGCCGCGACGATGTCAATGCAGTTGGCCGGGCATGCCGTCGCACAAAGGAAACAAGCGACGCACTTCACACGTCCCTTCTCGTCTCGATTGAGGCGGTGGATGCCCCGATAGTTCGGAGGGAGTGTCGGGGTCTCTTCCGGATATTGCTTCGTCTTTCGCGGCTGGAACATGTGCTTGAATGTCGTCGATAACCCCTCGGCAATCGCGGGGAGGTACAAGGCCTCCGCGATCCCCATCTTTGGAGGTTCGACCCAAGTCACCTTCTTCTCTCGCTTGGCAGACATCAGTATGCTCCCTCCGCGCGAGTGCGGATTGTCGGGGAAGACGGGCTTCGCAAACGATTGTTGAGCTGAGACACGTTGAGCGCCCCGGCGACCAAGAAAACGATCAGCGAGAACAGCGTCATCCAATAAGGGGAGAGATCAAGGGAGATCACGATCATCACTCCCAGAAGGTTAAACAAGGAAAGAGGAATGAAGCCTTTCCATGCCAATCCCATGAGTTGATCGAAGCGAAAGCGTGGAAGGGTCCAACGAAGCATCATGATGAAGAAGACGACCACTCCCACTTTCGCCAGTAGCACCAAAAGCCTGAGGGCCGTTCCCATCGCGGTCGGGTCCGCAGGGTCCGTCAGGCCCGGAAGGTGCCAGCCCCCAAAGAACAGGAGAACCGTGAGAAAACTGATCGTTACCACATGCGTATATTCCGCGAGAAAGAACAGCACGAACTTGATTCCGCTGTACTCCGTGTGGAACCCGCCGACAAGTTCCTGTTCACACTCCGAAAGGTCGAAGGGGAGCCGATTCGACTCGGCAAGGGCGCTGGTGAAGAAGATGAGTGCGGCCAGTGGCTGCCACCAAATGTTCCATTCCAGAAAGCTTGACTGTTGGTAGACGATCTTTTCCAGATTCATCGAGCCGGTGATCGCGAAAACGCCGAGCACCGACATGCCCAGCGGAATCTCATAGCTGATGAATTGGGCACATGAGCGGATGGCACCGTAAAGGCTGTACTTGTTGTTCGACGCCCATCCGCCGAGGATGATCGCGTAAGCCGAAAGACTCGATACGGCGAAGATGAAGACCAGCCCGATCTCGACCCCAGGTGCGATGATAAAGCGAAATCCGGTATGTGGACCTTCGGGAGAAACGGGGCCGAACGGAACAACCGCAAAGGCAAGCATCGATGTTACGACGCCGATCGCGGGGGCGGTCAGATAGATCCATTTGTCGACATGTGCCGGGACGACTTGTTCCTTGAGGAAAATCTTGAGCCCATCGGCAACCGCCTGCAACAGTCCGAGCGGTCCGACGCGGTTCGGCCCGATACGGTCCTGCATCGCAGCGGCCACTTTCCGCTCGATGTACGTCATGTAGAGGCCGAGTGTCGGGATGGCGATCAACACCACCAGCATGGCCGACAACAAAGGCCAATATTCATTCCAAAGTTCAACGAGCATCATTCACTTCCAGCTTGTGAATTAAACAGTCGGTGCGGGTTGAGCATCTTCGACGAGCTTGCAACCCCATTCTCCAAGTTCTCCGTCGCCAAGATTTCGGAAGAATGGAATGTTCTCCGCCATTTCGTTTCGAAGCGAAGCGGCATGGAACAGACCGGTTCGACCAGCCAGTTCCATGAAGATTCGCCCGTCCGGCCTTGCCTCTCCTGGGGGACGAACGGCCGGGCGGATCGCCTGAGCAAGTCCGCCGTGATTCACGAAAGTTCCTTCGCGCTCAGCGAAGGAACCACCTGCTAGGACGAATTTCGCGATCGCGGTAAGGGGTGACGGAAGTATGTCCTGAACGATGAGCGTCTCCATCCCAGAGAATGCCTTGGCATCCTCGTCGGTGATCCAAGCGGATGGATAACCACCGACGAGATACGCTCCCTTAAATTCGCCACGCTTCGCTGCCAAGAGAACGTCCGCAAAGCCGGTGACTTTCCCTTCGTAGTGTTTGATCACTTCTTCGACACCGATCCGATTCGGACACTTTTCCGCACGAATGGTGAACCGCGTTTTCTCGATCGGTGGGTTATTGCCGTGAGCGTCCTTGGGATAGCGGTCGTCCTCCCCCACCACTGGCACGGGACCAAGTGCGAGACGGATTTGCGGACTCTTGCTCTTCGCATAACTCGCGAGAAGATACGCCTCTTCACAAGTCATGAAGGGGGATAGGACGATCACGAACTTCTCTGGATCGTTGGCGGCAGCCCGATCGATCTCGCCCCGAACGAGCTGCAGAATCGCCGGCCAAGGATCGATAAACGTGAGGTCAGCAGCGGCGTCAGCGCCCTTTGACGCGTGACCGTTCGTTCCCATAGAGGCAACGGTCGCCCCCTTCGCATTGATGGCCGGCACCGTCAAACGCGAGGGATCATGAATGTACTTGAAACCGAAGCGGCCTTCATCGCACATGAAATTCCCCTGAGCGAGAGGATTCTCACGCGGCTTCAGCCGTTGGACAACGTTTTCGTCCTGGTCCACCCGAATGCTGCAACCCGTGCTGCACGATGCGCAGACGGAATCTTGCGATTTCAGCCACCAGACTCGCTTCTTGTAAAGAAAGTCCTTACTGCAGAGCGCTCCGACCGGGCAGATATCGACGACGTTCCCTGCGAGCTTGTTGTTACAAGGCTTTCCAGGAAAGACGTCGATCTCTTCCACACTTCCCCGGCCGATGACTTGAAGTT